>NZ_CP097843.1:1719293-2063152 GCF_023611505.1 Streptococcus oralis | reverse complement strand
CTATTTTTCCTCCTTTACTCTGATTTTAGTAGTTTAGTGCTAGACTTATTTTACCATAGATAGTAGGATTTTTCCACAGATTGGGGAAAAGAATCCACAATGTTAGCAGTATTTATCCACAGGTTGGGGATAAATAGAAAAATCCTTGATTTAGTAGGCTTTTTGATAAAAAAATTGGTGGATAAATTTGTGGGTTGAGAAAATAAAAGAACAGCCTTATTTCAGGCTGTTAATAATTCTATCGTATTCTTCTTGACTTGAAAAGGAGATAATAATCTTTCCAGTATCTTTTTTTGAAAGTTTAATTTCTACACTTAAACCGAGTAGTTTTTTTAATTTATCTTCTTCGTCTTTGATGAAAGAATCACTTTTTTTTTGCTTCTTGTGTTTTTTCTCTGTAAGAAGCGCTTCTAACTTTCTCACAGAGATGTCTTCATTTTTGATTAGTTGGAAGAAATAGTCTTGTTGCTCTTTGTCCAAACCAACTAGTGAACGGGCATGAGCTTGAGAAATTTTTCCATTTTCTACTTCATCTAAGATATATTCTGGTAATGAAAGCAAACGAATAAAATTAGTGATATAAGGTCGAGATTTCCCCATTTTATCGGCTATCTCAGTGTGAGTAAATCCTTTTTCTACTAGAGAGTCATAGGCGCGTGCTTCTTCAACAGGATTTAAGTTTTCTCTCTGCAAATTTTCAATGATTGATTGAACCATCATTTCTTGATCTGAGAGGTGTTTCACAACGGCTGGAATAGAGGTCAGACCAGCCAAGAGAGAAGCTCGATATCGTCTCTCTCCTGCAAGGATTTCATAACCAATTACAGGAGATTGACGAACGATGATTGGTTGGATGAGCCCATTTTCTTTGATTGACTGAGCTAATTCTTTTAATTTTTCTACATCAAATTCTTTCCGAGGTTGGTAAGGATTTTTTTGTATTTCAGAGATAGAAATCATTTCAAATTTTTCCATGATTCTACACTAACATATCTTTTACTTTCTGTAAAGTTTTCTTTACACTGATGTCAATTAATGTTCCAAATCACCAGAATTCTTATCTAGTTTTATAGAGGTTGTTTCCTCCTTACCATTACGGTAATAGGTTATTTTTATAGTGTCTCCAATAGCATGGTTGTAAAGAGCATGTTGTAAGTCTGTTGATGAAGTAATCTCTTTTTCGTCAACTTTAGTAATGACATCGTATTTTTGAAGATGTCCATTTGCAGGCATATTACTTTGAACAGATCGAACAACTACACCTGAAGTGAGGCCACTTGGAATATTTAGTTTTCTAAGATCATTAGCTCCAACGTTAGACAGATTGACCATTTGGATTCCAAGAGCAGGACGAGTCACTTTACCATCACTTTCAAGCTGTTTAATAATATTTTGTACATCGTTTGAAGGAATTGCAAAACCAAGACCTTCTACAGATGTTCCACCATTACTTGCAATCTTACTTGATGTAATACCAATTACTTGTCCTTGAATATTTACAAGCGGACCACCAGAGTTACCAGGGTTAATGGCCGTATCTGTTTGAATGGCTTTTGTTGAAATAGCTTGACCATCTTCAGATTTTAGAGAAACATTTCGATTAAGACTTGAGATGATTCCCTGTGTAACTGTATTAGCATATTCTGAACCTAAAGGACTACCAATAGCAATCGCTGTTTCTCCAACATTAAGCTGGCTTGAATCACCAAATTCTGCTACTGTTGTAACTTTTTCTGAAGAAATTTTTACGACAGCAATATCAGAGAAGGTATCCGATCCAATAATTTCACCAGGGACTTTTGTACCATCAGCTAAACGGATATCGACTTTTGAAGCTCCGTTAATAACGTGAGTATTTGTTACAATATAAGCATCATTTTCGTTCTTTTTATAGATGACACCTGATCCTTCACTTGCAATCTGTTGATTATCCGTATCAGAATTTGATTCTTCCGTTCCAAATACACTACTTTGTTTATTAGCAGAATAAGTAATGACTGATACAACAGCATCCTTAATTTTATTCACTGCTTGAGTAGTTGAGTTTTCATTCTTGTATGATGTTTGAGTTACAGTGCCAGAATTATTATTTGTAGCTTGATTTCCTTGTTTTTGATAAAGTTGCAATGTTACAAAACTTCCTAGTGCACCACTCAAAAATCCTATTAGAATAATTACAAGAAAAGTAACTCCTTTTTTGTAAAATTTTTGTAAGTGTTTCATAAACGCCTCCGTTTGTTATTGTTTGTCAAGATTATAAACCTATTAACTTAATCCAAACTTAAAAGCTTAAAGTTTTACACAAGTTGTGGATAACTCGCTTTATTCTGTGAATTTTCTAGAAATTTAGAATGATTTTTATGTGTATAAGATGTGAAATGAAGTGTGGATATGGTAGAATAGAAGAATGAAAATAAAAATTGTAACAGTAGGAAAACTGAAAGAAAAATATCTTAAAGATGGTATTGCCGAGTATACCAAACGAATTTCACGTTTTGCCAAATTAGAAATGATTGAGCTTGCTGATGAGAAGACACCTGACAAAGCCAGTGAATTAGAAAATCAAAAAATCTTGGAAACAGAAGGCGCAAGAATTCTTTCTAAGGTTAGAGAAAGAGACTTTGTCGTTGTACTAGCAATTGAAGGAAAAACATTCTCCTCAGAAGATTTTAGTAAGCAACTAGAGCAGGCTTCTATCAAAGGTTACTCAACTCTTACTTTTATTATTGGAGGAAGTTTAGGTCTAGCTCCTATTGTAAAAAATAGGGCCAATCTTTCTGTCAGTTTTGGACGTCTGACATTACCACATCAGTTAATGAGATTGGTTCTTGTTGAACAAATTTACCGTGCTTTTACAATTCAACAGGGTTCTCCTTACCACAAATAGAAGATTGACTTACCTCCTGTTTTTTGATAGAATGGTCATGTTAGGTCCCATAGCTCAGCTGGATAGAGCATTCGCCTTCTAAGCGAACGGTCGCAGGTTCGAATCCTGCTGGGATCAATGTTAGATGCGAAGCTGGGATTCATCCCAGCTTTTTTCTTAAAAAAGTGCGTTTCAGGTGCAAAAATGTACAGTTGGGAAGAATTTTTTCTTACATGATCTTCATTTTGTATAATAGGTTTGTAAGTTAACTTACAAGAAAAAATAATACAGGAGATTTCATTATGAAAAATACAGTAAAGTTGGAACAATTTAAAGAAGTAACAGAGGCAGAATTGCAGAAGATTCGGGGTGGAGATTGGAGAATTTCAGAAACAATTCGTAATCTTATTTTTCCAAGAAGAAAGTAATGAAATAAAGGTAGAGAGTAATGGATTTATTTGGATTAGGGATAGCTATTTTTTATTTTCTCATCATTAGCAAAAGTTATGAATGGATTTGTAAAATAAATAGAAAAGAACAAATTGTTTTTTTCTGTTACACATGTATCTCAGTTTTTATACTTGAAGAAATTATTACACTAGTATTTTCTAATAGTTTTGCTTTGTCTAAATTTTTATTTCCTTTGGTTGTGTACCTTTATTTAAGAAAGTTAAAGAAGTCTGAAAAATACAAAGCTATTTTTATCAGTTTACTACTGTCTTTATTATATCACAGTACTCATACTTTTATATCCGTAACCTTATCTTCTATAACAGGAGATGAAGTAGTATTGCATTATAAAAGTACATTTCTTTTAGTAGTATTGTTGATGACTTATTTTTCTATTCTAATAATAATTCGTTATTTTCATCTGGATATTAAATATTTTGATAAAGATTATCTGTACCCTTTTTTAAAAAAAGTAATAGTTGCTTTCTTTGGTTTGCATATCTTATTGTTTATTTCAGATATAGTAAGTACAACTCATCATTTAAATAGCTTCGGAAGTATTTTATCAACCATTGTTTTTATTTGCTTGTTATTGATTTTCTTTGCAATGAATTCTCATAAGGTTCAAGTTGAAAAAGAGATTGCTTTGAAGCAGAAAAAATTTGAACAAAAATATTTACAGACTTATACTGATGAAATTGTGGAGTTGTATAATGAAATTCGAGGTTTTCGTCATGACTATGCAGGGATGCTTGTCAGCATGCAAATGGCGATTGACAGTGGAGATTTACAAGAAATTAACAGGGTTTACAATGAAGTCCTAGTAAAAGCAAATCAGAAATTGAGGTCAGAAAAATATACTTACTTTGATTTAAACAATATAGCAGATTCTGCCTTACGAAGTTTGATTGCTCAATCAATCGTATATGCACGAAATAATGATGTAGAGTTTACATTGGAAGTAAAGGATATCATTACTAGACTGTCAATAGATTTACTTGATCTTGTTCGTATCATGAGCATTTTATTAAACAATGCTGTTGAAGGTGCTGCAGATAGTTACTTGAAACTAATGGAAGTTGCAGTCATTAAAATGGATTTTGAAACAGTTATAGTTATCCAGAATTCATGCAAAATCACTATGACGCCTTCAGAAGACTTATTTGCCTTAGGTTTCTCTACCAAAGGAAGAAACAGAGGTCTAGGACTTAATAATGTCAAAGAGATCTTAGATAAGTATGACAACATTATTTTAGAAACAGAAATGGAAGACAACACATTTAGACAAATTATTAGATTTAAGAGAGAATTTGAATGAAAGTATTAATTTTAGAAGATGTTATTGAGCATCAAGTGAGACTAGAGAGAATATTGAATGAAATCTCTGAGGAATCGAATATTCCTATTTCATATAAGACAACAGGAAAAGTTCGTGAGTTTAAGGAATATATCGAAAATGATGAAGTAAACCAGCTTTATTTCCTAGATATTGATATTCATGGAATCGAGAAAAAAGGCTTTGAAGTGGCTCAATTTATCCGTCATCACAATCCTTATGCTATTATTGTCTTTATTACTAGTCGATCTGAATTTGCTACCTTAACGTACAAATACCAGGTATCAGCCCTAGATTTTGTTGATAAAGATATCAATGATGAATTGTTCAAAAAACGCATCGAGCAGAGTATTTTTTACACTAAGAGCATGCTGCTTGAAAACGAAGATGTTGTAGACTATTTTGATTACAACTATAAAGGAAATGATTTGAAAATTCCTTACCATGACATTTTGTATATCGAAACCACAGGAGTTTCTCATAAACTTCGGATTATTGGTAAGAGTTTTGCAAAAGAATTCTATGGAACTATGACAGATATTCAGGAAAAGGACAAACATACCCAGCGATTTTATTGCTCCCATAAATCTTTCCTTGTCAATGTGGGAAATGTGAGAGAAATTGATCGAAAGAACTTAGAAGTTGTCTTTTATGAAGATCATCGTTGCCCCATTACCCGTTTGAAAGTTCGCAAACTAAAAGATATTCTAGAGAAAAAATCTAAAAAGTGATTGACAATAAGTAAGAAATTGATATAATGGTTATATCTGCTACAGATAGATGGTCCGTTGGTCAAGGGGTTAAGACACCGCCTTTTCACGGCGGTAACACGGGTTCGAATCCCGTACGGACTATTTTATCCGCCATAGCTCAGTTGGTAGTAGCGCATGACTGTTAATCATGATGTCGTAGGTTCGAGTCCTACTGGCGGAGTTAGATAAAAAGAACACCATCTGGTGTTCTTTTTCTTTTAGTTGACATCACCTAGCATTTTCATAAGGAAGTCTGTCATTTCTTGCGGACTTTCTTTTTTTCCATGAGCAATCCAAGTTTGACAAACTCCAAATAGAGCATTTGTTAGATAAATGCTACTATATTCTAATTCAATTGAATTTAGTTGTAGTTGCATAAAGCGCTTCTGAAGGTCCGTGCTCAGCATGATATGAAGCTTATTTCTTAAGAAATTTTGGATTTCTTTGGTACCATTTTCAGATAAAAGAGCAGCTAATAATGGTTCAGACTCTAAATAGTCAAATACTTCTAAAATAGCATCTTTTTTATGATGAGCATGTTTTTGGAAGATATATTCAAATGTATGAAATAACTTACTTTGATAATGTTCAATCATATCATACTTATCCTTGTAATGGGTATAGAAGCTAGAACGACTAATTCCAGCTTTTTCTGCTAATTTAATTGTAGTAATTTGATCGAAGGGCTGATCCATCAATAATTGAACCATGGCATTTTCAATATTTCTCTTTGTTTTTAATCGTTTGTTACTTTCTTTCATATTTTCTCCTTATGAACAATTTAGACTATATGTCTAAAAAATATTTTTTTATCTTGTAATTTAGATTTTTTAATGTATAATCTATTATATCAAAAATTTAGACAATATGTTTAAAAAAGGAGGAAATATGTTTAAAGAATGGAAAGCAATTTTTAAAAAACCGACATTCATTATTGTAATGATAGGAATTTCTCTCATTCCAGCTTTATACAATATCATATTTTTATCGTCAATGTGGGATCCATATGGTCAAGTATCGGAGTTACCTGTAGCAGTTGTTAATAATGACAAGGAAGCTTCTTATAATGGAAATACGATGGCTATAGGAAAAGACATGGTGTCTAATTTAAAAGAAAATAAGACTTTAGATTTTCATTTTGTCAATGAAGAAGAGGGGAAAAAGGGGCTAGATGATGGCGAATACTATATGGTAGTGACTTTACCAAGTGATTTATCTGAAAAAGCTACTTCGATCCTAACAAATCACCCTGAACAGATGCAAATTGATTATCAAACTTCAAGTGGCCGTAGCTTTATTGCAAGTAAGATGAGTGATTCTGCAATGACACAATTAAAACAAACCGTCTCTACGAATGTAACTGAAACATACACCAAGGCACTATTTCAAAAAATGAGTGACTTGAAGTCTGGGATAAATAAAGCAGCTGATGGAAGTGAGCAACTGGCTAATGGAACTAATCAGTTAGCAAAAGGAAGTCAAACATTGACGACAAATCTCAATACTCTAGCTAACTCAAGTGTAACTTTTTCAAATGGAGCTAATCAATTTACAAAGGGATTGTCTGCCTATGTATCTGCTATAGAGCAATTACATCTTGGTTTAGGAACTTTTAATAGTGGTTTACAAAGTTATACAAATGCAGTTTCACAGGTTGACACTGGACTTGGTCAATTGACCTCAAGAACTCCTGAATTGGTGGCAGGTGTAAATCAGTTGAATACAGGTATAAAGTCCTATACAGGTGGGGTTTCACAATTGGATATAGGTCTCAATCAATTTTCAGTTGGTGTAAATGCTTATACAAGTAGTGTAGAAAAACTTTCTAATGGAACAAATCAATTATCAAATCAATCAGATGCACTAAGAGATGGAATGGAGCAATTAAATACTGGTATTAAAGAAATTTCAAATCAACTGAATTCCTCATCTCAACAGAATGAACAAATAACTCAATTAGCAACTAGTCTAGGAGAACTAAATAAAACACTACAAGCTCTTACAATGTCAGATAATACTCAACTGAAAGGTACATTGTCAGAAGCTTTGCAAAATCTAACAACTCTTGCTCAGGATATTGTGACCAAAAGTCAGACAGAACAAGAGAAAACTATTGCTAACCTTCAATCAACAGCTACTTATCAATCTCTCACAGAGGAACAAAAGAAAGAACTGATAGAAGCTATTTCTAAAAATTCTAATTCTACTATTGAGTCAGCAAAAACAATTTTAACGACAGTAGGAGGATTGAAAGAAAGTATAGAGAATTCAGAACAACAAGTAACCAATCTATCTGATGTACAGACGAAAGCAAATCAACTCTTACCTGTAGCATCTAGCTCCTTGACAACATTGTCAAATGGATTTACAAAATTACAAACTACTGTAGACAATCAGTTAGTTCCTGGAAGTCAGTCAATTGAAAAAGGAGTTGTAAACTACACTAAGGGACTAGATACTATTTCTATAGGTGCTAATAAACTAAGTGAAAAGAATGAAAATTTAACAACTAGTCTAGATCAATTAGTTTCTGGATCCAGTAAGTTGACAGAAAATACATCAACCTTGACAGCTGGAGTAGATGCGTTAGCTGGAAAAGCTCCAGAATTAGTAACAGGTATCGAAAAACTCTCATCTGGTTCTGCTCAATTGAATAATAAGAGCCCAGAGCTAATAGTAGGTCTCACTAAATTACAATTTGGCTCTGGTCAATTAACAGATAAATCAACACAGTTACTTTCTGCGGCATCTCAACTAGGAAGTGGCGCTATGAAGATTGCAGATGGTGCTGGAAAACTAGCAGATGGTGGAACAAGCTTAACCTCTGGTCTTGAAGATTTACAGACAGGAGTTGGTTCATTAGGACAAGGATTAGGAAATGCTAATAATCAGCTCAAATCAGCATCAACAGAATCTGAAAATGCAGAAACATTATCTAATCCTCTAGTTCTCTCAAAAACAGATAATGACCAAGTTCCTGTAAATGGGATTGCCATGGCTCCTTATATGATATCAGTTGCTCTTTTTGTTGCTGCTATATCTACTAATATGATTTTTGCTAAGTTGCCTTCTGGACGTCATCCAGAGAGCCGCTGGGCTTGGTTGAAGTCTCGCTCTGAAATAAATGGGATTATAGCTGTCTTAGCAGGTGTTCTAGTTTATGGAGGTGTCCATCTTATTGGATTGACTGCGAACCATGAGATGAGGACCTTGATTCTAATTATAATTACAAGTTTAGCTTTCATGTCTATGGTTACAGCTTTAACAACTTGGAATAGCCGTATAGGAGCTTTCTTCTCTCTTATTTTACTTTTATTACAGTTAGCATCAAGTGCAGGGACCTATCCACTTGCTTTGACAAATGATTTCTTTAAGGGTGTCAATCCTTGGTTACCAATGAGTTACTCTGTATCAGGTTTACGACAAACAATCTCTATGACAGGAAATATTCATCACCAAGTGATTTTCCTTATTATAACACTAGCTTTCTTTACTGCTTTAGGTATGCTAGCTTATCAACCTAAGAAAATGGAAGAAGATTAAAAAGATTGGCCAAGGAATTGGTCAATCTTTTTCTGTCTTAGATAAATTTTGTCTGTGATTATAGATCCCAAAAAGAAGAAGGGCAGTTAGTGAGCAGGCTGCTCCAATAACAAAACCATTAGGGATAAAGGAAAGTGTAATGGTACCTTTTCCCTTTGGAACATCAACCTTCATAAAACCAGTTTGAGCCTGCTTAATTTCAAGTTTTTTTCCATCTTGGTATGCAGACCAACCTTTGTCATAAGGAATAGTGAAGAAAATAGAGGTATCTTGTTTTACTTCATATGTAGCAAAGACTTTATTTTTAGAGGTGGATACTTCTACAGGTTGTTCTTCAATTTTTTGGATTGCCTCAGTTAGGGCCTGAGTATCTAAACGATAGAAGGCTGGAGATTCAAATGATACCTGAGAATTTCCAGGGAAGCTAACACTGATATTGAAAGTTTTTTGTTCTTCAGTATACCCCAAATTAAAGAAGTTAAAGGTATTGTCAGTTGTAAAAGTCTTTTTTTCACCATTGACAAGGATGTCAACTTTCTTTTGTTTATCGTTTGTAAAATGAAGATTTGAAAAAGAGAGATAGACTTGGCTATTTTGAGGAACCTCAATTTGATAATCAATCTTTGCATCTTCATTCGCAGAACCTGTGATGCTCGTTAAACCATCTGAAGTATCTGTTTTATCATATGCTATTTGGGAAAAGTAATCTAAGTTGAGATTAGCAAGCTGGTTTATAAATAAAGCTTGATTATCTAGAGTGTGATTGTTAAAGTTTACATCAGTGTAAATAGATTGTGTGGCAAAGGCAATGGGTAAAGAGAGTTGATTTTTATATAAGGTTAAATGATCCTTTTGATAAATCTCTTGAAAACCATACTTATCAAGTGAAGTTTCAGAAATATTGTACTGGATTCCAAATAAACTGTCTGCTAAAAGACTATTATTGGCATAACGGAGATTGAGGTTTGTTCCAGAGGATTTGAATCCAAGTTTGTCCAAACTATTGCTAGCTGAACGATTTCGTACAGACGAGAATTGAGAGATTCCATTGTAGTTAAATTTCATACTATCATTGCCTGTCTGAATTTGCAGTTTCTCAGTACGTGTAAACGGATTGTCAATTTGATTTATAATGGATTCCATAGCAGTGATATCTTTATTATAGGCGCTACGAGAAGCAAAGGCCCATTCTTTAGCTATTCCTTCCATTTGAGATGAAGCATTTAAGCTTATCTCAGCTATTATAAATAAAGACAAAAGAATTGCAAATAGATTTACAGAGATAAATTTTCTAATGACTGCAAGAAGTAAAAGAGCATAAACTAGAAGAAATTCAAGAGTGAGTAGGATATTCAAATCAGTTAAAAAAGAATAGTGTGATTTAAAATAGACAGTAGCCAAAAATCCTGTTAGTACCAGAAAAAGTGAGACAAATAGATTCCATAGCTTCAGTTCTTTCAGACGATTTAAGACTTCTGCTGCAGTATAAATTAACAGAGTGGAAAAAATCCAAGCATAGCGATGCAAAAACATATTTGGGGTATGCATCCCTTGCCAAAATAAATCGAGGGCTTCTATGTAAAAGCTTGTTATTAAAAAAGTAAAGAAAATTGCATAGGTAAGTTTCACGTGAAACTTAATGGATTTTATTGTGAAAAATAGAATGGTCAAAATAAAAGGAAGCAATCCAACAAAAATCATTGGTATAGATCCATACTTAGTTGTATCAAAAGATCCAATGAATTGTTTTGCGAAAATATCCAGATACCAACTACTATCTGTCTTTATTTTTGTGATTGCAGTTAACTTCTCCCCATGAGTTTGTAAATCAAACAATGTAGGAAGAGTCATAATCAAACTAGCCATTCCTGCTAAAAAGGAGGTAACAACAAAATCAAGAAAAGATGATTTTCTAGTTTTAAAGTCCCAAGAAATTTGGCAGAGATACCAGAAAATAAGAAACAATGCTGTCATATATCCAAAATAATAATTTTGGATAAACAAGATTGACAGACTTGTAAAGTATAGTAGGCGCTTCTTTTGTGTTATAAGTAGGTGTAAACCAGTTATAATTAAAGGAATCAAGATAAAAACATCTAGCCAAGTTTTAATCTCTAACTGACTGACAGTGAAGCTCATTAAAGCATAGGAAGTAGATAAGGTAAGTTTTAAAAATTTTGGGATATCTTTAAATAATCTATTCAAACTAAAGAAGGTTGACAGACCAATCAACCCAAATTTTAAGAGAGTGGTCAGATAGACAGCATCTGGCATATTTGACAGATTAAAAAAGTAAACCAGGGGTGAAAGAAAACTACCTAAGTAATAACTAGATAGAGCATAGAAATTCAGTCCGAGGCCACTTGTAAAGGTGTAAAATAAACTGCCATTTCCATGTAGAATATTTCGTAAAGCTACATCAAAAATAACGTATTGATGGAAACCGTCTCCTAATAGTGGAGATACATCGCTATTCCAGTAGATACCTTGAGTTAGGTATACTCCAGTCATAATTACTAAAGGAATGATGAAAGAAACAAAATAGGTCCAATATGTTTTAAAAAATGATTTCATGTTACCTCGTAGAATGATAGAAAACTCAGTTGGTTACCCCAACTGAGTTTTGAAGTCTTATTTAGTCTTCCCAAAGTTCTTTAACTTTTGCTTGTACTTCTGCATTTTCTAGGAATTCATCATAGGTTTCATCAATACGATCAATGACGCCATTCTTAGACAAAACAATAATATGGTTTGCTAAAGTTTGAATGAACTCGTGATCATGACTAGCAAAGATGATTGATTCTTTAAAGTTTTTCAATCCATCGTTCAAGCTTGAGATAGATTCCAAGTCCAAGTGGTTTGTTGGATCATCAAGTACAAGGACATTTGATTTCAAGAGCATGAGTTTTGAAAGCATGACACGTACTTTTTCTCCCCCTGACAAGACGTTTACAGGTTTGTTAACCTCGTCTCCAGAGAAGAGCATACGACCAAGGAAACCACGTAGGAAGGTATTGTCATCTTCTTCTTTACTTGCAAATTGACGCAACCAGTCAAGGATTGACTCTCCTCCTGCAAAATCAGCTGAGTTGTCTTTTGGCAAGTAAGAACGGCTAGTAGTAACTCCCCACTTAACCGTTCCTTCGTAGTCGATGTCACCCATAATTGCACGAATTAATGCAGTCGTTTGAATGTCATTTTGTCCAATAAGAGCTGTCTTATCACCTGGACGCAAGATGAAACTAATATTGTCCAGGATAGTTTCACCATCAATCTTTACAGTTAGATTTTCTACTGTCAAGAGATCATTACCAATCTCACGTTCTGCTTTAAAGTTGATAAATGGATATTTACGACTAGATGGCACAATCTCTTCTAATTCAATCTTGTCAAGCATTTTTTTACGAGACGTTGCCTGTCTTGACTTAGAAGCGTTGGCAGAGAAGCGAGCAACGAATTCTTGCAATTGCTTAATTTTCTCTTCTGCCTTGGCATTACGGTCTGCTAGCAATTTAGCAGCGAGCTCAGAAGATTCTTTCCAGAAGTCGTAGTTTCCGACATAGAGTTTGATTTTTCCAAAGTCAAGGTCGGCCATGTGGGTACATACTTTGTTTAAGAAGTGGCGGTCATGAGATACCACGATAACAGTGTTGTCAAAGTCAATCAAGAAGTCTTCTAGCCAAGTAATAGACTGGATATCCAAACCGTTGGTTGGCTCGTCCAAGAGAAGAACATCTGGTTTGCCAAAAAGTGCTTTGGCAAGGAGAACCTTCACTTTTTCACCATTGGCCAATTCGCTCATGTTTTGATAGTGCAATTCTTCTGGAATATTAAGATTTTGAAGTAGTTGAGACGCTTCACTCTCTGCCTCCCAACCTCCAAGTTCGGCAAATTCACCTTCGAGTTCGGCGGCACGCACACCATCCTCATCAGAGAAATCTTCCTTCATGTAGATAGCATCTTTTTCCTTCATGATGCTATAAAGTTTTTCATTTCCCATGATAACGACATCAATTGCACGTTCATCTTCATAGTCAAAGTGATTTTGACGAAGAACAGAGAGACGTTCATCTGGACCAAGAGAGATGTGACCAGTTGTTGGCTCAATATCACCAGCCAAGATTTTTAAGAATGTAGACTTCCCAGCACCATTAGCACCAATTAATCCGTATGTATTTCCTTCTGTAAATTTGATGTTGACATCATCAAAAAGTTTGCGATCACTAAAACGTAGTGAAGCATCAGATACTGTAAGCAATGTTTTTCTCCTATAATATGTAATACATTTATTCTACTAGAAAAGAGAGAAATATTCAAATTTTTCTTTGTCAATTTTATGTCAACTAAGTTTACAGTTATATTTACAGCGAATCGGCTCTTTGATTTAAATAATTTTCTGTTATTTTAACAAAAAAATGCTATAATTGAAGAGACTATTTTGAAGGAGAAAAAAATGACGAAACCCATTATTTTAACAGGAGATCGTCCAACAGGAAAATTGCATATTGGACATTATGTTGGAAGTCTCAAAAATAGAGTATTACTGCAGGAAGAAGACAAGTATGAGATGTTTGTTTTTTTGGCGGACCAACAAGCCTTGACAGATCACGCCAAAGATCCTCAAACAATTGTAGAGTCTATTGGGAATGTTGCCTTGGATTATCTAGCAGTTGGATTGGATCCAAGCAAATCAACTATCTTTATTCAAAGCCAAATCCCAGAGTTGGCTGAACTATCTATGTACTATATGAATTTGGTGTCACTAGCTCGCTTGGAGCGCAATCCTACGGTGAAAACAGAGATTGCTCAGAAAGGGTTTGGAGAAAGTATTCCGACAGGATTTTTGGTTTATCCAATTGCGCAAGCAGCAGATATTACTGCCTTCAAGGCTAATTATGTTCCTGTAGGGACAGATCAGAAACCAATGATTGAACAAACTCGTGAGATTGTTCGTTCCTTTAATAATGCATATAACTGTGATGTCTTAGTGGAGCCAGAAGGGATATATCCAGAAAATGAGAGAGCAGGACGCTTGCCTGGTCTAGATGGAAATGCTAAAATGTCTAAATCCCTTAATAATGGTATTTATTTAGCAGATGATGCGGATACTTTACGTAAAAAAGTCATGAGTATGTATACTGATCCGGATCATATTCGAGTGGAGGATCCAGGTAAGATTGAAGGAAACATGGTTTTCCATTATCTAGATGTGTTTGGTCGTCCAGAAGATGCTCAAGAAATTGCGGATATGAAAGAGCATTATCAACGTGGTGGTCTTGGTGATGTGAAGACGAAACGTTATCTACTTGAAATATTAGAACGCGAACTTGGTCCTATTCGTGAGCGCCGTATCGAATTTGCTAAGGATATGGGTGAAGTGCACAATATGCTTCAAAAAGGTAGTGAAAAAGCTCGTGAGGTTGCAGGGCAAACTCTATCTGAAGTTAAGGGAGCAATGGGACTAAATTATTTTAAATAATAGATAAAATATGAATCGTAAAACTATCTCTTCCATAGAATAACAGGGATAGTTTTTTATATTTTCTGCTATAAATATAATTGACAAATTTCCATAGAATGGTATGATAGATACAATACAAAAAGAGTCAAGCTCAAAAAGAAAGAAAAGAGGAAACTTCAATGTCTAATTGGGACACTAAATTTTTGAAAAAAGGTTTTACCTTTGATGATGTATTGCTCATTCCAGCAGAAAGTCATGTGTTGCCTAATGATGCAGATTTAACAACAAAATTGGCAGATAATCTGACTTTAAATATCCCAATTATAACAGCCGCCATGGATACAGTCACAGAGAGTCAAATGGCCATTGCCATTGCTCGTGCAGGTGGTCTTGGAGTAATCCATAAAAATATGTCTATTGCGCAACAGGCAGATGAAGTTCGCAAGGTAAAACGTTCTGAAAATGGTGTTATTATTGATCCATTCTTCTTGACTCCAGAACATACCATTGCTGAGGCAGACGAACTGATGGGACGTTACCGTATCAGTGGTGTTCCAGTTGTAGAAACACTTGAAAATCGTAAATTGGTTGGTATTCTAACAAACCGAGATCTTCGCTTTATTTCAGATTACAATCAACCAATCTCGAACCATATGACCAGTGAAAATCTTGTCACTGCTCCTGTTGGTACAGATCTTGCAACAGCTGAACATATTCTTCAAGAACACCGTATTGAAAAACTTCCTTTGGTTGACGAGGAAGGCCGTCTTTCTGGCTTGATTACTATCAAAGATATTGAAAAAGTTATTGAGTTTCCAAATGCTGCTAAAGATGAGTTTGGTCGTCTTCTAGTTGCTGGTGCGGTGGGTGTCACTTCAGATACATTTGAACGTGCTGAAGCCCTTTTTGAAGCAGGTGCTGACGCAATTGTTATTGATACTGCACATGGTCACTCTGCTGGAGTTCTGCGTAAAATTGCTGAAATTCGTGCTCATTTCCCAGATCGTACTTTGATTGCAGGTAATATTGCAACTGCAGAAGGAGCGCGTGCTCTTTACGAAGCAGGTGTAGATGTTGTCAAAGTTGGAATTGGACCAGGTTCTATCTGTACCACTCGTGTGATTGCAGGTGTTGGTGTACCACAAGTTACAGCAATCTATGATGCAGCAGCAGTTGCGCATGAATATGGCAAAACAATCATCGCTGATGGTGGAATCAAGTATTCTGGAGATATTGTAAAGGCCCTTGCTGCAGGTGGAAATGCTGTTATGCTTGGATCAATGTTTGCTGGAACAGATGAAGCACCAGGTGAAACTGAAATTTTCCAAGGACGTAAGTTTAAGACTTACCGTGGTATGGGATCAATCGCTGCAATGAAGAAAGGTTCAAGTGACCGTTACTTCCAAGGTGCGGTCAATGAAGCAAACAAACTCGTTCCAGAAGGAATTGAAGGCCGTGTTGCCTATAAAGGTGCAGCAGCTGATATTGTCTTCCAAATGATTGGTGGTATTCGCTCTGGTATGGGTTACTGTGGTGCAGCTAACCTTAAAGAATTGCATGACAATGCTCAATTTATCGAAATGTCTGGGGCTGGTCTAAAAGAAAGTCATCCTCATGATGTTCAAATTACTAATGAAGCACCAAACTACTCTATGTAAGAAGTAAAAAAGAACTCCTAATTTTCAGGAGTTCTTTTTTATTTACAAAGTTGTCAAGGTTGATTTACAGAAATTTTACCGTTTTGAATATTGAAAATACTAAGGTTTTCTGGCAAATTTTGTAAGTGGTCTAAACTTGTTGTTGTAATAAAGGTTTGGATAGATTGAGAAATGGTTTCTAGTAATTTTAGTTGTCGTGTGTTGTCAAGTTCGCTCATAACATCGTCAAGCAAGAGTATTGGAGACTCGTTAGTAATGCTTTCCATTAGTTCAATCTCTGCTAGTTTGATAGAAAGCACAAGACTACGATGTTGCCCTTGACTTCCAAAACTAGCATCCATACCATTAATATAGAAAGCAATGTCATCTCGATGAGGGCCAACACCAGTATTCTTTTTGAATAAATCTCTTGATCTACTTTTCTCTAAAGCCATTTTAAAAGAATCCATTAAGACTTCTTCATTAGTGAAGTTGACAGTTGATTGATAAGATATTGACAACTCTTCTGATTGATTTGAAATTTCTAAGTGTTTTTTTTGACCAAATTTCTCTAAGTCTTTAATAAATTTTATTCGATGCTTTATAACGCGACATCCATACTCTACTAACTGATCATCTAATACTGACAGAAATGTTTCATCAATCTTCTGGCTGGATTTTAGGTAAGTATTTCTTTGCTTGAGTATATGGTTATAGTTTGACAAGTCTGACAAGTAGATTGGTTTAATTTGTCCCAGTTCGATGTCAATAAACTTTCGACGGACAGAAGGTGCTCCTTTAATTAACTGGAGATCTTCAGGTGCGAAGAGGACAACATTCATATGTCCGATGTAGTCTGATAGGCGAGCTTGCTTTAAGTGATTGACTTTAGTCACACGCCCTTTTGGCGTTAAATCAATTTCTAGAGGAATAGAGCTTGTTTTTTTCTGTAGCAAGCCAGAAAGACGGAGTTGCTCGTTATCAAAATGAATGAGATTTTTATCTGTACGAGTCCGATGACTACGTGTCAAGGCCAAGAAATAGATTGCTTCTAGAATATTAGTTTTTCCTTGTGCATTTTGACCTAGAAAGACGTTTAATTTTGGATTAAAATCAATTTTTGCCTCTTTGTAGTTTCGAAAAGTTTTAATTGTTAAATGTTGGAGCCACATGGTTATCTTCCTGGAAAACGTGGAACTTGTTTGGTTTTAGGCGATGAGGAAGTTTTTTGTTTTTCTTTCTTGACACCTTTATTCATCTCTTTGACAAGTTTAGCAATTCGCTCTTTCTCAATCTTATCTGCTTGATATTCTTCTTGCTCTTTTAAACTTGGTTGTGTCAAGGTGATGTCAATTTTTAAATCAGGAATGTCAATCGTATCTCCAACACGAATTTTTTTCCCCCGTCTATTTTCTAATTCACCATTAAAGTAAACGTGATGCTCCATTAGAAAGGATTTGATAGCACCGCCGCTTTGTATAATTCCAAGCTCTTTTAGGAGGGCTTGGAGCGTGATAAATTCTTCAAATAATTTGTATTCCATAATTCACCTCAATCTTTGGTATTATACCATATTTTCCTTGAAATAGCTGAAGGAAAGTTAGCCAAAATGAAAACGGTTTTACTCTTTAAAGCTATAAAGAGAACAAGAAAAATTTTGATTTTCGTGGTATAATAGAACTCTATATGTAAGGAGGTAAGGTATGGAATTAGTGCCTGGAATTTCAGAACATTTTGTTCAATCCAAAAAGTTTAAAACAAATAAAATCACTATTCGTTTTACTGCTCCCTTATCTCTTGAGACAATAGCAGGACGCATGTTGAGCGCGAGTATGTTGGAGACGGCAAATCAAGTTTACCCAACATCTCAAGTATTTCGCAGATACTTGGCAAGTTTATATGGAACAGATATTTCCACAAGTGCTTATCGTAGGGGACAGGCACATATTCTTGACTTAACGTTTACCTATGTGAGGGATGATTTTTTAAGTAAAAAGAATGTCTTGACTTCTCGAATTTTGGAATTGGTGAAACAGACTTTATTTGCTCCCTTAGTTCAAGATGATGCTTTTGAGCCAGCCCTATTTGAAATTGAAAGAAGACAGTTGTTGGCTAGTTTAGCTACTGATATGGATGATTCATTTTATTTTGCTCATAAGGAGTTGGATAGCTTGTTCTTCCATGATGAGCGTCTTCAATTGAGATACAGTGATTTACGAAATAGCATTTCAAATGAGTCTCCAAAAAGCAGCTACACTTGCTTTCAAGATGCTCTGAAAAATGATCGAATTGATTTCTTTTTCTTAGGTGATTTTAATGAAGTAGAAATTACAGAATCGCTGAAATCATTATCCCTTACAGCTAGAGAGAATTGTGTCCCTATCCAATATTATCAATCTTATTCGAATGTCCTACGAGAGGGAATGGTTCAGAGGAATGTTGGGCAATCTATTTTGGAATTAGGCTATCATTCTCCTGTAAAATATGGCGATGATGAGCATTTACCCATGCTTGTCATGAATGGTTTGTTGGGTGAATTTGCACATTCGAAACTTTTTACAAACGTTCGTGAAAATGCTGGAATAGCCTATTCAGTCTCTAGTCAATTGGATTTGTTTAGTGGTCTGTTAAGGATGTATGCGGGTATTGATAGAGAAAATCGAAATCAGGCTAGAAAAATGATGAATCATCAATTGCTAGATCTGAAAAAGGGCAACTTTACAGATTTTGAACTTGAACAAACCAAGGAGATGATTCGAAGATCTTTATTAATTGCTCAAGATAATCAACAGACCCTGGTTGAAAGAGCCTATTTGAATGCTCTATTTGGAAAATCAAGCTTTGATATTGATCGATTGGTGGCAAAATTAGAGAGTGTTGATAAAGAAGCGGTATGTAAAGCTGCCAACAGTTTGAAGTTACAAGCAATTTACTTTATGGAAGGAGTAGAATGACAAAGGTTACTTTTGAAGAAAAATACTATCCTGCTGTAAAGGAAACAGTCTACAAAACACAATTGTCAAATGGATTGACAGTTTCTTTACTCCCTAAACAAGATTTTAATGAGGTTTATGGGGTTGTAACGGTTCAATTTGGTTCCGTAGATGCAACTTATACAAGTTTAGACAAAGGTTTACGTCATCATCCAGCAGGAATTGCACATTTTCTTGAACATAAATTGTTTGAAAGAGAAAACTCTGAGGACATAATGGCTGCTTTTACTCTATTAGGTGCGGAAAGCAATGCCTTTACAAGCTTTACTAAAACCAGCTATCTTTTTTCAACAATTGACCATCTATTAGAGAATTTAGATTTGCTAGATGAGTTAGTCGGAGATGTTCATTTGACAGAAGAGTCTGTTTTGAGGGAACAGGATATTATCCAGCAAGAACGAGAAATGTACCAAGATGATCCAGACTCGCGTTTGTTTTTTGCAACATTAGCCAACCTTTATCCTGATACTCCTTTAGCAACAGATATTGTTGGAAGTGAAAAATCAATTTCTGAGATTCAAGTTTCAAATTTAAAAGAGAACTTTACAGAGTTTTACAAACCTGTCAACATGTCTCTATTTTTAGTTGGAAATATTGATTTGGAGCTCATTGAGGAATACTTCTCAGAAAAGGAAAAGGGAGTTTCAAACCAGTTTACAGTTTCAAAAGAGCAACTACCTTTGCAACCTGTAAAGCAAACAGGTAGCCTTCGGATGGAAGTTTCTTTACCAAAACTTGCTGTTGCTATTAGAGGAACTGATCAAATAACAGAAGAGGAGTCTTATCGTTACAATATTTTATTGAAATTGCTATTTACGATGATGTTTGGCTGGACCTCAGATCGTTTTCAAAGATTATACGAGACAGGGAAGTTAGATGCGTCATTGTCACTAGAGGTTGAGGTAAATAGTCGCTTTCATTTTGTGATATTGACGATGGATACCAAGGAACCTGTTTCTTTGTCGCACCAGTTTCGGAAAGCGATTCGTCAGTTTAGTAGTGATGCAGATATTACTGAGGAGCATCTTGATCTTGTTAAGAGTGAGATGTTTGGAGAATTTTTCAGTAGCATGAACTCCTTGGAATTTATCGCAACCCAATACGATCCTATGGATCTCGGAGAAACAATTTTTGATTTTCCGAAAATTTTACAGGAAATTACTTTGGAGGATGTTCTAGAAGCTGGACATCGTTTGATTGATGATGGTGATCTAGTTGATTTTACCATCTTTCCAGCTTAAAAGATGACTAATACTAGAAAGAAGGAATGGTACGTATGAGAAAAAAAACAATTGGCGAGGTTCTACGTTTAGCTAGAATTAACCAGGGATTGAGTCTGGAAGAATTACAGGAAAAAACTGAAATTCAGTTGGACTTTCTAGAAGCTATGGAGGCAGATGATTTTGATCAACTTCCTAGTACCTTCTACGCTCGTTCTTTTTTAAGAAAATATGCCTGGGCAGTAGAGTTGGATGAGAGAATTGTCTTGGATGCCTATGATTCGGGTAGTATGATTACTTATGAAGAGGTAGATGTTGATGAAGAAGACTTGTCTGGTCGCAGACGATCAAATAAGAAAAAAACGTCTTATCTCCCCTTGTTTTATTTCGTTCTATTTGCTTTGTCGATTTTAATTTTTGTGACTTACTATGTCTGGAACTACATCCAAACTCAGCCAAGTCCTTCTTCTGCAAATTATAGTGTTGTGAGCTCAACTAGTTCCACAACCTCAACTAGTTCATCTTCTAGTAGTCAGACGTCTAGTTCATCTTCTACTACGGAATCAACTATTACAGTGTCAGGCGAAGGAAACCGCATTGAAGCTCTCTATAAAACGAGTAAGGAAACAGCTACTGTTCAGCTGGCAGTTTCAGATACGACTAGCTGGGTTAGTGTTTCGGGAAGTGAGTTGGAAGGTGGTGTGACACTATCCGCAGACAATAAGAATGCAAAAGCAACAGTCTCAACGAAAGATTCTGTAACTATTACTTTGGGTGTGGTAAAGGGAGTTACTTTGACTGTGGACAATCAAACAATCGATACCTCGAAGCTGACAACTCAGACTGGAACTGTAACACTTACATTCACTACAGATTAAGGAAGAACCAATGAAAAAAGAACAAATCCCTAATGTATTAACAATTGGTAGAATTCTCTTTATACCTCTCTTTATTCTTATTTTGACTTTGGACCATTCACAAGGTAGCCACCTGCTGGCAGCTATTATCTTTGCAGTTGCTAGTATAACGGATTATCTTGATGGCTACCTTGCTCGTAAATGGAATGTAGTCAGCAATTTTGGAAAGTTTGCTGATCCGATGGCCGATAAGCTATTGGTTATGTCAGCTTTTATCATGTTGATTGAGTTGGGTATGGCTCCAGCTTGGGTTGTTGCTATTATCATCTGTCGTGAACTTGCGGTGACAGGCTTGCGTTTGTTGCTTGTTGAGACGGGAGGGACAGTTCTAGCAGCAGCGATGCCAGGGAAAATCAAGACCTTTAGTCAGATGTTTGCCATTATCTTTTTGCTCTTACATTGGAATTTAATTGGTCAGCTGTTGCTTTATATCGCTTTGTTTTTCACTATCTACTCTGGCTATGATTATTTCAAGGGTAGCGCTCATCTATTCAAAGGGACATTTGGTTCGAAATGAAATCGATTATTGAAGTAAAAGATCTGTCTTTTCGTTACAAGGAAGATCAGGATCATTATGATGTTAATAATGTCTCGTTTCACGTGAAACGGGGAGAATGGCTTTCGATTGTAGGTCATAATGGGAGTGGGAAGTCAACAACTATCCGTTTGATTGATGGCTTGCTCGAAGCAGAGTCTGGGGAAATCTGGATAGATGGGCAATTGCTGTCCTCTGAGAATGTTTGGGACTTGCGTCGTCAAATTGGTATGGTTTTTCAAAATCCAGATAATCAATTTGTGGGGGCAACTGTTGAAGATGATGTCGCCTTTGGCTTAGAAAATCAGGGACTTCCTCGAGAAGAAATGAAGAAGAGAGTGGCTGAATCTTTGGAGTTGGTAGGTATGCTGGACTTTAAGAAGAGAGAACCAGCTCGTTTATCTGGTGGACAAAAACAACGGGTGGCTATTGCAGGAGTTGTTGCCTTGAGACCTGCTATTTTAATTCTGGACGAGGCTACAAGTATGTTGGATCCTGAGGGACGCAGAGAACTGATTCAGACAGTTCAAGAGATTCGAAAAGATCACCAGATGACAGTCGTCTCCATTACACATGATTTAGAGGAAGTTGCGATGAGTGACCGTGTCTTGGTCATGAAAAAAGGCCAAGTGGAGTCAACCAGTAGCCCAAGAGAACTTTTTTCTCGGGCTGATCTTGACCAGATAGGCTTAGATGATCCCTTTACTAATCAATTGAAAGAATCTTTGAGAGAGACTGGTTATCAGTTGCCGGATGGCTATTTGACAGAAGGAGAGCTAGAGGACAAGTTATGGGAATTACTCTAGAAAATGTGAGCTTTACCTATCAAGAGGGGACTCCCCTATCTTCATCAGCCTTGACTGATGTTTCTTTGATGATTGAGGATGGCTCCTATACAGCTTTGATAGGACATACAGGTAGTGGGAAATCGACTATCTTACAGCTTTTAAATGGCCTATTGCTTCCAAGCAAGGGTTCTGTTCGAGTTTTCGATACCGTCATTACCCCTACATCAACCAATAAAGAAATTCGTCAGATTCGAAAGCAAGTTGGTTTAGTGTTTCAATTTGCTGAAAATCAGATTTTTGAAGAGACTGTCTTGAAAGATGTTGCATTTGGACCGCAAAATTTTGGAGTTTCTGAGGAAGAGGCCAAGAAAATTGCGCGTGAAAAGTTAGCCTTGGTAGGTATCGATGAGTCACTCTTTGAGCGCAGTCCTTTTGAACTTTCGGGTGGCCAAATGAGACGTGTGGCTATAGCAGGTATGCTGGCCATGGAGCCAACTGTCTTGGTTTTGGATGAGCCGACAGCAGGGCTAGATCCTTTGGGCAGAAAAGAATTGATGACCTTGTTTAAAGAACTCCACCTTTCTGGAATGACAATCGTCTTGGTAACGCATTTGATGGATGATGTAGCTGCATATGCTGATCAGGTCTATGTTATGGAAAAGGGGCGTTTGGTCAAAAGTGGCAAACCGTGCGAAGTTTTCCAAGATGTAGCCTCTATGGAAAAAGTACAGTTAGGTGTGCCTAAAATCACAGCCTTTTGTAAACGTTTGGCAGATAGGGGTGTAGCTTTTAAAAAACTGCCAATCAAGATAGAGGAGTTTAAGGAGTCGCTAAATGGATAGTATGATTTTAGGACGTTATATACCAGGAGATTCCATCATTCATCGCTTGGATCCCCGTAGTAAATTGCTCGCTATGATCCTGTTGATTTTGATTGTATTTTGGGCCAATAATCCTCTCACCAATCTCATTCTGTTTGTAGCGACAGGTATATTTATCGCTTTGTCAGGCGTTTCTCTCTCATTTTTCGTTCAGGGATTAAAATCCATGTTCTTCCTGATTGCTTTTACGACTCTTTTTCAGCTCTTTTTCATTTCAAGTGGAAATGTCCTATTTGAGTTTTCTTTTATAAGAATAACGGATTATGCTTTGCAGCAAGCTGGGATTATTTTCTGTCGTTTTGTGTTGATTATTTTCTTTTCAACTTTGCTAACCTTAACGACCATGCCTTTGAGTCTGGCAGCTGCAGTTGAATCTCTTTTAGCGCCGCTGAAACGCGTGAAAGTTCCTGTTCATGAAATTGGTCTGATGTTATCAATGAGTTTGCGTTTTGTTCCAACTTTGATGGATGACACGACGAGAATTATGAATGCTCAAAAAGCTCGTGGAGTTGACTTTGGCGAGGGAAGCATCGTTCAAAAAGTAAAGGCTATGATTCCAATTTTAATTCCTCTTTTTGCAACGAGCTTAAAGCGTGCAGATTCATTGGCAATAGCCATGGAAGCACGTGGCTATCAGGGAGGAAAGGGTAGAAGTCAGTATAGACAGTTGAGATGGAGTCAAAAGGATACACTGGCAATTCTTGTGATTTTGGTACTGGGATGTTTCTTATTTTTCTTAAAATCTTAGCAGGTTTGTAGGATTGATAAGAAGTTCACAGTAGCAGATTTTTAGTATAAAGGTAGGAATATGAACCGTTTTAAAAAATCAAAATATCTAATCATCGTTTTTGTCACAGTTCTGGCAGTTTCTGTTCTATTAGTGACAACCTATTCAAGCGCTATTGTGACGAAACTAGGAGATGGGATTTCCTTAGTAGATAGAATTGTTCAAAAACCTTTTCAGTGGTTTGATACTTTCAAATCAGATTTGGGACATTTGACGCAGACTTACAATGAAAACGAAAGTCTAAAAAAACAGCTCTATCAACTAGAGGTAGAATCTAATCAATCAGAAAGTTTAAAAAATGAAAATGAACAACTACGTCAGTTGCTGGATATGAAGTCAAAATTGCAGGCTACAAAAAACATAGCAGCAGATGTAATTACGCGTTCACCGGTATTTTGGAAGCAAGAGTTAACGATAGATGTAGGAAGTTCAAAGGGTGCTTCTGAAAATATGTTGGCCATTGCAAATGGGGGCTTGATTGGCAGTGTTTCAAAAGTGGAGGATCATTCAACGACTGTCAACCTATTGACAAATACCGAAAATTCGGATAAAATTTCCGTTAAAATCTTGCATGGTTCTACTGAAATTTATGGAATTATCGTTGGTTATGACAAAGAAACCGAACTTCTTAAAATTAGTCAATTAAACAGTAACAGCGACATTAGTGCTGGAGATAGGGTGACTACAGGGGGGCTTGGAAACTTTAATGTTAAGGATATTCCTGTTGGAGAGGTTGTTGCTACAACTCATAGCAGTGATTATCTAACACGAGAGGTAACAGTAAAGTTAAGTGCTGATACTAAAGATCTTCATGTGGTAGAGTTAGTGGGGAATTAGCAATGAGACTGTTAAAACAAGTTGGTATTTTCTTTTTACTTCCTTTTCTTGTGCTAATTGATGCACATATTGGTCAATTAGTAGAATCCTTTTATCCACATTTTCACTTAGCCAGTCATTTCCTGTTTTTATTTCTCTTGTTTGAGACAATTGAGGTATCAGAATACTTCTATCTAGCTTATTGCTGTATAGCAGGTTTGGTGTACGATATCTATTTTTTCCACTTGATAGGAATTGCGACGCTTTTATTTATCTTGATAGGTGCCTCACTTCACAAGTTTAATAGTGTGACTTTGTTGAACCGTTGGACGAGAATGTTAACAATAGTTGTGATGAGCTTCCTATTTGATATGGGTAGTTATCTCCTGGCCCTTGCTATGGGACTGACAGTAGAATCAATGCCAGTTTTCATTGTCTACAGTCTTGTCCCATCAATGATTTTAAACTTTTTGTGGATGGTGATTTTCCAGTATATTTTTGAAAAATATTATCTATAAGAAAGAAATAAAAATGTAACAAAGGCGTAATATTTATTATGTCTTTTTTTGGTATACTAGTAATGTCTTAAATAGAAGGAGTATCTACACAATATGAAGAAAAAAATCTTAGCGTCACTTTTATTAAGTACAGTATTAGTCTCTCAAGTGTCGGTGTTAACAACTGTTCACGCTGAAACAACTGATGAAAAAATTGCTGCTCAAGATAGTAAGATTAGTGACTTGACAGCCCAACAAAAAGAAGCTCAAAAACAGGTAGATGAAATCCAAACGCAAGTTACAGCCATTCAAACACAGCAAACAAACTTGCAAGCTGAAAATGAAACACTACAGGCGGAATCTAAAAAACTTGAAGGAGAAATTACAGAGCTCTCTAAGAACATTGTTGCTCGTAATGAATCTTTGGAAAAACAAGCACGTAGCGCACAAACAAACGGTGCTGCAACTAGCTATATCAATACAATTGTAAATTCAAAATCAATTACAGAAGCTATTTCCCGTGTTGCGGCTATGAGCGAGATTGTATCAGCTAACAATAAAATGTTGGAACAACAAAAAGCTGATAAAAAATCAATCTCAGAAAAACAAGTTGCAAATAATGAAGCAATCAATACTGTAATTGCGAACCAACAAACGCTTGCTGACGATGCACAAACATTGACAACAAAACAGGCGGAGTTAAAAGTTGCTGAGTTGAACCTTGCTGCAGAGAAAGCTACTGCAGAAGGCGAGAAAGCTACCTTGTTGGAACAAAAAGCAGCAGCAGAGGCAGAAGCGAAAGCAGCAGCTGAAGCAGAGGCAGCTTATAAAGCACGTCAAACAAGTCAACAACAATCAGTTGTTGCTTCTGGAAACACAAGTTTCTCAGCTCAAGTGCAAGCAACATCTACATCAGCGTCAGCATCAGCATCAGCATCTGACGACGAGGACTCAAGCTACACCCCAGCACCTACTCCGACTCCTACTAGACAACGTCCAACATACAGTACAAATGCTTCAAGTTATCCAACTGGTGAATGTACTTGGGGAGCTAAAACATTAGCACCTTGGGCTGGAGATTACTGGGGTAACGGAGCGCAGTGGGCTACAAGTGCAGCGGCTGCAGGATTCCGTACTGGATCAACTCCACAAGTTGGTGCGATTGCATGTTGGAATGACGGTGGATATGGACACGTAGCGGTTGTTACAGCTGTTTCATCATCAACTAGCATTCAAGTATCAGAATCAAACTATGGTGGAGATCGTACAATCGGTAACAAACGTGGATGGTTCAATCCAACTACAACTTCTGAAGGTTATGTTACTTATATCTATCCAAACTAATGAATGAAATAAAGAGGCTCGATTTGAGTCTCTTTTATTATTTTTTATCGAAAGCAAGACCGAAATCTATCAGTAAGTGGTAAGAGTTTTTAGAAAATCAAATAATTCAATATTTTTAGGAGAACAGAGAAATCTGTTCTCTTTTTTGTTCGCTTAAAAATCTATTGGAAAGGAGTTCAACGATGGTAGGATTAGAGATTGTAATGAATTTAGACACACTAGAAATCTTTGACGTTATCGATCATGACAAGACTGGGAATAGCGAACAAGCGCCTAAAACCATCCAATTAAGTTTATTTGACTCAATGACGTGCATTTGACAGAAGGAGATATATTAGGATGGACAGAGAAGCGCTATACAATGAATTAATTCAAAGCGAACCATTAGGTTTCATTGATCCATTCTCAGATCTTGGAGAGTTTGATCCTCTTCAGCTGAAATTTAAACAACCCGTAAAGGACTTAGTGAATCGATATTCAGGACAACCTTACAGCTTGACCTGGCAACATAAAATTATGGAAATGCGGAAGTTGTTTATTGCCTATCAGATAGCATTAAATGAAGAAGATAAGCAGATAAACTTTCAGCGAAGAACAAGAAGCGAAGAGTCCAAAGAACATGCTGATGCTATTGTAACAACCTATTTGAAGCTGGGATTTAGTTTTAAAGAGATTGAGAAGCGTGTTTCTTTATCTTACAAGCAACTTCGTCGAGGATGGAGAAGAAGTGATCACATAATGACAAATAGTCCTGAATTTTATAGCAAAGGGGACTTATCTGAAGGTTACTGTTTACCGAGTAAAAAGCTACCTAAAAGTATGAGAATAAATGAGGGATAGAAAATGGAAACGGGTATTTGTAGACGATGTTCTTGCGACTGGGTTACACCTTGCATTAATGAAAAGTATGGTCCTTGTTGGTGGGTAGATAAAAACAGAACGCTGTGTAGCCACTGTTTTTATGGATTTAATGATGAATCTTGTCAGACAAAAGTTTATTACAGACCAGGGTATGATTGGCTTGAGAGAGATTGGGAATTTGCTTGGGAGATACTGACAAATTCAAAAAGTCATTGGGTATATGATATGGAACATGATGTGTTGTGTGTGGTTGGTTTAGGAGATCATATTGGAGCCGTTAGATTTATTGTAAGGAACTTTTATGGACTTAATCGCATTTATCGTGAGGAGATTCCTAAATGGCAAGAAATTATTGGGAATAATATGATTTTTTATAATGCAAAGGTCAATGATTCAAAACATTACGCTAGTTCTTTGCCTAGAAAGTATAAACATGTGGATTGATATGGATAATAAAATTATTGAGAAGATACAAAATCTTTTAGAGTTAGCTTACGATGCACCAAACGATGAAGAGGGGCAGACTGCCCTTCTGATGGCTCAAAGACTTATGGTGAAGCATAATCTTTCTATGAATGATTTAACGAATAGTAAAACTCAAAAAGATATTGGTGAAACAATAGGAACATGGGAATACAGACTTCCATGGTGGCAAGAAAAGTTGGCAGGTATTTTAGGTGAAAATTTTAGATGTAAAACGATAAGAAGACGACTTCCTGAAGACGGCATCACACAGATAATTTTCTTTGGATATCAATCTGATGCTGAATTTTGTAGTAAGGTTTACGAAGGTGCGCTTTTATACCTTAAATATCGGCTGAAACGACTTTTTCCTACAGTATCAAGAGCAAGATGGAAAGACTATAAGAAATCGTACTTACTTGGTTTCTTAAATGGAGTAGATCAACGTTTTCAGGGACAGGTTCAATCATCAGAAGAATTTGGTTTGATGGTAAAAATCCCAGCAGAAGTTTTGGAAGAACAACATCGTCGCATGGGAAGTTTAAATAATAGAACCATTAATGTTAAAGTTAATGTTGATTATGAGGCCTATATTGCTGGTTTTGAACATGCAAAAGAGACCAGGTTGTTATCAGAAGAATTATTGAATAAATGAGAATGAACATAGGAGGAAAGAACTATGAAAAATACAGATTGGAAAAAAATTACACAAAGCCCCCTTACTAGCTTTGATTTTAAAAGCGTGGAAAGCGCTTTTGGGATGCCGATGCGTTACGCAAACAATTCATCGCATTTGGTAGCTTGCTTGGAGAAAAGTAAGCTGATGTTAGATGACATTTTTCAAGAGAAAATAAATTTTCTCTTAAACGGTCTGTTTTACGCAGACGGGGAGGTGAAAAAGAGCTTGTTTATCGAAGAAAATATGAGCGTTTTCTTCGAGTTGAAAAAGTGTGTTTATGATGCACACATTAAGAGCTTAAATAAAATTTAAGTGTTAAAATAAAAAACCTCAGAAGAAGGTAGGAGGAAATTACATGATTTTTGGATTTATTGTATTGTTTGTTGTAGGAGTGTGCATTTCGTTCAGTGGAGTATTTATCATAGCTAAAAATACAGACATCAGACTTAGCTGGAGTGGTGAGAAAGATTTCTTTCCAAATCTAACTACTTGGGAATGGATGGTGAGTATCTTTTTAATTATTGTAGGAGGGGTAATGATTTACTTCTCATATAAAGAGTTGGCACCATATTTTATAAGTGTATTGGACTTCAAACTATAACTAGTGAAGGGATATGAGAGAGCTAAAAATCATGAAAAAGATTGATTTATTAAAATGCTTATCCATCATCACAAAAGACGGATTAAGAACACAAAAATTTAAGAATAGTCATCTACAGCTCATCTCTTCATCTGAAGAAGGAAGACGAGGGTCTGTATTTGCTTATCGTTCAAAAGCGAATATGGTGAAGGCACGTGGTGTTGTTTTAACCTCTGTCGAATCATTGCTGGAGAACCAGGATCAGTTTACACACTGGACTCCTAACGTATATTGCTACGGAAGCTATAGCGATGCTGGTCGACGGATTACACGTGGACACTCTGAAGATAATCTTAGACAGATTAACACATTCTACATTGACTTCGATATTACCTCTGCAGCTGAAGAAATGACGACAGGAGATATTTTAACCGCTTCTCTGGAGCTGGGTTTTATGCCGACGTTGATTCTAAAATCTGATAAAGGATTTCAAGCCTATTTTGTCCTCTCAGAATCAGCCTATGTTACAGCTCATTCCCAATTTCGAGTGGTGAAGGTGGCCAAAGCAATCTCTCAAAATTTGAGAAATTACTTTGCTCAAACCTTACCAGTAGATATAACCTGTAACCATTTTGGAATTGCTCGGATTCCTCGAACTGATAATGTCGAATTCTTTGAACCTGACTATACCTATTCATTCCAGGAGTGGTTAGATTGGTCAATGAAGCAATCAGACCTTCCCTTCCCAAGTAAAAAGCCAAATTTGACGGTTATTTCAGGTTCTGAAGGGGTAAAACAGATTGATGAACCCTGGTATCAATTGCTGATGAGAGAGGGGAATATCAAAGGTGGAAAAGCCTTGATGGGAAGAAACAACGTTCTTTTCACGCTAGCTTTAGCGAACTTCTCTTCAGGAATCGATCAGGAAGAGTGTGAGGAGGTTCTTTCTAGTTTTAATGCGAATCTAGACGAACCACTCTCTTCAGCTGAATATCATAAGATTATCACAAGCGCCTACTCAGGAAAATATGAAGCTGCTAGTCGTGACTATGTGATGACTTTATGTAAAGCATGGGTCAATCAGGAACTCAAGGCTTCAGATCTCTTTGTGAAGCAACGTTGGTACAAGTTTAAGAAGAAACGTGCAGACAGAAAGAATAGTCATCTTCATGAATGGAAAACAGATGTCATGGCCTATTTAGAAGGCTTCTATCAATCTGAGGATCCATTTATCCAGACGACGAAAAAAGAGATACGAGAGAAGTTGAACATTCCTGAGCGCTCATTAGACAAAGTATTGAAAGTTCTCAAAGCAGAACAAAAGATCTTCTTCACAGTCAAACACGGTCGTGGAGGAGGCATCAGATTAGCCTCTATCAAAGCAATCTTGCTTTCCCTTATCCAGGTGAAGAAAGAACGTCAGGAGGCTTATATGGCCAATATTGCTGCTTTCTTTGAAGAAAGTATAGAGTTCACTCAGAGAGTGATAGAAAGGGTTAAAGATGGCTTTAAACAAACACAACAACTATCTCTATTTGAGCTTGATATTGGATAATTTTAAAAACCCGCAGACTGCCTTACATTTATATCTACGATTATTACCAAGATATAAATGTATATAAAATAATCTATGGAGGAATGATATGATTTTGATTTTAGCTGGACTATTTAGTCTTATATTTGTTGGAGGATCTTTATTAGTTTTCTCACTTATAGGGATTCGTCAACGAGTTCGTTTAGAAAACGGATATGATATTGAATTAGAGACAGATCTATTGGCAATGGTTGGCGAAAATAGAAAGTGAGAAGAAGAATGAAGTACGTAATTTTCAGTTTTGAATTAGGTGACTATATTTGTAATGGGGAGAATAAAGTTTTAGTTTTTGATACATTAGGACTAGCTTTTCAGTATCTTCAAAAGCATTACCGTAAACCACTTCCTGAACAAAGAAAAAAGAGATTGATTCACTATCCTGATGTGTATCAAGCTCCGTTTAGACTTTTAAAAGTTTGTTAGGAAGGAGAAAGGTCGATGTCAGAGTTATTCAAAATTATTAGAGGATACTACCTAACAGGGGTTGGTCAGGAACCATTGGCTTATTATTTTAAACTTTCATCGGATAACTTAAAATTTGAGTCTGTTTCTGCAGGGGATGTTGCTTTAACTTTTTATCAAAACGAGGAGAGTATTTCTAGCATTCCAGCGATCATTAGAGTAGATAGTGTTATCTCGAATGATAAAATGATTTCAGATTATCTGCAGGAGGAGTTGAGAGATCATTATCCAATGTTGCCAATTGTCCGTGTATTGGATTCCGAGGAATTTGATCCTTTACTCTTTCAAGAAGTGATGACAACGTTCACTAACTTGAAATTAGAAATAAAAGAATTGGCCAAGATTGATTATGTTCAAGGTTCCATATTTGATTTTGTGGATGAGGAGGAGATAGGATGAAAGAGCTTTTTACGCATGTTAAGTTAGCTCTAGGGGCTCTTCTTGTCATTTTACTTGTGAGTCTCGCAGTTTTAGGAGGATATAGGCTGTATAAAGATTATTTTATCTTAGATTATGATCCTCACCTTACTCAGAAGGAATACCAGAATACTGTGCTTGATCAAAATGTAAACCTAGTATTTTATAAAAAAAATTGTCCTTACTGTCAGGCTGGGAAAAGCGTAGTTGTAGATGCAGCCAATAAAGGTTCCTATCCTACATTTTACATTGACACTCAGACAGAAGAAGGTCAAAAGTTGGTAGAAAAATACCAGGTTGAAAAAGCTGCAACTATCATCAAGATTCGTAAGGGAAAAATAAAGAAATATCTATATGCTTCAAGAGATTCGGAGGAAAAGATTGTAGCAGATGAGAAAAGTATTCAGGAGGCCATAAATGACTAAAAGGGTAAAGCTAAGTAAATGGGCCGAGACAGCTTTTCACAGATTGAAGTATGTCTAAGGAGGTAGTATGTATCAATTTTTAAATGCTATTGCGCATGGGGTGGTTGGAACTGTCCTGATTGCGATCTGGTTTGTGCCACTCTTCAAGATAACTATATGTGATAACTTTGGAAATGAAATCAAAACGAAAAGGCTGCCATTAGCGTTCTTAATGCTACTAAAAAGTGTTTGGCCGAAAAGTAAGGTTTCATTTATTTGGAAAGGATATAAGAAACATGAGAAGAACTAATGCTCATGTACGGTAAGGAAGCAAGCAACCGAAAACAAGAGATAGACCGCCAGCACTACACTATTCCGAACCAAAGACCAAAAGATAAGCATTGTGGGAAAATCTAAACTTTTGGATTTTCCTACAATGCCGACTACGGCGGAATCCTTCCCACTCCTTATATCTTTATTTCCGTATACATTGAATTTGTATTTAGTAAATGCTATAATGTCCCTATTCAAATTATAAATGTGTTGAATTAGTTACATGTACATATTTTTTGTGCCGCATAAATACCCTGTTGAGGTTGTCGTTCTTTGTCCAGATGTGGAAACAATAAAAGGAAGGGAACGATACAGGGAGAAAACAGGCTATTCCGGCTTTACGGTTGAAACCTTATACGATACATTTATGCAGACAACACCACGGATCGGCTTTTGGCTGGACAATTCCAACCAAACACCACAGCAGACAGCAGAAACCATTCTGAACGCCAGAAAGTCGGTATGATTGTTACATATAAGGGGAAGAAAAATTTCTTTTAGGTACTTTCTTTCCTAAAACTAATGTGATATAATAGCATCATTCCAAAAAAGGAGTAAAAAATATGCGGCAAGGTATTCTTAAATAAAACTATAATCAAATAGTGGGAACAAAGGATTATGATAGTCCCTTTTGTGGGGGCTTGGTTTTTTGTACCCAATTTAAGAATACTTTTGCCTTATCAATTTTGACATATCCGAAAAACAGCAATCACAAACAGGTGTATGCTGTATATGTGTATGTCCGCAAATTATAATCCCCAGTGGTAAAAGTATTTTACTGCTGGGGATTTTTATGCCCTTTTGGGGCTGTAAAAGGAGGACAATCACATGAAAATAATCAATATTGGAATTCTCGCCCATGTAGACGCAGGAAAAACAACATTGACGGAAAGCCTGCTGTACACCAGTGGAGCGATTGCGGAACAAGGAAACGTGGATAAAGGAACTACAAGAACAGACACTATGATTTTGGAACGGCAGCGCGGAATTACCATTCAGACAGCGGTTACTTCTTTTTGCTGGAATGATTATAAAATCAATATCGTGGACACTCCCGGTCATATGGATTTTTTAACCGAAGCATACCGCTCTTTATCTGTCCTTGACGGAGCTGTTTTAGTCATTTCGGCAAAAGACGGCGTACAGGCACAAACCCGTATATTATTCCATGCGCTTCAGAAAATGGACATTCCGACAATTATCTTTATAAATAAGATAGACCAAAATGGGATCGACCTGCGGCGTGTTTACCAAAGCATTAAAGATAAACTTACCAGTGATATGATTGTCATGCAGGAGGTTTCCCTGTCGCCAAAGATAACCATGACCGATATTTCTGATTTGGACAAATGGGATATGATTATTTCCGGAAGCGATGAACTATTAGAACGATATGTTGCAGAGGATTCTTTGGATATACAGGAATTACAATATGAAAAGTGCAAAAGAACCAGATGCTGCTCTTTGTTTCCTGTTTATCATGGGAGTGCAAAAGACAATTTAGGAACAGAAAAACTGATTGAAGCGATTACAGAAACTTTCATTACAGAAACAGACGATATTCAGTCTGAATTATGTGGATATGTTTTTAAGGTTGAGTATACAGAGCGGAAAAAACGGCTTTCTTATTTACGCCTGTATCATGGGACGCTCCATTTACGGGATACCCTGCTGCTGTCAAAAAAGGAAAAAATAAAGATTACAGAAATGTGTATTCCGTCAAATGGTGAAATCGTCCCGGTTGACCATGCCTGTCCGGGAGAAATTGTTATTTTAGCTGATGATACTTTGAAACTGAACGACATTCTGGGAAATGAAAAACTCCTGCCTCACAAAACACGGATTGATAATCCCATGCCATTACTTCGGACAACGGTAGAGCCGCAAAAGCCGGAGCAAAGGGAAGCCCTGTTAAATGCCCTCACAGAGATTGCTGATACAGACCCTCTTTTGCATTTTGACATTGATACTGTTACACATGAGATTATATTATCTTTTTTGGGAAAAGTACAGTTAGAAGTTATTTGTTCGCTATTAGAAGAAAAATATCATGTGGGCGTGGCTATGAAAGAGCCTTCGGTTATTTATCTGGAAAGACCGCAAAAAAAAGCGAGCTACACGATTCATATTGAAGTGCCGCCGAATCCGTTTTGGGCATCTATTGGTTTGACTGTAACACCGCTTCCTGTTGGAAGCGGAACACAATATAAAAGCGAGGTATCTCTCGGCTATTTAAACCAAAGTTTTCAAAATGCCGTCATGGAGGGTGTGCGTTATGGAATGGAGCAGGGCTTATATGGCTGGGGAGTGACAGACTGCCAAATTTGTTTTGATTATGGAGTTTATTACAGCCCGGTCAGCACCCCCGCTGATTTTCGTTTTCTTGCGCCTGTCGTGTTGGAGCAGGCATTGAAAAAAGCAGGAACACAACTGTTGGAACCATACCTTTCCTTTACCCTTTTTGCACCGCAGGAATATCTTTCACGGGCTTATAATGACGCACCAAAGTATTGCGCAATCATTGAATCAACCAGACTTGAAAAAGATGAAGTTATTTTTAAGGGGGAAATCCCTGCCCGTTGTATTGGTGAATATAGAAATGATTTGAATTTTTATACAAATGGAAGAAGTGTCTGCATTACAGAATTAAAAGGGTATCAGGAAACTTCCGGCGAGCCTGTGTTTCAGCCACGCCGCCCGAACAGCCGTTTAGACAAGATCCGGCATATGTTTCAGAAGATAATGTAACATCTTGCGCAATGCAAACGTTCATTGCTGGCTATTGCGAAATATCATTGATAAAATCAGCATCAGAGAGGAGGAACCATTTTGAACCAGAAACAGACGGATATTACAACAGGAAAGCAAATACGTCATCTGCGAACACAATCGGGAATGACACAGGAAGAACTGGCTGGGAAATTGAATGTTACCCGGCAGGCGCTATCGAATTGGGAGAGAGATGTTAATGAACCCGATTTAAATACGTTGAAAAAAATTTGTTTTCTTTTTGGAGTCCACATGGACGATTTTGCGAAGGAGGTAATAACAAAAATGGAAACATGTGAAAAAAAGAGAAACGACAATTTAATAAGTATGATATGGCAATTGGACTTTTTTATGGTGTCGGGATATTTCTTGGCATTGGTATTTTCTTTGTTGGCGGTTTTATGACAATGTCGGGTGCAGGGTGGGGAGCATCACTATTTGGCGGTGGCTGTTTTTCTCTTGTATTTGGCTTGATATGCCATGCAGTTATTACATTGAGAAGAAATGACAAATGATGACATATCCTGCTTTCTAGTCTTTTCGGTCATATCGCGTAAAAAAGCCGCTGCTTTTGGCTTTCCAATAGCGGCGGCAAAGGGAAATATCCTTTGAATACCTTACAGAAGAAAAGTTTTGCAGCATTATAAAAATAAAAGCCTATACCATTTTGGAAAGAAAAGATACATAATAGTCAAGACGGCAACAATCAGAAGTTATGGAGGGTAACAATGGAATATAGTAAGGAAGATTTAATGGAAGCAAAAAGGCAAATTTTGGGAGTGGGAGAGAACATGGGAACAGAGGAAAGCAAAAAGATCTGGGAGAAAAACGCACAATTTTGGGATGATGCAATGGGTGACGAATCCAATGAATTTCACAGAGAGGTAGTACGTCCCAAAGTAACGGAACTTCTCTCTCCTGATCCTTCGGATTACATTTTGGATATTGCGTGCGGCAATGGAAATTATTCTTCGTATCTTGCACAGAGAGGCGCTTCGGTCGTCGCTTTTGATTACAGCAAAAAAATGATAGAATTGGCTAAAAGACGGCGATCACAATATGCAAAACAAATTGAGTTTTGCGTAGCGGATGCGACCAATAGAGAAAGCTTATTAGGATTAAAAAGAAATCGAGCCTTTACGAAAGCAGTTTCTAATATGGCAATTATGGATATTACGGATATTGAACCGCTTTTTATGGCTGTTTATGAACTATTGGAGGAAAACGGGATTTTTGTCTTTGCAACGCAGCACCCTTGTTTTATCACATTGACTGAAAAATATATGACACCGCACAGTTACTATGATATAGCGATCGAAGGGCAGCCGGAGGAGCAGATTTATTATCATCGTTCCATACAAGATATTTTTAACCTTTGTTTCAGAGCTGGATTTGTCATTGATGGATTTTATGAAGAATGTTTCAAAAACAATAAAGAAATTCCTATGGTAATGATAGTAAGGCTTAAAAAGGTAAAACGTGATAGCTTAAAATAAATTCAAGTTTGCCGGATAAATAGCAAACCCGGCCGAGCCAGTCAACGGTCAAGATGAACGGGCTTCGCCCGCCGTTGACAGCCCCGCCCGGTTTTGCAGTTAGGCAGTCAAGGAGCGACAGCCTAAAGTGCTGCCGCCCCTTACTATCATAAAAAGCAACTACTAACCAGCCACAGCCCTTTTGGGAGGAAAGGGGGATTTTCCATGACCTGTACAGAAGAATATCGGGAACATATCGAGTACACTTTCCATGCCTTTTGCAAAGTCGTTATCCGAAATGCAACGATCAACGCAGCGAGGACACGGAGCAGGAAGCACAAAAGAGAAATATCCCTTGAATACCTCACAGACGAAAAGCACTACCCTTTAGGCACGACAGATGAATATTTCCAAGCCCCGGAGCCGGACGAGGAATACATACTTACCCTTTGCGGCGATACGGTCATTTTCAGCAGCGGTTTACTTGCGGAAGCCCTGTCACGGCTGGACGAACGGGAGCGGGAAATGATTTACCTGTCCTTTTTCAAGCGTATTCCACAGCACGAAATTGGCAGACAGTACGGGCGCAGCCGCAGCACAGCGGGCTACCATATCCGAAAAGCCCTACGGCAGCTCCAAGCGGAAATGGAGGGAATGGCATATGAGAAATAATAGGCTTCTCCCCTATGAAACAATCGTCCAAGCCGCCAGCGGGGAGCCGGAAGCGGTGGGAACTGTATTGCAGTATTACCGCCGCCGCATACAATGTGCCGCCCGTGTGAATGGACGGGTAGACCAAGATACAGAGGACTACATCACCCAGACGCTTCTCACAGCTATTTTCAAGTTCCGCTTTGGGAGATAGCCCTACCGCCTACAACTGAATAACCGCCGCTTCGCCGGCAACCAGAAAGCAGTAAATCTATTCAACAGATTTGCTGCTTTTTTTCGTTCCTGTTTGGCATTTTTGAAAATCCCCAGTATGAAAAAACAAAAGGGAAAATAGCCGCCGCAGTTGGCAAAATCCCTTACTTATCCGTAGAGGGTATCAAAGAAAAAAATACTGCCATTGTCCGCCTATTCCGGCTTGCGTGGTGTTGTAGGGAATAGAGGGGAAATTCTAAAAATCTCCGTCCATTTTGCTTTGCGTGGTGTTGTAGGTAGTGAAAGGAAAATTTTCAAGATAAGCCGGAATAGCGGGTAGCAAAGCCCTTTTGAAACGTTTTGTTAGCGGAAAGGACGGGAGCCGGGGAACGCCGGAGTTTTTCAGAGCAAGATTCTACCGAGGTGCCAAAATTCGCTCTCCGCTTATTTTTGCCCCTGCGGGAATCTTGTTGGGGAGTGCCTTCCCCAAACCCTGCTATGCGCCCTGTCGGGCGAGAAAGGAGGTCACAGACCATGCGAAAGAAATACAATACGCCCCACCGCCGTCATGTGGTAAAGACCCGCATGACCGATGAAGAATACGCCGACTTCACCGGGCGGCTGGCGGCTTATGAAATCAGCCAGTCCGAGTTTATCCGGCAAGCCATACGGAAAGCGACCATACGCCCCATTGTCACCGTTTCCCCGGTCAATGACGGGCTGCTTGCCGCCCTCTCCAAGCTCACGGCAGAGTACGGGAAAATCGGCGGCAACTTAAACCAGATTGCCCGGAGCCTGAACGAATACGGAAGCCCCTACCGGGGGCTGGAAAAGGAAGTGCGGGGAGCCGCCGCCGACCTTGCCGCCTTGAAGTTTGAAGTCTTGCAGAAAGTAGGTGAAGCCGTTGGCGATACTCAAACATATCAGCTCTAAAAATGCCAACTACGGGGACGCTGAAAAATACCTCACATTCGAGCATGACGAGTTTACCATGAAGCCCACCCTTGACGCAGACGGGCGGCTCATACCGAGGGTAGACTACCGCATATCCTCTCTGAATTGTGGCGGGGAGGATTTTGCCGTTGCCTGTATGCGCTCCAATCTCCGCTACGGCAAGAACCAGAAACGGGAGGACGTAAAGAGCCACCACTACATCATCAGCTTTGACCCACGGGACGGCCCGGACAACGGCTTGACCGTTGATCGGGCGCAGGAGCTGGGCGAGAAGTTCTGCGCCGAGCATTTCCCCGGACACCAGGCCCTTGTCTGCACCCACCCGGACGGACACAGCCACACCGAAAATATCCATGTGCATATCGTCATTAACAGTCTGCGGATTGCGGAGGTTCCCATGCTGCCCCACATGGACAGGCCAGCGGACAGGAAAGCAGGCTGCAAGCACCGCTGTACGGACGCAGCTATGAACTATCTGAAAGCCGAAGTCATGGAGATGTGCCACAGCGAGGGGCTTTACCAGATAGACCTTTTGAACGGCAGCAAAGAACGCATTACCGAGCGTGAGTATTGGGCGCAGAAGAAAGGACAGGCTGCCCTTGACAGAGCCAACGCCCCTATTGCTGCGGACGGTATCGCGCCCCGGCAGACCAAGTTTGAAACGGATAAGGCGAAGCTGCGCCGGACTATCCGGGAAGCCCTTGCCGCTGCTTCCGGCTTTGATGAGTTTGCCGCCCTGCTTCTCCGGCATGGTGTGACCGTCAAGGAGAGCCGGGGGCGGCTAAGTTACCTCACGCCGGACAGGACGAAGCCAATTACCGCCCGGAAGCTGGGGGACGATTTTGACCGGGCTGCTGTCCTCTCCGTTTTGGAGCAGAACGCCGCCAGAGCCGCCGAAAAACCCGCAGCCATAGCGGAATACCCCGGCAGTATCAAAGACCGCTTACGGACGAAAAAAGAAGCGAAAAACGCCCCGAACAATGACGCTGTACAGCGCATGGTAGACATAGCCGCCAAGCGAGCCGAGGGGAAAGGACGGGGCTATGAGAAGTGGGCGACCATGCACAACCTCAAACAGATGTCGGCTACCCTCATGCTCTACCAGCAGTATGGCTTTTCTTCCCCGGACGAGCTGGACGCTGCCATTTCCGCAGCCAACACCGCCACGCAGGAGAGCCTTGCCGGACTGAAAGGGCTGGAAGCCGCTATCCGGGAGAAAAAGGAATTGCAGCGCAACCTTTTGGGCTATATCGGCACGAAGCCCGCCCGTGACGGTCTGAAAGCGCAGAAATCGGAGAAAGCCCGGAGAGCCTACCGGGAACAGCACGAAAGCGATTTTATCATAGCGGACACAGCCGCCCGTTATTTCCGGGAGCATGGAATAACCAAGCTGCCAGCCAGCAAAGCCCTGCAAAGGGAGATTGAGCAGCTTACCGTCCAGAAGAACGCCGGATATAACGACTACCGGGAGAAACGCCAGCGGGCGCAGGAGCTTCAGACAGTCAGACGCAATATCGACCAGATTTTAAGGGGCGCACCGAGCCAGCAGAAAAAGCGTGAACAGGAGCGTTAAAGACCGCCCCGAAATGATACCGAAACCCTACAAAAATACAGGTATGATATGAACCCTTACCGCAATACTCCCCGACTTCCAAACGGGGCTTACAGGGCAGAAAAAGCCCGAAAATGATACCGAGAACATACAGAAAATGCCCCCTATCCCGCTACACCGATAGGAACGGCAGAAAGGAGCTTACCATTGCCGAGAATGAGCAAGAAGCGGCGGCTGGAATGGTCTTTCTTCCTCAACCACCGCAACCGTATCACTTACAACGACCTATGCCGGGGCTGCACCCGTGACTGCAAACAGAGCTTCCGGGCGGTTATCATACTATGCCCTCGCTATTATTCCAAACGCTGGAAAAAGGAGGACGCAGCCTATGGCAGATAACCGCAAATATTACTACCTCAAGCTGAAAGAGAGCTATTTTGACGATGATGCAATCGTTCTGCTGGAAAGTATGCAGGACGGCGTTATCTATTCCAACATTCTCTTGAAGCTGTACTTGAAATCGCTGAAAAACGGCGGGAAATTGCAGCTTGACGAGAATATCCCCTACACCGCCCAGATGATTGCGACCATTACCCGCCAGCAGGTAGGTACCGTAGAGAGAGCTTTGAAAATCTTTATGAAGCTGGGGCTTGTGGAGCCTTTGCCAAGCGGCGCACTCTACATGAGCAACATTGAGCTTTTAATCGGCCAGTCCTCTACCGAGGGGGAGCGCAAGCGCAGGGCGCGGCTGGCTTTGCAGGAACAAAAAGCCCTGCCGCAGACAGGGGCGGACAAATGTCCACCATATCGAGCGGACATTTGTCCACCAGAGATAGAGATAGAGAAAGAGATAGATATAGAAATAGAAAAAGAGAGAGAGTTAGAAACGGGACACCCCGCCCCCGCCGCCTATGGCAGATACCACAATGTCATTCTTTCCGATACGGAGCTTGACGGGCTGAAAACAGAGCTTCCCGGCAAGTGGGAGTATTACATTGACCGCCTATCCTGCCATATCGCTTCCAGCGGGAGGAAATACAAGAGCCATGCAGCCACGATTTTCAAGTGGGCGCAGGAGGACGCAGCCAAGAAAGCCCCGAAAAAGGGCATACCCGATTATACCTGTAAGGAGGGCGAGAGCTTATGACGAATGGATTTGATGAAATGATTTTGAATATGACCGACACCACGCCGGAGCCGGAGGACTACACCGGCGAGGACGGGCTTTTATACTGCGGGAAGTGCCACAAGCCCAAAGAGGGCTATTTCCCCAAAGAAACCGCCGCATGGCTGGGGCGTGACCGCCACCCGGCAGAATGTGACTGCCAGCGGGCAGAGCGTGAGGAACGGGAAGCCGCAGAGAAACAGCGCAGTCACCTTGAAACTGTCGAGCGGTTGAAGCGGCGGGGCTTTACAGACCCGGCTATGCAGGGCTGGACGTTTGAGAACGACAACGGCAAGTGCCCGCAAATGGAACACGCCCATTTCTATGTGGAGAACTGGGAAACCATGAAAGAGCGCAACATTGGCTATCTGCTATGGGGCGGCGTTGGCACAGGCAAGAGCTATTTTGCGGGCTGTATCGCAAATGCCCTTATGGAGCGTGAAATCCCCGTGTGCATGACAAACTTTGCATTGATATTGGGTGACCTTGCCGCCAGCTTTGAGGGCAGGAATGAATATATCTCCCGACTTTGCAGCTTCCCGCTGCTTATCCTTGACGATTTTGGAATGGAACGGGGAACGGAATACGGCTTAGAGCAGGTCTACAACGTGATTGACAGCCGTTACCGCAGCGGCAGGCCGCTGATCGTCACGACTAATCTCACGCTGGAGGACTTGCAGCACCCGGAGGACACCGCCCACGCCCGCATTTATGACCGTCTGATTGAAATGTGTTCTCCTGTCCGCTTTACCGGGAGCAACTTCCGAAAAGCCACGGCGCAGGAGAAAATGGGACAACTGAAAAAGCTGATGAACAGAAAGGAGAGCCGCCTATGACCAACACCCCAAAGAATGACCGCAGCACCCGCCGCCCGGATTGCGTGACGGAAATCCGCATAGGTAATTCTGTCCTTGTCGTTTCCGGCTATTTCAAGCAGGACACCACCGCCACCGCCGCCGATAAAATGCTGAAAGTGCTGGAAGCGGAAGCTGCTACACAAAAATCGGCAATTTGACGGGACGTAAAGAAGCAGAAAGGACTGTACAGCCAGCCCCGGCGTGTGGTATGATAGTCATACGGAATAGTGGGGCTGGCTGTCGGAAATGGAGGACACTATGTTAAGACAGACCACCCGAAACCTTATTACCGCCCTTTATCCGAGATTATCCCACGAGGACGAGCTGCAAGGTGAGAGCAATTCTATTTCAAACCAGAAGCGTATTCTTGAAACCTATGCGAAGCAGAACGGCTTTTCCAATCTGCAATGGTACACAGATGACGGTTATTCTGGGGCGAACTTCCAAAGACCCGGTTTTCAAGCCATGCTTGCGGACATTGAAGCCGGAAAAGTCGGCACCGTTATCGTCAAGGATATGTCACGGTTAGGGCGAAACTATCTGCAAGTGGGAATGTATACGGAAATGATTTTCCCACAGAAAGGCGTCCGCTTTATCGCTATCAATGACGGAGTGGACAGCGCACAGGGCGACAATGATTTTGCCCCTCTGCGGAACATTTTTAACGAATGGCTGGTGAGAGATACGAGCAAGAAAATCAAAGCAGTAAAACGGTCTAAGGGTATGAGCGGGAAGCCCGTCACGAGCAAACCCGTATACGGCTACTTTATGGACGAGGACGAAAATTTTATCATTGACGGGGAAGCCGCCCCTGTTGTGCGGCAGATTTACAGCTTGTGCCTTGCCGGGAACGGGCCGACCAAGATAGCCCGTATGCTCACAGAGCAGGAGATCCCCACGCCGGGAACGCTGGAATACCGTCGGACGGGAAGCACCCGCCGCTACCACCCCGGCTATGAGTGCAAGTGGGCGACCAATACCGTGGTACATATCCTTGAAAACAGGGAGTACACGGGCTGTCTGGTAAACTTCAAGACGGAGAAGCCGTCCTACAAGACCAAGCACAGCGTAGAGAACCCCATTGAGAAACAGGCGATTTTCGAGAACCACCATGAGCCTATCATTGACACCCAGATGTGGGAGCGTGTGCAGGAGTTACGCAAGCAGCGCAAACGCCCGAACCGCTATGATGAAGTGGGCTTATTCTCCGGCATACTCTTTTGTGCCGACTGCGGCAGCGTCCTTTACCAGCAGCGTTACCAGAACGCCACCCGCAAGCAGGATTGTTATATCTGCGGGAGCTACAAGAAGCGTACCCGTGACTGTACGGCGCACTTTATCCGCACCGACCTGTTGACCGCCGGAGTGACCGACAATCTGCGGAAAGTCACCAGCTATGCAGCGAAGCACGAAGCCCGGTTTATGAAGCTGCTGATCGAGCAGAACGAGGACGGGGGCAAGCGCAGGAACGCCGCAAGGAAAAAGGAGCTGGAAGCCGCCGAGAAGCGTATCAGCGAGTTATCCGCTATCTTCAAGCGGCTGTATGAGGACAGCGTGACCGGGCGCATTTCAGACGAGCGTTTCACGGAGCTGTCGGCAGACTATGAAGCCGAGCAGAAAGAACTGAAAGAGAGAGCCGCCGCTATCCGGGCAGAGCTTTCCAAAGCGCAGGAAGCCACGGTAAACGCAGAAAAGTTTATGAATGTTGTCCGCAAGTACACCAGCTTTGAAGAACTTACCCCTACCCTTTTGCGTGAGTTTGTGGAGAAAATCGTTGTGCATGAGTGCAGCTATGACGAGAACGGCACACGCAGACAGGACATTGATATTTATTACTCTTTCGTTGGCAAGGTAGACCTGCCCGAATGACCGCCCGACCTATCCGGCGCAATGCGCAAACGCCGGATAGGAACGGCAAAATTTTTTACACTTCTACTACTTCTTTATCACACATCAGCAAAATCATCTAGTTTGAAGCAGAAAAGAGCTAACAAACATTTGAGAGGTATAAAAAAATATATATTATCGAATGAACAATCGAGTGAACAAAAAAGTTTCGACGATGTATCAACTTTTGATATGTTGTTTGCAACAAATGTGAAGTATCGAGTTCTTGCAATTTTAGGAGGTGTATCTGGTTTTATTTCGCTAGTTTTAGTATCAGTAAATCTCTTTTTAGGATTTAATGCGTATGTAATTGTAAATTTAGTTAATATGAGTCCAACTTTTCTTAAATTAGTAGGAGTAAAAGAAGTTTCTTTTATGACAGTCTTTGAATCATTTTATTTTGGAAGTGTCGAGTTAATGAGAGATATGTTTGCAACTATTTGTGTAGCTATTATAGTTTTTTCTTTATCTTTATATGGAATGTGGGTTACTGAAAAAAAGACGAATATAACCTCTTTAACAAATCAGTTTTATGAAAAAATCAGGAAGGAGAAATAAAATGTCTACTTTAATTGAAATATTCAAACGCTGGATTGAAAAGATAAAATCTAGCCCAATTTTGAAGCCATTTATTAAGACTAAAGTTTGGTTTCAAGAGAATATTATTAAGAGAAAACTAGTCATTTTTTCAATGTTGTTTGTGACCTGGTTAAGTCTTTTGATGGGAGCTATTTTCTCACCACAAAGACAAACCTATACTTCAGAACAACTCAAAACAAAGCAAGTTTTTGCGAATGGCAGCGGTGAGATGAAACTGGTCAGCCAGGAATATTCACCAGATACTGGAATTATCGTTTTACAATTTGAGACGAAAGATGCTACGACTTCGATAGATCGGGGCATTGATGCCAGACGATTGAAATGGAAACTCTATGCGCAACATAAAGACTCAAAAATAGAGATGGATGTTGTGCCAATCATTGATAATAAAGTATCAGTTATTATTAAAGGAGTTCCGAAAAACTTTGGTGCATTTGCGATCGATGTGACGAATCAGACAGTCTCTTCTAGCTCAATTGATGTGAATATTTCATCGCCATCCAGTGATTCTAAAAAGGTTTCTCAGAAGAAATCTGGAGAAGAGGACACTGTACAATTCTTTGTAACCCCTCAAAATCCTCAGCTTGAAATCAAAGCTATTGAAGTTGTCTCCAGAGAAGAATTTACTCTTCAGGAAATCGAAAAAGAGATCAATTTCCAGAATGAACAGTCTCAAAAATTGACAACATCAATTTCTCAATTGAAGGAATCTATTGAAGATGATAACTCACGAAAAGCGAGTCTTCAAGCAGAAGCAAAATATCTAACAGGTGATGATCTCGAAGCCAATCAAAAGAATATTGCTACTCTGGATACAAACATCGAAACGAAGAATAGAACCATCGAAACAGCCTATAAAAACATTGAAAAGTTGAAGGCTAAATTGGAGTCTTTGGACAAGAAAAAACAGGCAGTCAAAGATGGAACATTTGAATTTTCAAACCCTATTGAAACTGTAGAAATGAATTAAAGTGAGGTAAAATAAAATGAAATCAAAGAAAAGTTTTAAAAAGCTTTACCATGTAATGTTTTTTATAATGATTGATTGTTGCTTCACTCTATATATTTTACTTACTGTGTCGGCCTTTCTTACTTATCAGTGGTTTGTAAATCTTAACTCTTCTACAATTCTTTATTATTACGATACCATGAGTGTACTATGGTTTAGTATTTTAATTTCTACAATTTTGACAAAGATATTATATCGTCCATTGTTAAGCTCTATTTGGTTCCAACCCTTGTGGGATAAGATGAACGATAGTGAATAAAGAGAATGAATCTCCTTAATTTTTGAATTAAGGGGGTTTATTTTTTATGTTTGTCCCTTTAAAAAATTTTTTTTAGTTATCTTTTATACTAGAATCAATCAAAAAAAAGAAAGGCAGAAAAATGAAAGAACAACTTAAATTAGCACCAAGGGAGAATCAACCAGTTAGAAAGCATCGTACTGTATTCACAAGTACAAAAGGTTTGCTTAGAAAACAAAAATGGGTTGCGCTGGATATTGATGAATATGGAATAACCTATCATAGTGATCCAGGGTATAAAGGAGAAATGTTTTCTTCAATGTACCTCGTTCTACAGGAAATTAAAATTGATGAACGTTCTTTCACACTAACCATCAAGAAAAATGATCATGAAGTTTATGTGATTGATTTGAAAAAATTAGATGGCGATTTGTGGAGCAACTTCCAAATTATAAAAGAAAAAATTACCAGCTTTGCAGGAAATAAATTAAGGAAATAAGAAATACGAAATTAGAAAAAAGGAGAAGTAATCATGGCCAAAAATGATTTAAAAAAAATTGATAATCAACTAGAAGAGGCAAAGAAAAGAGTTGCCCTTTTGGAACAGGAACGTAAAGAAGCAGAAGAGAATCTTCAAAAACAAATTGGTAAAATTTATGTTCAAATTCAATTGAAGAAAAATAAAAATCAGTCGTATGAATCAATTTTTGAAGAGTTAAAAATGGAATTAAACCTCATCAAAGAAGATGAAAAAGAACAACGTTTAGCAGCGAAGAAAAATCGTGAAGAAGGAAACTTTCCAGCTGAAGATCAGTCTTAATCTTTGAGTTTTGAACTTCTAAACGAAGTCAAAAACGGTGTAAGTAAAAGTATGTAAAGAAGAAATACAGTGTAAGTATAACACCTATAAAGTGTGTAAAGGTAAGTATAGCATGTGTGTGTAAGTAGGTGAAACCGAGAAAATTGATATCATTGGAAACGTTGATACTATCAACATATCACGGCACGTGATATCAGTTTCCCTTATGCTCTTTTCTACCACAACACACCTAAAAAGGACCTTAGTCCCTCTGTGTGTGTTAGTGTGTTGAAAAACCGCAAAAATAGAACCGAATCGGTTCGTGATGTTGCGAGGTTGAAGTTTTCTTTTTTGCTTCTTTTTGCTTTTGCTTCGACAAAAGAAAAAAGAAGTCCTGCTTTTAGGACAATAAATAATAAGATGGAGGATACAGATGAACCTTCTCATTAGAGGATTAACACAGGAAGAGGTTAGCTATCTAAAAGCTCTTGCAAAAAAAAATAAAGCCAAATCATTAAATGATTTTCTGCTCTCAATCTGTCGTGAAAAAATTGAGTACGGAAAATTTAATCGTGCTCAAGATTTGTATGTGGCTCATTTAGAAAATATGAAATTAGCTTCTGACCATGTTCTGGAACAAATGAAAAAACAGACAAGGATACTATCTGAATTTGAAGAAAAAATGGATTGCTATGGTGATCATATTTCACGCTGGTTAGAGTATGAAGGAGAGGTGGAAAGTGATGACTAAAAATTTTTTAATTCGAAATGTTCCCGACGATATGTTTGAACAACTTCAGGCTATTTCAAAAAAATATAACTATCCAAGCTTTAATGAATTTATGTTGTCGCAAGTTCAAAATATCGTAATGAATGACGGATTGAATTTGTACGATAATCAATTTTCGGAAACATTGTCCGATATCAAAAAACAACAAAGTCAGATTTTAGAATTGATGTTGAAGAATGAAATTTCTCTTTCTGCTTTAAATGTTAAACAAGATATTGTAAATGAACTAACCACAAATTGGTTACATTTTATGGATGATGTATCTGCACTTGAAGCTGAACGACGGTCAGGTGGTGTTTGAAAATGAAGAAGAATAAATCTCTGTTCATCATTCTCATTTTTCTTGCCATCTTTATCGTACAACCCAACAATTTTAATGCTATCAAATCTGGCTTGACACAAAATGATATCCCGAATCAATTGAATATAGCCGATTCAGCTGAAGAAAAAAATCCCAACTCAAATTTGAATTCTACTCTGAAAAATGATGATTTGAAATCGAAGGAGTATGACGGAAAAAATCAAGTGATTATCGTCAATGAAAAATCACAATTTACAAAAAGCGAATTGAGTTTAGAAAGTGGCAGCTGGGAAAAATATTCTGATCTAGATTTTTTAAATCGTGTAGGAATTGCTGAAGCGATGTTGGGAAAAGATTTGATGCCAACTGAAGATAGAGAATCTATTTCGTCTATCACACCCACAGGATGGAAAAATAAAAAAATAATTTTCAACGGGAAAGAAGATTATTTATATAATCGTTCTCACTTAATCGGTTTTCAATTAAGTGGAGAGAATGCGAATGCTAAAAATTTATTTACAGGTACACGTGCTTTAAATGCAAATTTTGAAGACGAACAATTATCAATGGTTTACTATGAAAATAAAATTGCTAACTACATAAAAAATACGAACCACCATGTTCGCTATCGAGTAACTCCTATATTTAGAAATGTGGAATTAGTTGCTAGAGGAGTTCGTATGGAAGCACAGAGCATTGAAGATGATGAGATCTCATTTGATGTATATATCTTTAATATTCAACCAGGATATAAAATCAATTATTTGACAGGATCATCTCAGAAAAATTGAGGAGGGAAAAATGAATCCAAGACTTAGCTTATATTTTAGCGAAGAAACACATGAAAAATTTAAGGAAATAAAATCCTACTTGAAAGAATCGTCTGCTTTGCAGAAACAATATCGAAATAATTCAGCAACGCTTGTCACTTTGATTGAAGTTTTTTATAAACTCTTTATTGAATTAGGAGAAGGAAAAAATTTCTATGAGCGACTGACTCAGCTGGAAAAAAATTTGGGGGATGCCTTTGATTCTGGAAATGACAACAAGGCAATTCATCGTCAACTTGATCAAATTCTCTATTTAACACTAACCAACTTTCATGCTATTACGAAAGATGATTTTGATGTTCAAGATTTGGAATCTATTCATTCACGACTGGATCCTACACAGCATGAATTAATGGCACGGATTAACGATGTTATTCAAGAAGATGTTGCACGTGGTCAAACAATTAAACATTCTCATTGAGGTATAGTAAATGGTAGATGTTGTTAAGATCTATTTAGAAACAGGAGATTTTCATGAAGCGGTGAGACAGTCAGGGCTGCCTACTCATATAGCTCATTTGAAATTGATTAAGAGCGGTTGCCTGAAAATTCAAGATAAAATTCAATATGGTTCTAGGACAGCTAAACTCGGGGGAATGGCCGAGGAGCTTTTTCAAAAGTATGTTCCAGATGCAACGGATGCGAATAAGTATTTCAAGAAAAATAATCCAGTATATGATTTTTGGCTAGATGGTCTAACGATTGATGTAAAATATAGCTCATTATATAAAAGGAAAAATGGGAACTCCCATCACTGGCAATTTAGGACAAAAGGGAATCAAGATTTTATTGTCGCCTTTTTAGAACGAGAAAGTGGTTCAGAGTTAGAAAAACCAAATATTTTATTGATACCCATGCAATTTGTTGAAGAGCAAAAAGAATTACATATTTCTCAATCAGGACGGTGGATTAATGATTTTCAAGTTGAACCTGAAGAATTACAACCGTTATTAAAAGACTACGCTCTTTTAAGGAAAAATGGATTATTTTAATTCAAAGAGAGGAAAATAATGAACGTATCTTCTAGTCCAAGTATTACTTTCATGCTGCAATACACTGAAGCAAATAGTGGCTTTGTAGACTACACCAATAGAGACGAAGCTGTTGAGGTTGATAATGAATTAAATTTAGAAACACACAGACAAAATATTGAATCTCTAACTGAAGATGAACTACAAAAAATCCAAGCTGAGGTTCCAGAAACAAAACTTAATTTCCAGGAATACATCAATTATATGAATCGCTCTTATGCTACTGAAAATCAAAATGAAGAGATGACAGCTATTTTTACAAAAGAGGCCAATTACTTGCAGCGTAGCAAAGTAACTGAATTGAAAAGTAAGTTAGAACAGGCTTATCAAAATGGCTCTCTTCTATGGCAGGGTGTTATCTCTTTTGATAATGATTTTTTGGCTAAGGAGGGATTATATGATCTGGAAACTGGGAAAGTCGATCAGCAAGCTATCAAGTCTGTCATACGTGAAGCATTGCCAAGGTTGATTGAAAAAGAAGGCTTATCTGATTCATCATTTTGGTGGGCTAACATTCACTTGAACACGGACAATATTCATGTGCATTTTGGTTTATCTGAAGTTGAATCTGCAAGAGATAAATTTTTCTATCGACCTCGTGGAAGAATGGAATATAGAGGTAACTTTTCCCAGAAAACCATTGAGCGTTTTAAAAGTGATGTTTTTCATGGTCTGTTGAATGAACAGACTAGAGGAATAATTGTTCGACGAGAACAAATCTTGGCGAATATCAGAAGTGAGTTGATCAATTCTGTATTTAGAGATCAGAAGGTTCGTTCTTCGGCTGAAAAAAATTTTTTGGAGCAGGCTTACAACCATTTGCCTATGGATAAAAAATGGCGCTATGGCTCAAATGCAAGAGATTTTGCAGTCAGTAAATTCTTCATTGATCGCTATCTGGATTCCTATTTAGAAAATGATGGGAAAGAGCTCTATCAAGAATTCCTGAAAGAAACGAAGGACTTCCTAGAAACCTATAGAGGAGCTTATTCGGCTGGAAAAAAATCAACCTACGAAAAGATTCGGAAACTTGATGGTCGTGTTGAGAAAACACAACAGGAGGCTGCAGGCTATCATCTGCAGCAATTAATAGCGAGTCGAGAGAAGGAATTGAGAGAACGACTAGCAAATAAGATCTTGCACCTATTTCGTGAGAATGCTCCTGAAATAGCTGACGTTCGGCTGGAAAAAAATTTGGCCAATTTCTCAGTAAAGAATCAAAAATTAATTTTAGCCCAGGATCCTAACGCAAGTGTCATCAAAACACTAGATGCCTGGAAAAAACTGGGTTATGATTTGAAAGATGGAGCAAAACCTATTGAAATCACAAAACCAGTCTATACTGCTTATGATAAACACGGAACAGGTTTGGGACGTCCTGAATATGTTAGGGAATTAGTTTATGATGTGAGTCAAATGAAAGAAGACTTACTGGAGAAGCAACTTAGTTTAAGAGACTTGTCGCTATTTTCTTCAGCTGATTTGAAAGATCTTGTAGAAGCGGCTAAAAAGAAAAGTGATCGATCATTAAGAGAGCGGAATGAGTTAGGAACATTCCGCTATGCTTTAAAATTGAGCTTATTGGAGGAAAAACAGAGTAGTTTATTAGTTCGTAAAACTCTTTTTGATCAAATTCAACCACTTGAAACCGATAAGCCATTTGTTGAATTGAAAAAGCAGGAGATTCTTCAAAGACTGAAGCTGACTGAATTGCAACTGACTCCAAATTATAAACTAGGTGAAGCAGACCAATCTCTAAAACAATCTCTTGCTAACCAGTTAGAAGATAGTGTTTCATTTTCAGTAGAAAAGGCTGATTCATTAGCAATTCAAGCACCTATCAAACGTTTGAAGGGAGAATTAGCGGCAGTTCAACCTCTTCAAGATGAAGGAGTGCTGACTATTCTAAAGGGCTATCCTGTTACGAAAGATAGCTACATAGAAGAGCTACAGACCCATATCTCAATTTTTCAGCTGAAACATCAGATTTACAGTCGAAACAAAGAAATTTCACAAACGACTGATCAAGTGACTATTAAAAAATTAAAACAGGAGAATGCGAAAGGATTTTCTGAACTCAAATCACTCTATCAAAAATTATTGCCGGAGGAGGAAAGTAATCAGAAAAGTCAGTTGGCTCAAGCTGTTTCACATAAAATGCAAGAAAGGAAGAATCTGCAAAGAAAAAACGTCCAACAATCGCAAGGTAAAGCAATCATCAATACAGATTTTATGAGAAATTTGACCAATTCTCTTCAAAGGGCCCAACGTGCAAATAAAAAAGCCCTCATGGAACGTGAGAGAAGTGATGAGAGACAAGATCTGGAGGAGAAGGGGCACAGTATATAAGAGTCATTGTAAAAGCAATGACTTTTTTTGTTGAAAAATGGAATTATATTGTCCCTTTAACTGGGATTTTTTGGTTATTGAATAGAATAGAAGGATAAAAAGAGAAAGGAGAAGAAAAATGAAGCTATTATTTCCAGATGTTGCAGTTGAAGACTTTGATTTCTCAGCTGAATGGTTAATTACGGCAATGAATGCTGATAACAAGCAAGTGCATTTTGAGGGTCAAGGAAGAAATTCTGATTTAGAAATGGTTCTAGATTTTAAGGAAAATTCTGAGCTATTTGAATCTTTTTCAGTAGGGGAATTGGTTCACTTAGATCCAGAAACGTTTCTACAAGCAGAGAAAGAGCCGTATAAACCACAGTATGAAGGATTTTAAGGAGATTTTATATGACAGAACAAGAATCAAGACGTGGGAAAACTCGTAGAGAACGTGTTGAATTTGCACGTTCTAGAGATATTTTGGATGTTGCAAACGAGCTCCAGATGGAGCTGGTTCGATCTGGACGAGACTATCGATGGAAAGAACATGATAGCCTAGTTATTTCACCTGATAAAAATTTATGGAAATGGTTTTCTAGAAACACAGGTGGAGGTGTGATTTCTTTGGTTGAGACAATAAAGGAAGTAGGATTTAACCAAGCTGTAGATTTTCTAAACGATGGAAAATTTAAAGAATTTCAAATGGTTGAAAGACCTCAAGAAGATTTTAAATACTATCTTGAGAAATACGAGAAGCCGTTATCAGCTGGACGAGACTACTTACGAAATCAACGTGGTCTATCAGATGAAACGATTGATTATTTTTTGGAACAGGGTGTTTTAGCTCAAGCTAACGCCAAACTTGACTACTTTGCGGAAGGCACTGCTGGAGTTACGACAAATACGATTGAGCCAGTTATTGTATTCAAATCCCTTTCTTCTTCAGGTGAAGTTGTTGGAGCCTCTTTACAAGGAATCCAGGAGAATTGGGAGAAGTGGCCAAAACATGGATATGCTAAAGTGATTATGAAAAACTCCGATCCTATGACAGGTATTCATGTCGATATTGGCAGTCCAAAACGATTGATTTTTACTGAGAGTCCAATTGATTTAATGTCCTACTATGAATTGCACAAAGATAGTCTTCAGGACGTCAGATTAGTTTCTATGGATGGTTTGAAAGAATCGACTATTGGCCGTCATTTATCTCAAATTCAAGCTGAAATTTCAGGACAACCACTAAGATGGACACCTGAACAAATGGCAGATGGACTTCAAGTGGCTATTGATCATCACTTTTTTGAAGATGGGAAAAATGCGGATTTAATCACCCTAGCTTTAGATAATGATAAAGCAGGTAGAACATTCATTCAAGAATTGGAAGCAAAAGGAGCCGTTATCAATTCGGATCTACCAGAACTAAGACCAGGGCAAGATAAAACGGACTGGAATGATGTTCTCAAGAATCAACAGGAAGAAAAGCCTGACAACAGTCGTCTTGCCCAGGCACGTCGAAAATTGGAAAGACTAAGGGGTGAACAAGACGAGGCCATTTCAAGAGCTTATTCCCACCAAGCAGTGACAAATGGGCAACCTATGAATGATAAGCGAGGCGGTGCTAGCTTTATGCGTAGGCAAGAACAAATAGAAGGTCAAGTCTTCTCAAAGATGGATGAGATTAGGCAACAGGAAGAGCGAGTAGAGCGCCTGGAGCACCAACAACATTTGAAAGAAATGGGGTTGAATCGTCAGGGAAGTGGTCTGGAGATGAGTGTTCAAAATATACCTAGAATCCGTGAAGAGTTAGAAAAGGCTAAACGTGGGGAGTCGTTCTTTACCAAAGCTACTCTCAAACGCTATCAAGAAGAGTTGACTAGACTTGAGGCCATATCTGAACAAATGGGTAAAACGAGCATTCAACCAGCAACTCAAGCCTTAATTGATAAGGGGCTAGTGAACCAGTGGCAAAAACAACCAAATACGTATTTTGTAAAAGGGTTACGAAGAGTTGCTCTGGAGTTGACTGAAGAAGGAGAGTTTCAATTATCTTCACAAATCAAGTATCATCCGAAAACAGATGAGGAAAGACTGAAGGTGGATGAATTACTTGCCAAACAAAGGCAAGAAAATGTAGGATTAACGCCCTCGAATCAGGAAAAATCAATCTCACCACAACCAGAGCCTATTGAAAAAAATCAAGGCGAAGCAGGGTGGTTAGAAAAAAATTGGGACAATCTCACATTTTCGATAGAAAATAAAAAAACAGTCGTCATTGATTCGACTAGTATAGATAAGACGGTTGAAGAAAAACAAACTCCAGATAATCAAGAATCTATTACCACTACAGAGGAGAATGCTGGAAGATTGATGAGCTATGAAGAGGTAAAACGGGAAAATGAAGCATTAACAAAGAGTTTAAATAATCGGATTCAATCTGGAGAATTATCAATCGAATTTGCACCAGATTTCTATCTGTATGATGTCTTTGCAAAGTTAGGAAATAGCCATCCTACAAAATATCTCAGCGATAAAAAAATGGAAGTGTTGTCTCCCATTCATTCACTTTTGACCTCTATTGATGATCAAACGATTGATTTATACAAGAAAAAAGGGACTCCTGAGCAAGATTCCTTGTATCAAGCATTGAAACCTCATCAGAGAACTTTGGGAGTAGATATTTCAACCCGATTTATTGGTGAACTTGCTATAGCAGCCTACAGTACCAACAAGCAGATAGAAAGCCTCTCAAGTGACAGTTTCGGCGTTTATTTTGGTGAAAGAACCCTTGATAATCTATCACAATCGGTTGAGCGAATGCTGGAGTATCCATTGATTGAATCGGGAACAAGAGACTTTGCCCATGGTTTTGTGACAACACCAAACACATTGTTCCACTATTTGGAAGAACAAGAGGGAGAAGTGGTTTTAAATCGAGAATTATTGGATAACTTGATGTCACGTCTTGAGACTCATCCTATTAAGATAATGGAGGATTCAGAAGAAGTGGAGCCAGTTAGACCAGTGATTGTTCTAAAACAAGATGAGCTATACAGCGATTATTGGCGTGTTTATCAAAGCGACGGTGAGCTTGAATTCTATTTATTTGAGGATGGTCAGTTTGGCTATCGCCAATATGGTTCACTTAGCCAGAAAGAAGATAATATTGTTTTTAAATACCATTCAGAACCAGGTAAAACGGAGTTTCTAGCTACTCAAATGGGTTATGATAGTTTAAAATACATTGTTGTTAAAGATTGGGAGTCTCTTTTTGATGAAAATAAAGCGTTACTGCGAGAAAACTACGTTTTTGACGACTTAGAGAACTTCTTGAAAAAGTCGAATTATTTTGAACTAGATTACTGGACTTTCAATAGTGGATTGAAAGAAGATGAAGAGTTTTTAAACGAGATTACAAAAAAAGCTCATGATCAAAATCAAGAGCTTTCTAATAACACTGGGGGCGAACTATTGAATCGCAATTCCAGTTTTTTAGGAGTGGAAACTCCAGGGACAGCACCGCAGCCCGTTGAGAAAAATTCTCAACCTGATTTTCCTGCCAATGTTCATCTTCATTTTACCATCGATGAGGATCGAATGTCAAATAAAATATTCAGAAAAAACATGCGGACGTTAAATTTATACGCAAACGCAATGAGAGACTCGGCTCAATGGTATCTAAAAGAAATGTCAGGGACAAGTATCCATTATGTTTATAAGAATCCAGAAGAAAAGCAATTCCAAATTCTAAATGTTAAATTTGACAAGAAAAATTGGATGCACTTAACTGGAGTAACACCTGTATATAATGAGTGGGTAGAACATTTGTCTGAGTCATTTGTTGAAGATGTTGCAGCTGGAAAAGGGCATTTCAAAGATTTAAAATTTGCGCAGGGAATGTCGGATAAACTAAAAGTTTTGAACTTATTACCTGAGGTGATAGAGTCAGACTCCTTTGTGTTTAACGATCTTTCATCTGTAAAGAAATTTAATAATCTGGATCTTTCAAAAGCAATTAGACCAGAAGATACTGATTTGTTATTGTTATTCAAAGAAAAGGAATTTACTCATGTCCCTGCATCTTTAATGAGAGTGAAGGGTGATTTAAGTAAGCAACTGGAAGATATAGATACTGGCACAATTCTCGGTGTCTATAGAGAAAGAGATGGTCACATTGAGCAACTGTCAATTAATGAGGAATATGTTAAAGATGGTGGCGAGGAAATGTTATCTGTCTTAAAAAATAAACAGTATGAGGAGGTTTCTGAAGAACCTGAACCACCAGCTCCAGAGAATACACTGAATAAAACCTCACTTGATTCAGCTACCTTTACTCAAGTCTTAGATACTGTCTATAATTTAGGTGTGCCTAGTGATATCTCAAAAACGCCAGACGAATTTCATCAAGCCTGGAATCAATATCTTGACTATGCGAAGAAATACAATGATGAATTTGATCAGATTGTCACAGCAGCTGGAGAAGATCATCTCCTAGATACAAATTCAGATTTTTATAAAGAATGGCAACAAGACCATATTTATAAGGAAAACTACCATGTACGTCTCCAATGGTCTGAGGATCGCCCAGATGGGCCGAAATTGCCATTTAAAGAGACAGAGCTGATATCTTATCAAGATTTCGCTAGGGAGCTATATAAGGCCAATCAGGACTTTTATCCAATTCATCAAGAAGGAATGAAACAAGTAACTGCAGGCAATACTGAAGACTATATCCCTCCTACCAAAATTAAGTTTGATGTCTATGCTCCAGGTGGTGAAGTGATTAAGGAGGGAATTCGTTATGATATTGGAGATGAGACTACACCAATTTCTCAAATGCTAGGGTTAGGCTATCGTCGACTCAACGGTCAATCTGAACTAGCATCGATGGATGAAGAAATTCTTTCTCAGCTGGAAAATAGAGTGGTGAATAAGGAAATTTCCCAGGAAGCAAATGAATCATCTCGATTGATAGAAGAAGGAGAAGGTCAAACTCCTGACACTAGAAAAACGGTAGCTTTTCAATCTTCTAAGCAAGAAACTAAAACTAATTTGCTTCAGCGTGTAGAGGAGATTCTGAAAGAGGAACCTATTTCGGATTTGGAGACTCCTGAAGTAAATTCAAGTAGTATTGATTATGCTGCTTTAACGCCTCATGAATTGAGTGAGGTTGCTTTTCAAAAAGTGAGAGAGTACACAGAAACGCCAGAACGGTTAGAAGAGTATCTGAATTTTATGAGTAAGTTTCCAGAACTCTCACCTAGAAATGTCGCTTTGATTCAGGAACAGTGGCCAGGAGCGAATGCAGTCGCAACCTATAATCAATGGCAATCGATGGGGGAAGTTCTTGGAATTACTTCAGATCAGGTATTTGAAACTAGAAATACCTATACCAATAAAAAAACAGGTCGAACAAGAGAAGTTGTTCATAACAATCTTTCGGTTAAGACAGGAGAAAAATCGCATATTACCTTGTTTAGACCTATGATGGTTGAAATGATTCCTGTATTGGATGAAAATGGGAATCAGGTGAAAAATGGAAAAGGAAATCCAAAATATAAAAGACTTTCTGAAGCGACACCTGAAGAAAAGGCTTTGAAGAAGGAAGGAAAATTGAAATCTCGCTTTTTCCATGAAAGAGATTCAAATACTGGCTTAGCTAAATTCGCTACGTATAAGGTATTTGAGTTGTCTCAAACAACCTTGAAGCCTGAATTTTATCCAAAAGCGATGCCAAATCGTCATTATGATTTTAATATGGATCATGTTCGTACTAAAGAAGTGCTAGAAGGACTTTCCGATTATGCAAATAGTATCGGTGTAACCATCTATCAAGACGATGCAAAAGAGTTGAGGAGTGCGAAGGGAGCTTTTTATCCAGATGAACAAAAAATACTTTTGAATCCAGATAATACTCCTGGAGAAGTCGTTGCAACAACCATTCATGAGTTGGCGCATGCTAGTCTACATAATCCTAAACTTGCTAACTCGTATAAGGAGGATGTCTCAAAAGATCGTAGAGAACTTGAAGCTGAGATGACAAGTTATCTCGTTTCTAAGCATTTTGGGTTAGATACCTCTGAGAAAGCCATTCGCTATATGGCAATTTGGACTGATAATTTGACCTCTCTTGACGATCAACAACTAGCGCAATCTATGAAACGGATTCATGGAACAGTATCTAAGATTGTAAAAAGTGTTGAACAACATACAAAGCCTTACCAGTTAAACAGACAGGTGGTACAAAATCAAAATTTTATCCAAAGCCCAAATAAGGGGCTTAAAGTCTAGAAAGAGTGCTCTTTGTGAGCCTCTTTTTTGTGTAAAAAGTTATATAACTTTATGTGCTGTTTTTTGATACCAACTCGTTCTATTCTGTGTCAATGTCCCTTTACAAAATATTTTTTAATTATAGCTTACAATGACAGAAAATGAAGTAGAAGGAGAATGATATGGTTATAGTTATTCTGGCTGAAAAAGAGAAACAGGCAGAAGCTTATGCTACAGCTTTGGGAGAATTTAGTAAAAAGAAAGGTGTCTATGCCATCAGGCAGTCACTCTATTTTCCAGCTGAAGTACATGTGGTGGCTGCTGAAGGGCACCTATTTGAATACAGCGAACCAGACAACTGGTCACTTGATAAATTACCTCTTACAAATGTTTCATTTAAGCAACATCTGAAAGAGGACAAGGGTTCCAGAGAAAAATTTAAGAGAATCTATGATGAAGTGGTAGCAGCGGATCAAGTGATTATTGGGACGGATGCTGATAGAGAAGGAGAGCGGATTGCGTACTCTATTTTATCGCACATACCAGGAGGCAAGGAGAAAATTTGGAAACGGCTTTGGGCAAGCTCCATGACGAAGAAAGCTCTTCAAAAAGCTTTTCAGGAATTAAAGGAACCTTCAGAAACCTACAATTACTATTTAGAAGCTGAAGCACGTGCACAAAGTGATTGGTTGGTAGGAATGAACTTATCACCTCTTGCAACGATTGATCTTCAAGCAAGAGGACAACTCCCTCGAACAAAAGGTAGCCATCTATCGGTTGGTCGAGTTCAAACACCAGCGGTCAGACTAGTTTGTGAGAATGATTTAGAGATTCGCAACTTTACTCCAGAAAAATATTGGAAACTTCAGCTGGAGGATAAGGAAAATGGGGTATTCTTTACTACCAAAGATAAAACTAAAGATAGTGAAGCTATTTTAGCCTCTTCAAGGGGATTATCAGCCACCTCTATTATTTCTTCAGTTGAGGTAGAAAAACATCAGAAATCAGCTCCACAACTATTTACCTTGTCTGCATTACAAAGTTTTGCAGCAAGCGCCTGGAAATTTGACTCAAGTAAAACAGAGAGTATTGTAGAGGGACTGTATTTGAAAGGTTTTCTCTCCTATCCACGACCAGACTCAGAATACATCAGTCACTTTGAATTTGATGATTTAAAAGAAAATCTATCTGTCTATCAAAGGGCCATTAATTGTCATTTTCAGCCAGCGTTTTTGGAGCCTAGAGAAGATTATGTTAATGATGAAAAAGTATCTGGTACAAGCCACTCAGCCTTGATTCCGACTGAAAAAGTTCCAAACCTTTCAAATTTAAAAACTGACCAACGACTGATTTATGAAGCAGTTGTGAAGCAGGCAATCTTGATGTTTGCGGATGATTGTTATTATTCAACCAAAACAATTGAAGTAGAAAATAATGGTTTTGTTTTTAAAACAAAGGGTAGAACGCTTCATAAGTTGGGATGGGCTGAATGGAGTTCACGAAAGGTACGAGGTCCTGTTGAAGTTCCTGATTATCAAGTGGGAGATAAAATTGAGACGAAAGTTCAGATTATAGAGGGTGAAACAAAACCACCCAAAAGATTAACAGAAAGCCAATTGATTGGCCAAATATTTCCTAAATATGGCTTGGGAACACAAGCCACTAGAGGAGAAATCATTAAAAAAATTCAAAGTAAGGGTTATGTTGTTAAAGATAAAAAAACAGGTCAACTAACGCCTACCAACAAAGCCTATCTACTTATCAATTATCTCTATGACAATGAGTTTTCTGATCCAGGGACAACAGGAGGCTGGGAAATGTTTCTATCTCAGATAGGAGAAGGGAAAATTAATCCAAGAGAATTTGTGGATGCGATAAAAGATAAGCTCACTCTTCAAATCAAAGAAGTAAAAGAAAGAGGTGATTAAGTGTGACTACTGAAGAAAAGAAAAAAACACCCTATTTAGATCGTTATACAGATAATTTGACAGAAAAAGTTTCAAAAAAAGCAGAAGATTATCAGGTGTACGGACGTGATAAAGAAGTAGAAGCTGTTCAGACCTCTCTTCTCAGGAGAACCAAGAACAATCCAATTTTAGTGGGAGAAGCTGGAGTTGGTAAAACAGCCATTGTTGAAGGATTTGCTTTGGCCATTTTACGAAACCAGGTATCTCCAAAATTAAAAAACTTGACAGTGCGATCTTTGGAATTATCTAGTTTAATGTCAGATGAGGATGGAGGATTTATTGTTAAGTTTAAAAAAATTATTGAGGAGATGGTAGAAACCAAAGGAGAAAACCTTCTCTTTATTGATGAAATTCATACAATTGTTGGTGCTGGAGGTTCAGATAAAGGGGCTCTGGATGCTGGAAATATTATTAAGCCAGTTTTGTCACGTGGTGAGATTCAATTGATTGGCGCAACTACTTTAGATGAATTTCATGAATATATCGAAACGGACCGAGCGCTAGAGCGAAGGATGCAGCCAATTATGGTTTCTGAACCGACAACTACTCAAGCGATTGAAATTCTTGAACAAGCTAAAACTATTTATGAAAAATTTCACCAGGTGTCTATTAGTTCCGACGCTGTAAAACAAGCTGTACTTCTATCTGTTCGCTACATACCAGATCAATTTTTACCTGATAAAGCCTTCGACTTAATAGATGAAGCAGCGACAATTTGTTCTACAAATGAATTAGCCCATGTCGGGAAGCAAGAAATTGCAGAGGTGCTGAAAAATAAAACAGGTATTCCTGTCACGACGATTTTGAAAGGTGACAAGGAAAGGCTAGATGGTTTAAAAGAAAAGCTATCACGACGTGTTAAAGGCCAAGATGAGGCTGTAGATGCTGTTGTGAACGCTATAACTGTTGCACAAGCTGGTTTACAGGATCAAAGAAAGCCCCTATCTTCCTTCATGTTTCTAGGCACTTCAGGAGTTGGGAAAACAGAGCTTGCTTTGGCACTAGCAGAGGGAATGTTTGATGATGAAGAGGCAATCATTCGTTTTGATATGTCTGAGTATAAGCAAAAAGGAGATATTACAAAGCTGATTGGCGATCGTCAAACTAGAACGAAAGGTCAATTGACTGAGAAGGTTAAACAAAAACCTTATAGCGTTATCCTGATCGATGAAGTGGAGAAAGCACACTCAGAAGTTGTAGATTTATTTTTGCAGGTGCTTGATGCAGGACGTTTGACTGATTCAACTGGAAGGCAAGTGAGTTTTAAGAATACGATTATTATTATTACTACGAATATTGGTTCTCAAAAAATTATTAAGCAGTACGAATTAAAAGGGAATTTTAAAAAGCTAACCGACAGGGATAAAGTTCAGTTTGAAAAGAGCATGACGTTGGAGTTAGAAACTAGGTTCAGACCAGAATTTCTCAATCGAATTGAATATAAATTGATTTTCAACATGTTAGACGAGGAAGTGAATAAGGAAATTATTGTCAAACATCTATCAGAAATCGAAGAAAGAATGAAGAATCAAAGGTTGACTCTTTCTTATGAAGAAAGTTTGGTTACTTATTTATTGGATATAGGAACAAATATAAAAGATGGTGCACGACCACTGGAAAGAGTGATTAAACATAAGGTTCTCCCTTTAATTTCTAAAGAGTTTCTGAACTTATCTGATCACAACCAAGAGTATCATTTTCATCTTTGGGTAGAAGGTGATTCGCCAGATGAACACCATCGTGAAGATAAAAGAAAAATATTATTCGATGTCGAAGCTGAAAAAACGTCATTTGGTGAAGCATTATTTTCTTAAAATTCACCTTAAAAAAATGATTGTCCCTTTAAAAAATTTTTTTCAATTATCTATTATACTAACGTTGTCAAAAAAACAAAGGAGGATTTCTATGAAAAACTATTTGACAAGACAACTTCAGCAAGTAAAAACAAAATCACAGATGTTTTTATTGAGCCTTTCCCTATTCCTAACAGGATCTACAATCTATGCGGACGATCCATTTGCTAAGTCGGATAACTTGGCAAGACAAGGAATTACAAAAGTTCAGCTAGTCAGTGTTGCGCTATTTGGTCTAGCTGCCGTTGTCACTTCGCTCATTTATGCGTTTGGTGGACGGGAGTTAAAAGCCTCAATGAAAAAAAATTGGGTGTCTATTGCAATTGCAATTATTGGTGTTTCAGCGGGACCAAGTATTATTGAATGGATTTTTGATTTCGTGAAAAGTTAAGGGGTGGTGATTTATGGCTTTTTCACTCTTTAATAAAGGTTGCTGTACGATTACAGATGATCTATTTTTAGAAATCACCTGGGAAGATGGAAGAGGTCCAGAAGATGATAGTGAATTACTTGATATCATTGAGGGATTGGATCATCTTTCTGATTATTCTCAGCCGATTTCAAAAAGTTTACCCTACCTAACATTTCAACAGGCCGAGTTGTTATTTAGAGAGTTGAAACAGATGTATGGTCAGTTTCAGCTGAAAAAAGTGGCAATCGCCCATCTAGAAGGGAAAAGCGTGGTGACAGAAGGGGAGGTTTATGCTAGTCCATTTCTGATTACTGAAGACTATGAAAATCTCCTGCTTCCCCTCATTCAAGCGATACTTACTCGCTCTGAATTTGCAAATTACAGCTATCAAGAAAAAAGGGAGTATTTTGAGAACCAGATTTATCCTGTATATAAACAAAGTATGGGATTGTCCAATTCTTCTCTTCCTCTTTTCCCAGCTGAAGGTGAGACGATGGCTGTTTCACAACCAAATCGTCCATCACATGATCTAAAAGCAGGAGGTCAAATAACTGTTGCCCCTCCTATTGTTCAAAAGCAGTCAGTTTCCCTGAAGAAAATTTATCTATTTTTAGGTGGTTTGGGAGTGTTGTCAGTAATAAATATCATTTGCGTATTTTTTGCTTTCGCTCAACTATCAAGCCAGTCCGAAAAAGTAAATTTCTTATACCAGGAACAAAAAAATACCCAACTTATCATTTCAACGAAAAATGAGGTTGATGTATTTAGCCGTTATTTCTTACCTTCTTATTACTCGGGCAAAAAAGAAAACCTAGTAGATTTTCTTTCTGAAGGTGATGCAAAATTTACCAAACCGAAAGAAGGAATTTTACAGTCCGTTATTTTAGAGAAATTGAATTATGATTCAGAAACTCAAAGATATACGGTTTCCTATATCCTGTCTGTCAAAAGAGGGGATAAATCATCTAGCGTTAGATTAACTTTTGATGTAAAAGCTTCTGATTCTTCAAAATATGGATTTGTTGTAGAAACAGAACCAAAAGAATCAAATTATCTTAAAAATTAGAAAAGGAAAAATCACAATGAACAAGAAACAAGTATTAGCTACATTAGCACTTTCAACTATCGCACTTGCACAAGCTGGTGGATTTGCATCGGCAGACGAGCTTGCACCAATCGATTCTTCTGCTCCAACGACAGAAATCGTTTCTCCAACAAAGCCAACTACAACACAGACTGAAGGAACTGCAGATCAAGCAACGGCTCCTTCAGTTACTCCAGTTGATCCAACAGCTCCCTCAGACAAGGATAACGCAGGAAGTCTTGACGGAGTGCCAGCTGATAAACCAGCACCTTCAGATAAGCCACAAGACAAGGATAATGCAGGTAGTCTCGATGGTGTTCCAACACCATCAGATAAACCACAAGACAAAGACAACGCAGGTAGCCTTGACGGAGTGCCAGCTGATAAACCAGCACCTTCAGATAAGCCACAAGACAAGGATAATGCAGGTAGTTTAGATGGTGTTCCGGATGAAAAGCCAAAAACTACTGATCAAGCGAACCAGCAAGGGAAGTCACAAATTGGAACCACTTCAACCTCAACAGGTCAAGTAGTTCATGATGTGACAAAAGAGCCTGTTGAAACAAATACAGGTGCGTCAATTGTTAGCACCCAAGGCGGAAACGTAGTTCTTTCAGATGGTTCAGTGGTTGCTCCTGAAGAGGTCGGAGGTACTGTCAATGAAGATAAGACTATCTCTGTTACTGATAAAGATGGGAAGTTAAAAACACTTCCAAACACAGGAACGGCAGAAAGCATTCTGGGTGCTATTGGGGCTATGTTGTTGACGGCAGTCAGCTACGTCTACAAGAAGAAAATGTTTTAAGGTGAAATGGAAAGGGAAACAATTAAATGACAGAAAAAACAAAAGGACACGGATATTTCCGTAAGAAAAAATGGGCTAAAGGCTTAGTATCAGGAATTGCAGTTGCAGGTATTGTAGCCTTCTCTGCAGGTTCAGCATTTGCGGATGAAGCAGTACAGCCTGAAACTAAAAACGACAACAACGCATACGCTAAACAAGCTGGCAAAACAACAGGAAGCCAGTCTGTAGCGATTGATAATGGAGCAGTCACAAAGGCTGCTGACAAGGCCAAAAAAGCTGGAGTAGTTGTATCTGAAACATCAAGTGTTGATAAGGGAACAGATACCACTGCTCCCAAACTTGAACAGTCTAAGTCTGAGATTAAACAAGATCAGGACAAGCAAGTCAAGGAACTGGAAGAAACGACTACAAAACAAGTCAAAAACAATGAAGCCTTCCAGGAAGCACAGGAAGCTATTCACGCTAACAATCAATTTGTAGCTGATGAAAAAGCCAAGCATGAAGGGGCAACAACTGTCACAGTGACGAATGAAGGTTCGACTGCCACAGATGGTTCAGCAGACCAAAACAAGAAAGCTACTCAAACAGCTAAACAGGTCTTGTCAGATAACCAACAAGCAGTAACAAAATACCTGGGTGAAAAAGCTAAGTATGATGCTACTGTTGAACAAGCTACTGCTCTAAACAAAGCGGTAGAAAGCGTATCTGAACAGCTGAAGAAAGAAAAGGTTGACGTTAAAGTCGTTACACGTACGGTCTCTTCAGTCGCAGAAGTAGAAGCATTGAAGAAACAAAATGACCAGGCTATTGCGACTGCAAAAGGCAAAGTGGAGCTTAACAAAGCCCTGATGGCTGCCTACACAGAGAAGAAGAATGCTAGTGATCAAGTCAATCAAGATGCTGATCGTAAGTCAGCAGATTTGAAAAAATCTGGTGTACTTTTAACTTCTAAAACACAGGAAGTTTCTTCAGTAGATGAAGCCAACAAAATTGCCAAACAAAACCAAACGGCCTTTGATAAAGCTAAGCAGAACCAGGCTGAATGGCAGAAGAAATACAATGAACTTCAATCTAAAACAAGTACGGAAGGGTTCACAAAAGAGGTTGTCTTACAGGCTCTAAGTCTTGCAACAGCTAATCCTGAAGCAACAGTAGAATCCTCTGCTTCAGGAGCGCAGGTAACTACCAAAGATTACATCGCTTCATCAAATGGAACATCAGGCTATACTCGTGTTCTAGACTCAACCAAAGTCTTGAAATACAAAGATGTGGGCAATGGTTGGACAACAGAAATTGATTATACTGGGTTAAACGGCTTAACAGTCACAACCGAGGATGGGAAACAACACAATATTTCTCGTATCCATCGAAAATTTCAAATTGTAAACCAAGGTAAAACGGGCCTAAATGATGTCTATGTCTTAAATGATCCGACTGAGGGCTTTGTAGTAGCTCGAAACGATGGAACAGGTGGAGCTGCGGACTACATGAACTTCCTGGTTACAGATACCTACTACTACAACAATGAGGAAGGCCAAGAAGTAGCTTTCAAGGCTTCTGAAAAGACACCTGCAGCCTTAACCTACTCGTCTCTAAACCACAACCCTATCGGGTGGGAAGGTGCAAAAGCCATCAATGGGACACATGTTGAAATCAATGGCTCAACTGTTACTCAAAACAAGGATTATGGCTATGTTTATGCAGAAGACTATAATCGTGAGGAAGAGGTAGGTCATCTTTGGGATACTTCCTCTTCAGCATATCAGTACAAGGGTGCTGCTCTTGGAGTCTTTAAGGAAGGGACAGCCTTCACAACCGAATTCATTCAATGGGATGGACCAGAAAGTCCAAATGGCCAAACCTATTGGTTTGCTTTGAATACAAAGGTTGTAGCGCCAGTCGTTGAAGTTCCAGCTACTGCAACTATCACAAAAACAACCGTGAAGCCAGTTCAGACTGAACCTGTATCAGCTGAATTGGTTAAAGCGAAAAATCCAGCTAAGCCAACCTTGGCTCTTAAAACACTTTCTGAGACGAAAAATCAGAAGTTATCAGCAAACTATCACGGCTATAAATTGCAGTATAAGCCAGTTGTCAGCAAATCTGTAGCAGATACAGATAAGACCAACACAAACGGTCAAACAGTTGTTAAAAATGCTACTCAGACCTACACCTTGAATCATGACAATATCTATGCGAACCTGAAAAAAGGGGACAAGATTACCATCATTGATCCACTTGAAGCTGGAGCAGTTCCTGATGTAGCTGTTACAAAGGCAGCTGCAGAGAAAGCAGGGTGGGGCGTTATCTATGATGCAGTAAAGAATACGTATACCTTTACTGCGACTTACGAAGGGAAACGCTTAGAAGCTCCTGTGATTACCTGGAAGCCAATCTATGATAAAGGTTTCTATGATAACACCTATAAAGTGTTAGTGAATAACTACGAAGTTTTCTCAAACACTGTTACGAACTACACACCGAAGCCACCTAAACCAGTAAAATCGGTTCTGGATCGCTCTGGTAAGGATATCAATAATGCGACAACATTTGATCGTAACGTGACCTTCCGCTTAATGACAGATTACAGCCCATACACCAAAACTCTTGCTTCAGCGCAAGCACTTGGTAAGAAGTTTGCTATCCTGGATGATGTTCAAGACAATGCCTTCACAGTTGACCACAGCAATATCAAGATGACTGCTGCAGGACAAGATGTGAAAGATCTCTTTGAGATGCATCACGTCCTTTCAGACAAAGGACGTACAGATGCAATCAATAAGATTCTGAAAGAATTAAACTTTAACCCTAAAGGTGAGTTCTATCTTTGGACACCGAAGAACTCTCAGAGTTTCTACCAAAATTACGTGAAGCAAAATAAAAACGTGACGATTGATCTCCCAGCTAAGCTCCTGGTTAAAGCAGGGGATAAAGTTGAAAATAGCTTTAAGCAAATCGACTTTGGCAATAGCTATCAATCAAACCTTGTCACTGTCTCGGTTCCCGATGTGAAGCCAGAGAAACATGCCCTGGATCAAAAAGATAATAAAAAAGTCTTGGATGGCCAAGAAGTACAGATTGGCCAATACATCCGCTATCTACTTGACGGTGTAACCGTTCCAACCAAACATGATGGCCTCTTCCAATATGATGGTAGTGACCAGTTGGATGTGGTTCATGATCGATTCACAGGTAAGTGGTCAGGGATTTTCAAGGGGACAGAGTATACAGCTGCTAAAGACCTTATCTTGCCATATGATGTCATCCTGAAGGATGGCAAAGTAGTCAAGGCTGGTGACAAGATTGCCAAAGGTACAGCTTATGCCTTCTTGTTTGAAGTGAACCAGGATACAAATCCTGACTTCCTCAAGAAGATTGTAGCCGTCAAATGGGACGAGAAAGCAGGCAAATGGTCTTACGTTATCAACCAGGACTTCCTAAACTCTTTAGGAGTTAAGGGTAGCTTCGATGCGGACTTCACAATCGAAGTACAACGTATCTCGGCTGGAGAAGTTGAGAATACCTTTATCAATACAGTCAATTTACAAGAGATGACGGCGAAAGTGACAACCACAACGCCAGAGCCTCCAAAACCAGAGCCTAAAGAACCAGGCAAGCCACAACCGCAGCCATCACTTCCAAACACTGGAACAGCAGCAAGCATGCTTCCAGTTGTGGGAATGATTTTGGGATTGTTGAGTCTTGCAGGCTTTCGTAAGTCGAAAGAAAACTAATTTGACGAACTAAAATGAAATGATGACCACAAGTTGAATAAAGACTCTCTTGTGGTCTTTATTGAAAGGAGAAAAAATGCAAGTATTTATCGCTTCTGGACGTGTTGCATTCATCCCAAGTGATGCAGTAGGTCAAACTAAAAATGGTCATGCCAGTTTCAAATTTGAGTTTGTTTGTGATTCGAGTATGAATGATGATACAAATAAACCAATTTCTAGTTTCTTCCATGTGCAAGTATACGGAAAACAAGCAGAATTGATGGCTCAGAGCCTATCTAAAGGCTCTCCAATCCTCTTAAAAGGAGAAATTATCCAACGACCTTATAATGATGAACAAGGTCAACGTCGGACGTATCAGTTTATTTCCCCAAATCAACAAGGAGGAATTTCTTTCCTTGAAAATAGGGAAGCATCTAACCGACGTAAGCAGGACCAACAGGGCTTTTCTCAGCCGATACCAAGTTCTATTCCTCCATCTTATCCTGAACCAATGGATGTAGAATCCCCATTCTAAAGGGATTGAAAGCATACAAGAACACTTGTGTGCTTTTTTGTTGTACAAAAAGTTATATAACTTATGATATAACAATATCTTTTGTCCCTTTAACAAAGAATTTGATATTATCCCTTAGAATAGAGGGGAATTAAGAAATAATAAGAAAGGAGTGCAACAATGGCAAGACAAAAATACAATTATCTGTCTGATGAATTGATTGCAGAATCTCTTCAGGTGACCAATTACTTAGAACAAAGTCGATCTAGTCGATTGAATGTTCTACAGTTGGATGGGGAGAAATGGTTAGAAAATTACTTTAACCGTTATGAGAAAGCCTCTCCAAGGCTACAGTTTCACATATTTCTCTTTTCGAGCTTCTATACTCGAAAAATGGAATGGTTCTTGGAAGGTGTAAGGGGGTAGTCGCTTGTTTGAGTTATTTGAAGTAGTATTTTATACCCTTATCCAACTGATTCGAGCCAGTTGGCTCAATACCTTCCTTTTTCTAGGGGTAGCAGGTTATTACCTATTCAAACTCTTCCAGCCGTATTTTTTAAGAAGCTATCAAAGGTTATTAGCAGGAAAGAGTAGTCTAAGGCAAGCAATAAAAAGAGGTTGGAAAAATCGTAAAGGAATTGATTGGAAACAAGTATGGTTCAAATCAGTTAGAGGGCTGCTCAATGGAATGAAGTCATTCTTACCTAAAATCTTTGCGCTTGTCTCTCTCATTCTTTGGAATGTTTTCTTCAGGATATTCTATACCCTCCCTTTTGTTAAACGAGAACGGAAACGTTTTGATAAAGAAATGAAACCCATTCTTTATTTTAAAAGTTACCGCAGCTTCGTTTATATGGGATTAGGTTTTAGCTTTATTGCTTTTATCTTAACCAATTACCTGGTTACTGTTTTGAGAGCTACAATCCGCTTTCTCTATTTTAGTATTTGGTCGTTTAAAGATGCTAGTAAGGCCGTAAACTTTGACTTAAACAGCCTCTTATTTCAAAGTTTATTGAACGCTAAAGTCTTCTTGATAGCACCGATTTTAGCATTTCCAATCTTTCTATTGGGCTTAGTTATCGCCTGGAAATCTGCCTGGATAAACTTCGAGCAGTTTCGAGACTATAACAATAATGAAGAGGGAGATGACCGATTTGTGACGATTGATGAAATTCGTCGTCAATACAAAAAGATTCCGAATAAAGCTTTAACTTATCCAGGTGAAGGTGGGGCTCCAGTATTTCATGAGCTGACTCATGATTTAGCAGGGCAAACACTCAGAACCCAAATCTTATGGCAAAATAGGAAAATCAGTCGATATGTGACCAATGCGGAACGGATTTTAGGCATGTTAGCTTTTCCTTCAGGTTACTACTACATTGAAGATAAGCCAACGAATCTGTTAGGGATTGGGATGACTCGTTCAGGTAAGGGGGAAGGTCAGATCACTCCAGCCATTGAAATCAATAGTCGTGCGGAATTGCAGCCATCGATGGTTCTTGCAGATCCGAAAGGGGAGCATTATCAAGCCTCCTATAAACTCATGAGACAACGTGGCTATGAAGTTAATGTTCTTTCTTTCCAAAATATGGATTGGTCTATGTCTTACAATCCCCTAGCTTTGGCCATAGCAGCCGCAAAGAAGGGTTACTATGAGAAGACTCAAACCTATGTCAACGCAGTCGCAGAATCCATTTATCCCAAACAAAAGGGAGGAGAGAAGGGAAATGCGGAATACTTCCGTAAGTCTTCTATATCCCTGTTTAATGCTCTGACAATGGCTTTGATGGATCGAGCTAATGAAACCTATCAAAATGGTGAAGATGATGCCTGGGATACCATTACCATCCCTAACGTTGCGAAATTCTTGGCGACAATGGGATCTGAAGAAGTTTTTGTGGATGGTGCTGGAGAAATCGTCGAGAATCCAAGCAGAGAACAACAAGTGTCGAAGAAGTCAAAAATCACAGTCTATTTTGATAATTTGAGACAGGTCAATCAAAAACAATTCTCGAAATTTAGACAAATGGCGGATATTGAATTTCGTGCTTCAGATTTTGGTGGTGATGAGACTAAAGGTAATGTCTACTCTAGCATGATGACAGGGATCAACTTGTTCTTACAAGACAATGTGGCCAAACTGACTTCTAAAAACTCTATTGATTTAGAGTCTGTTGGCTTCCCACGTCGATTGTCTGTCAAGCTGAGATCAAGCACCAATAGCCAACTCAAAAACGAGTTCAAGCACAAGACTGCTAAAGTAACGATTACAGGATTGAAGAAATGGGGGAAAGTCGAAAAGAAAGTTGACTATGTGAAGCAAGCTACAGCTCTTGTTGATGGGGAAGGATATCTGACCTATGCCATCGAGCCTAAACTTCCAGATCAGTTTACGGTAACGATTGATTTCAATCATAAGAACAATGGTCAGTCTTCAGTTCGGGATCAAGTCTTTCAATTCTCAGCTGAGAAAGTCTATCGAAAAGATGGAGATAGTCTAGAACTAGATGAGTATACCAAGAAGCCGATTTTAGATCATATCGATATAACCGTCTTAAAGGATAAAGAAGATACCCAAAATCTTCTTCAGGAGTCGGATATTGAACTGGTCTATTCAGATAAACCCAAAGTCATCTACCTGGTAACACCGCCAAACCGAACAGAGTATAATGGGATTGTTTCTTTACTCTTAGATCAGCTATTCAATGCTAACTATGAGCTTGCCTTATCAAATGGTCGGAAATGTATCAATCGCATTCTCCATATCTTGGATGAGTTTACAAACATGCCAGCCATTCCTCACATGGATAAGAAAATCTCCATTGGATTGGGGCAAAACATTCTCTATTACCTATGGATTCAAAACCTGGAGCAACTATATGATGTCTATGGTCAAAATGTTGCTCAAACGATTATGGATAACTGTTCGTTGAAGGTTTACATCAAAACAACGTCTCCAGATACCAATAAGAAATTTAGTGCTGAGTTGGGTACACGTACCATCACCAGAAGACGGCGTTCCAGCAATATTCTGGACGAAGCCAATCCAAACGTAGCTGTCGAGAATCCAAAACAAGAATTGTTGACACCAACGCAATTGGCCAAGCTCCAGGAAGGAGAAGCGGTTATCTTACGTGGGGTCAAGGGACGGGATAATGTTGGACGTAAGGTCACAACGGATCCAATCTTCGCACATGATAAGAACAGCTTCCCTTACAAGTACATGTTCTTACAAGAGGAGTTTGATACATCGATGACTCTTGCGGATATTCCAGTCGAAAGTGCACACCGTGAGCTAGAGCTTCAGGAGATAGCAGTTGATGCTGGTACAGCCTTCAACAACATCATAGACTGGAGGCAACGTTTGACTATGCCTCTCCTCAGCAACAATGGCGAAACTCCTAAACTATCAGGTCGTCACAGTAAAGGACAAAAGGTACAATCCCAATCATTTACATCTACAGATGAATTATTCCAGGCAGCTGCAGCTAGTGTTATTCACGGTGACTATGATTATTATGATGACGGAGATGATTTCTTTGCAGATGAAGTTATCTAAAAAGATGTACAATAAGTTATATAAACACTTGCAAGAAAAAATGATGTTTGTTATAATGAGGTAAATAATGATTAGGAGAAAAAATGATGAAAGCAAAGCACTTTTTAAGAATTGTTTTAGTAGGGTTAGCCTTGATTTTACTAGGAGCATGTGGTCAAAAATCACCTGATTCTATTGCTAAAAATGTGCTAAAGGATAGCTATACAGGCTCTTCTCCAGAAGATGGTTATGAGAGCGGTGTTTTTACGGGTGGAGCAGGATCTACCGTAAAATTTGATAAAGAGAATAAGACAGTCTCAAATGGTGATGATAGAGACATTAAGTATAGTGTTCTTTCAGAAGAACAAGTGAAGAGGATTCCAGCCGCTTTCAGAGGGACTATTGTTAGTTTAGAGAGTCAGCTGAAAGGAAAGGATAACTTTACAATAGCTGTTGATTATAAAGATATAGATAAACCTGAAGAAGCTCGCTCTTATTATCAAGTGGTCTTGACCGAGGGTGGTAAAAAAATCCGAATCATTGAACTACGTCGTGGCTACAAAGAAGACAATGCTTTCTATGATTTCAATGGAATCGCAGATTAACTTACAAAAGTCTCAATTACTTGAGGCTTTTTTTCTTGTCAGAATTTCATTGTCCCTTTAAAAACGATTTTGCCATTATCGAATATGATAGGGGTATCTTAAAAAGAAAGAAGGTACCTTTAGTGCACTATCAAACCTTTTCAGATTTGGTGAATGAGGTCAAAGATCTCAATGGCAAGATTACTGGTGAGAATGCAAAAAAGCTGGCAGAGTTCTATTCCTATTGGAATAACTATTTAGAACCGACTCCTGCATTTATGGCATTTCTCACCTATTTACCAGGAGGGATTGCGAAGGCTCTTTATCAAATCACTTCCAGCCTAGAACATGTTTTTAATAATATGTTTAAGCTCTTTGGCCTCTTCGGTTATCTGGGCGACCAGAAGACGATTATAGGCCAGTTCTTTTACTGGTTTCAGCTATTGGGGACGTCCTTGTTTACTCTGATTTTGGTCGTGTCGGCCGTCGCAGGAGTTTTTACAAAGCCAGTCAAATACAAAGGAGTCATCACGAATTTCCTTTTGGTAACGGCTGTAACTGCTGTATTGCCACTAGCTTTGACCACTATCTCAACAGCAGTGGCACAGGATGCCATGTCTATCCAGACGGTCACTAGTGAAGCGCCATCTGGCAGTCAACCGACTTCCTCCTTGGCTCTTCAACCCATGAAAAATAATGTGGTAGACTTAAAAGTCTTGATCTACAAGGATTTTTCTACGGAGTTGTTTCCAATGGATGACTATGGCTATATCAAGCCTGTTCAAGAGGGCTCTACCCCTGTCAATAATATCACGGATAACCCTGAACAGCGGGACACGACTGATTTTGCGACCAAGATTGATTTTGGGGCAAACTATGGTACAACAAATCCAAAAATGTTGGAGGATATAGAGGGCGAAGACAAAATACCTGGTATTAAAGGCTTGTTCCTCCATAAGTTGAATTCCAATAATACTGGAGTTGAAAGCATCACAGAACATCGCCTCATTAATCAATTGAGTGCCTTTGAATCCGTTTATATGCGCTATAAAGTCAACTGGATAGGGATGTTTCTTCAGTACATTATCCTGATTGTTCTATTGGTCAGCATGATCATCAAGCTCGTCAAATCAGTTTTTGATATTCTGATTGAAGCAATGATTTCTCCGATTCTTGGTTATAGCTCCCTATCAAACTCAAAGAAATACAAAGAGCTGTTAAGAACGATTGGTGGTGCTTTAGCAGGAATTTTCTTTGAAGTTATCATTATGCGTGTAACACTTGAGATTTTCAGAGATTTACCAATCCTTTCTGTTTCAGCAGTATCTAAGCTTTCTGGCGGATTCTTTGATGGACTCAATATGTGGGAACAGTGTCTCGCCGCTGCCTTTGTCTATGTTGGAGTATTCTTTGCAGCAATGCAAGGAGTGGCCATGATCGAGCGCTGGCTTGGAGTTTCGACTGGTCATAGTGAAACAGCTCAACAATTGCTAGGTGCTATGATGATGGGGAATGCCTTTGCGGCTGGAGCAGGTGGTCTCTTTAATGGTGGTATGGCACTTGGCCAATTTGGTATGGATATGGCTAAAAAAGCTCCAGATGCCTTGTCTAAAGGAAGTCAGATTCTAGGAAATAGCCTTGCCAGAACTGGAGGTGGTATTCAAGGTGCTTTGAACTCTGTAAAAGACCAGGGCTTGATGAATGCGGCCAAAGGTGGTGTAAGTAATATGGTTGATTTGGCAGAATGGAAAGCTTTTGAAGCCATGCAAAATACGAAAGGGGCAGTTGGTAGCGCTTTAGATAAGCTGGATGATAAAGCTGCCTCTGCTCAAAATGCGACCTATAACGCTCTGAAAAATGATGCTGTTCCTGGAATTGATCAGCAGCCTGGACCAATTGATATTCCTGAGCCTCCAATTGATCCAGGAACAACAGATGCACCTATTGTCGATCCAACTCCTTCAGCTGAAGAAATGGAGTCCCCAATTCAAGATCCAAATCCACCTGCAGATGCACCAGTTTCAGAATCACAACCACCAGCACAGCCTGATTCTTCTCAACAAAAATTTCAACAGAGCATGAATCAAATGAATTACATGAACCAACAAATGCAACAAGCAGGACAGCGTATGCAGGGAGGACGTCATATAACAGGTGCTGAGAGTGACGATGAAGAAGAATAGGCTGAACTATGGATTTAACAGAAAAGAACATTGTTATCACAGGAAGCCTACGTCCTCTAACTCGAGAAGAAGCCATACGATTTTTAGAAAGTAAAGGAGCTGTCGTGCAAAGCTATGTATCTAATAAAACAGATATATTGGTTTTAGGACACAAGCAGTTGGATCTTTTTGATCCAGATAAACGGTCTAAAAAGCATGATGCAGCGCTTAGAAGAATATCAGAAGGTCAATCCATCACTTTCCTTTCTGAAGAATCATTCTTTGATTTAGTCAAGAAGTCTCAAGATTGAGGCTTCTTTTATTGTTCAAAAAAGTATATAACTTTTTGTACAATTCTTTCCTGAAGGATGATGGTGAAAATGCTATTGTCCCTTTAAAAGATATTTTCGATTATTCATTATAATGTGAGTGTCAAAACAAATATAAAGGAGAAATTAATGTACGATGAAAAATACGGTGTACCTAGAGACATCTACGCTAAAGTCAAGATTATAGGCCTTCTTATCCTGGATATTGCTTTTGTAGGAATTACTGGAGTAATCGCTTTGAGCGTTGGCTTAAAAATCTTTCCCAAAAGCCAGTGGATACAGATGTTCGCATTCATTTTTTTAACACCAGTTCTGAGTTTGTATCTGGTGTTACCAGCTAACGGTGGCAAAAAGAATTGGCACAGCATGTTTCTTTTCTTCAGACGAAGAAGAAAACGTTATATTAGCTTGAATTATATCAGAAGGAGAAAACCATAATGGCGATTAAACAAATTCAACCCTCAAAAAACGAGAAACGCCCTCTGGGACGTCTTCAAGAAACAAAGAAACAAACGCAGGAATATTTTGATTTACATTCTTGCGTTGAGTTGTTAGATGTAAAATCAATCATTCCGAACAGCCAGGCTTATATCCAGTTAGTTGATTATGGCTACTTGCAGCTGATGGAGATACCAGGTAAAGATTTAGGATCGATGTCTTATAACGAGGTTATGAGAACCATTGAAAATTTTGAAACCTGGTTGACTCGATTTGGATCGAATATCCAAGTGGAGACGACAACTTTACCAACAAATACAGATACGCAAATTTCTGACTTACGCCATCATTTGGATTTAGTGCGACAAGAAATGTCTAAGTTATCAATAAATGATAGACGTTTTTTACAACTCAAGGATCGTGAAATTTGGCTTCAAAGCCAAATTAAAGTTGAAGAAAGCATCCGACAAGAAGTCTATAATACAGAGTTCATACTGTGGCTATTTGCACCTACAACAACCGAATTGGACGAATTGGTTCGTAAGGCTAAAACCTATGGAAATAATGATTTTGTTCCACAAGATATCAGCTACAGGAAGAAAATTCAGATTATAAAGCAATACAACAATATGAATGAGAAAGTGTAGGAGAGATAGCATGCCTGATTTATCAAAACGTAGACAAAGACAATTAAAGAATGAAGGATATGACCTTGCTTTCCTTAGCCAGATTCAACCGCAAGGAAATATTGATTTTAAAAAGGATGATCGTTTCTGGATAAGTGGAGATGGATGCCATACGGTCTTACACTATTATGAGTATCCAACTGAAGGAATGGATCGTTTTTGGCTTTCTGAATTGTTGTTGCTTCCTGGAACACGTTCCTTCCTGTCACTGTACAAGGAGGATAATAGACAGCTTCAAAAAGAGATTGAGGACTCTATTGAAGAGAAGTCAACACGGATTACAAACAATAGCAAACTAACCAATAATCGGAAAGAACTAGATGAGATTGACAATCTTAATAAACTAAGCCGTGAAATTGATAAGCGGAATATAGCTATGTATGGGATGTATATTCGTGTCTTTGTGTTTGCATCAATCAAAGAAGAGTTATTCAAGAAGGTTGAAGAAGTCAAAGACAAAACGTCGAAATTCAAATCCACTATTCTGTCTGGAGAATTAGATTTTGAATACCATGCTCCATTTATTCCAGCCGAATATCAGATTGATTTGCCCAATCATCGAAGAGGGATACCGACTCCAGCTCACTCAATAGCTGGTGGATATTTCTTTAATCATACGAAGCTAGAAGATGAGAAAGGCTTCTATCTTGGATGGACTCCAACGAACGGAGCGGTAAATTTCAATTTTCTAGAACGTGACGAGAAAAGAACACGATCCTTTATGATCCTATCTGGAAATCCAAAGATGGGACAACGATCTTTTCTTATGAAACACACAGACGGTCTCTATGCGAAGGGGCATTATATTCGTAACTTTGATGCTACTGGCCAGTTTCTTGATCAGACACGAAAACAACATGGATTGATTCTTGATTTATCAGGTGAGGCTAACCGTATCAATATCTTCCAGGTATTTCCAACAGTGACCAATGAAGCAGGAACTGAAATCGATAAGAAGAAATCCTACAACCTTCATATCGAGAAACTGAAGAGTATCTATAAACTCCTGAATAATGAAGTGACAGGAGACGATTTAATCACATTTGGAACTCTCCTGAATGAGTTTTATATTGAGGGAAATATGTGGGCTCGAAATCCTTCATTGAATCCAGAAAAACTGAAAGCGACGGATATTGTGAAGGAAGAGTATCCTATTCTGTCTGATTTTATTTTGTTTGTTGATGCCTACAAACGTCGACTGGAACAAACTAGTACGGATAAAGCCGAACACAAGGCTGTTAAGCGTATTTACAACACGTTTAACGAACTATTGACAACAAACGCAGAAATTTTCGAGGGGACAACCAAATTTCAAGATATTTCTTCAGAGCAAGTTGTGACATTTGACTTCTCAGGTTTGAAGAATGCCCCTCATTTGTTAAATGTTCAAATATTCTCTGTTCTTTCACTTGTCTCGGCTGATATTGTCAATAACGGAAAACGCTGTAAGCAATTACTGAAGAGACGTCCTGACTTAACGGAGATGGATATGCAGCACTATATTGTCAATATTAGTGGGGCACAGACACTCATTGACCCTAAGCATGAAAGTAGTGTCAACCTTCTGGCTGATATGATTGATACAATGGGGGAAAACTTTGCTGGTGTTGTATTGTCTGTTAATTCACTGCGAGGGATTCTGTTTGAGACGGGGATTGGCACTCATAAGGATCCGTACGTAACGGCAGTCCAGAGGATTTTTGGTCTGATGCAATATAGAGTTTTTGCTCAGACGGACGAAACCAGTGTTCCTCTACTAGCTAACGCCTTATCTGGATCAATGAACCAGTCTGAACTAGAGACTTTGCCTCGTCTGAAGAAAGGACAGTTATTCATGAATATTGCAGGGGTAGGAAATCTGGTCTTTAACCAACAGCTGTTAGCCCCTGAAGTTGAGCGCTATGGCGGTATTGAGTAAGAAAGGAAGGTAAACCAGAATGGCCAAAAATAAACTAGGAATGATTGCCAGGACTAAGCAGAGATTTGATCAATACGTATTGATTCGTAAATATCGCATGCAACAAGAAAGAGATTATTTCGCTTCAGAGGGAGAATCTGATCCAAAACGACTGGAAGCACAAAAAGAACGAGATAAGGAGTTTTTGAACGGTCTCAAGAAGATTGGAATAGGATTTATTGTATTTTTAGTTTTTTATGGAATTTTGCGAACAATATTAGGATTGTGGTAAATAAGCGAGGTATCCATGAAAAAAATATTTAAACTGAAGATCCTCATTCCTTTTGTGGCTCTCCTATTAATTATCAATGTTGGGATAACCATGTTAGTTGGGATAATGGGAGCTGTAACTAATAATGGAAGAAATGATTGTGGTGCTGTAGAAACAACATCTTCAACTGGCGACTCCACAGTTTCTTCAGCTGATGGTTCCATCGATGAATTTGTAAAAAAGCACAAGGAAGCCTATATCCTGTCTTGGAAGGCAGGAGGTTTCCTACCTTCAGCTTCTATCACTCAAACAATGATAGAGAATGGCTTCAATTTTACGAATCCTAATGGTACTTCCTTCTGGAAAGCTCACAATATGGGAGGTGTTAAAACCTCTAGTAAAAGTAATTTTCCAGTTACTCTTGCGACGTATGGTGAAGATAGTGTTGATTTAAGTGGGACAAAGCCTGGAGCGAATGTCGGAGACGGTACAGGAGGAGCTTATACTTGGTTCTCTAGCTACGATGCAGGGATCGTAGGGAAAGCTGAGTTTATGGCTCACCAGACACTCTATAAAGGGGCTATAAACAATACAAATGGTATTGCTAGCCTATCTGCTATAGCAGATGGTGGATGGGCCACAGATGGCACTTATAAGAGCAAACTAACTGATATGTATCAAAAACTAGGTACGAAATATCAGTGGCTTGATAAGGAAGCCATTGCTGCTCATGGTGAGAAGCCCTATGAAGGATCCAGTACACAAGATGTTAGTTCTTCAGATAGTACGGTGTCTTCTTCAGCTGAAAAAAGTGGATGTGGTGAGTCAGGTAGCAGTGCCGATGGAACGGGAACTGTCCCTTCAGATGCGACTGCATGGGGGTATAAACCAGAAGACTTGCCAGATAGCTTGAAACCATTCATTATTGATCCTAAGAGCTTAGGCATGGATTATGCCAAGTCTACAGGATGGTATAATCCTGGAAGTGACGAGTATGCTGGACAATGTGTGAATCTTACAATTAGCATGGGAAATCACTTATGGGGTCATTCTGGCTCAGTACAGGGAGATGGGAAAGATCAAGCGGCGGCATGGGCTGCAATATTTGGAAATTCGGTTAAGACTACACCTAAAAGAGGCGCTATTTTCTCTTCACAGGTAGGAGGCGGAGGATATGGTCATACTGGAATTGTATGTCATGTTTTCGAGAATGGCTCTATCTTATTTGTAGAACAAAATACACCTCTGAGTGGTTGGGATCAGTTCAAAACTCCATATACATGGAATTATCGTATTTGGACTAAATCACAACAACAAGAACAGGTAATCTCTTTTGCTTATCCAGATGACAGAGAAGCTAAATTAAGTTCAAATTAAAAGGAGTATATAAGATGATTGATTGGATAAAGGAGAATATGGTTGCATCGATTGTAGTAGGTATTCTATTGGTTTTGGCAGGGATAGGGATTGTATCGAGTTTCAGGCCGTCTCAACAAACTAAAATAGAAGAAGCTGCCCAGGTGAGTTCTTCAGGAACCGCACAAAACGAGCCGTCTTCCAAAGAGGAAACAGCAGACGAGAAGCATTATCGGACAGCTAAGCTAAAACTAGAACGCCCCTATGCAGAGGCAAGCCCAGAAGACAAAAAAGAAGTGTTAAAAGCCTTTGAAGAAGCAGTAGCAGATATAAAAAAGACGAATTTTCTGCCAAATGTCAAGGGAACAATCGAAAATCATTTATCTATGACACAGAATGCGATGGTTCAAACTTTCGCGATGGCTCTTCTGACGAATCAGTATGATTTTCAACCTAAACAATTGGAAGTGATGCCAACTGAATCAGATGACGTGATTCAATTTTTAGTTGTTCTAACTAAAAATGGAGAAGAGAATAGCTATTTCGTTGGAAATTTCAATACTACGGTTCAACAAATCCAGCTAAAAGCCTATGTTGGCGGAAATATAGGTGGTACATACGGATAATAAGTTGCACAAAAAGTTATATAACTTTTTGTGCTTTTATATTGACAAACAAAGTTGTTTTAGATATAATTAAGTATATAAAAAGTTATATAACAAAATATACAATTATCTAAGGAGGGAATCATGAAGATTCAGACTACAAACTTAGGAAAAGGTGGCGGTGGTAAGACTACAGATACCTTTAATGAAGGGGATTGGTTGGCACGTGTTAAGGGGCTTAGAACACTACTCATTGATGGAGCTTGGGAATGTAATTTGACAAGAACATTTGATGTAAAATGTGAGAAAACCGTCTATGATATATTTACGACTGGAGAGTATGAGATTGTTCCGATATCAGAAAATCTCAGTTTGATTTGTGGTGATGAGCGTTTGACAGATGAGCAGTTAGATCTTGCTAGTCGAAACAACAAGTATCTCCAGTTGTTTATGTGGTTTAGCGAACATTACGAAGAGTTAGAAGCACAATTTGATGTCATTCTGATTGATACGCACAATGATGAGAGTTTAGTTACAGCAAATTTTATAGCTGTATCAGATATTGTCTTGGCTGTTTCTGATGCCTCTCTAAATGGTTTTCGTGCCTGGTTATCTTTGAAAAATTTTGTAGACTTCATTAAGAGCGAAGCTATCGAAGTTATTACCAAGAAAAGCTATGTTAAAGCAGAACCTTATCTTATTGGAAATAAGATTAAGTACGTTGGAAACAATGTAACAGACACCTGTAAACAATTTTTAGAAGTTGTTGAAGAAGATCAGGCTTACCTGGGATCTATCCAGGAGAAAGAGCTCATGGCCAAGAGCCTTGTGATCAGTCAGAGTGTCTTTGAGCAGCGTGAAGAGATGACAGCTAACCAACAAGAGACACATCAGAAGTTTTATGATAATATAAACTACGTATATGAAAATATTTTGAGTGTGTTAGAAGGAGAGGTAGCATGACAGAGAATCGATTCGCACAAGTAAAACAAACGTTCCAGAGTACACCAAAGAGAGAAAAGACTCCTTCGTCGAGAAAACAAAATCAGGAGGCTAGAAAGTCTCCTGAAAGCTATAACAAAAAGCAACGTTTCCCTTTCTCTCTGCATCATAATGTTCGATACGATATGCTAGATGCTTTAGTAGAGTATCACGGTGAAAAATCAGCTTCATCTTATCTCGAGAATCTGATTATAAGAGAATGGGAAAAGATGGAGCGAAAGAAAAAATAGCGTTCCATAAGAAAGGAAATGTAGCATGGTTTTTACAGGGATGCCGTATTCTAGTTGGAAAAGGCAATCACAATATAACGAAGAACAGGAGCGGATTTTTTGGGAAAAAGAGTCAATGAAGAGAAAGCGAGAAAATGATTTCATCCAAGAGCGTATAAAGTGTGATTTAGAGTTTGCAAAGAAACACTATCAGACAACTGGAAATACTACTTATAGTATTCCTGTTAATGATTTGCCAAAGGATTTCAATAATCTTGAAGTTAATCTTGAAGTTAATCTTTATAACCTCATTCATTATGTTTATTCTGATGATGAATTTAGATTTTTTTATAAGACATCTAAAATCAGCTTTATCTCAAATTTAACGGATGTTCTTAATATCTCTGAAGACATTGCATTACAGATCCATTCTTTATTGTCGGACGAAGAGTATATTTTTAAATCACTTCACGAAAGTTGGTTTAGATTATATGAATTATATGAGTATAACAAACTATTCAAATCCAAATATGGATCTTACGCCCCATTTTATAAGATGGCTAACAATTCCCTTTTGGGAGAAATTGAAAAGTTGAAATCAAAGAGTAATTTTATAAAAAGCTGGAGGAATAATCGTTTTTGGAAAAAGAAAGGATTATCGCGAAAAAGTATTTCAAAATTGTACTCGCTTGTAGGTTTTTTCTACTTAGAACATGATTGGGATAGAGTGTCTTATCAAAAATTATTTGGTATCCAGACACGAGGAGATAATAAATTTTAAAATATTACTGATGAAGTAGGAGGAATCTATGATGATTTTCATTGATATTAAAAGACTTGTTCAGCTGTTCTTTATTTTTATCGGAGCTATAGCAATCTATGTGTTCTATAAAACATTTGGACTTAGTACGGTGTTTATAATTGTTTTAGGGTTGGCCGTTTTGAAATTCGCTCCAGCTTTCCTTCCAGTTGTATTATTACTGTATTTGGGACTTCACTTTACAGGTGGTTTTTCCTTTATTGCAGATGGAATTGTGACGGTTTTATGGAGTATTATTTTGATTCCTATGGGGATAGCTACTATTGAAATGAGCAAATCCTATTTGAGTAAGAAAGAGAAACCCTGGTATGACAAGTAAGAGTTTATCTGAAAAGATAGGCTCTTTTTTTGTCAGAATAAAGGATTATTTGAACATTCAGGTCAAAATTTATTAAAATAAGCGTAATTTTAATAAGGGAGGATTCTGAATGGCTTTCTTTGATGAGAGAGAACTAAAAAATAAATTGCTGTTTCAAAATGCAAAAGAATTTTATAATTTTGTTTCTAGGTATGATGAGGAGATGGTTCCAGTCATGAAAGCAAAGGGCTATACCTGTATTCATTCAATGGAGCGAACCGTCGCTTTTACATTTGGTGAGTTTACTTTCAGAAGAAGACGTTGGAAAAAGGGAGATCATTGGGTCATTCCAGTAGATGAAAAGTTAGGGCTTCAAAAGAACGTCCGCTTCTCCTGGGAATTTATGTATCAGGTGGCCAAATTATCTACTTTAATGCCATATGATAAAGTAACTCAGGTGATCCAATTGACTTATCACATCTCTATCACAAAGCCAATTGTAGTAAAAGCTGTAAAAATCTGTGAGAAGTTATTGGAGGAAAGGGAAGGCTATCGATATTATGAGGAGAATAAAGAGGTTAGCAAAAGAAAAGCCCAGGTTATTTATATTGAGGGTGATGGTGTGATGGTTAAAGCACGTGACACACAGAAGGATAATAAACATTATGATTTATCCCATTTTGTAGTTCATACAGGAAGCCAGAAAGTTGGCAGCAATCGATTTGAACTCCAGGACAAAAAGGAATTTATTGGTCTTGACAATCGCTTAGTGAGGGAGCAGGTAATCGATTATCTATTCAATAATTACGAAGTTACGGATCAGACTTTATTGATTACGAACTCTGATGGGGGTCATGGATATACACCCTATGTTTTCAAAGAAATTGCGAAGGTTTTGCGAATTAAACGACACGAACATTTTTGGGATGAGTATCATGTAAATAAGGAGTTGAAGAATTATTTAAAATTTTACTCTGAAGATCTATTGGATAGAGCTTTCCAGGCGATTAAGCAGCATGATAAACAGTTAATGAGAACTGTCCTAGATACGACAGAAAGTTATATCGAGACAGAAGAAGAACAAGAGTTATTTGAGAAGTTCAAGAGTAAAATATTGAGAAATTTCCAATACACCAAACCAGCCGAACAAAGGGGATTCAGTCATGCAGGAATCGGGATAATGGAGAGTCAGCATCGTAAGGTCACTTATAGAATGAAAAAAAGAGGAATGTACTGGACACTTGCTGGAGCTGAGACGATGAGTAGGATAATTGTTTTGAATTATGAAGATTCTTTGAGGGAGCTATTCTTTGGCAACTGGAGAGAAGATTATGAAAAATTTATTTCTTTAGAGGAAGTTTCTGCTTATACCATTAAAAAAAGAATGAGTAAAACGGATAAAGAAAATACATCTAGATATCAATGTTACCCTGATAGTAAAAGATTATCTTACTTCCGAAAACAATAGAGGTACATAATAAAGTATATAAAAAGTTATATAACAAAAACCTTTGTAAAAAAAGGTCTTTTTGTGCTACAATCAAGCATAAAATGCTTGCACGGTATGTAAAAATGTGTTATAATTTACTTAAATTAATCGAATAAAAAAAGACGAAAAGTGCGCTAACACTTCTCGCCTTACCGAGTAAGAACTCGTCCTTCTTACTCAGTCTTTAATTAATGATACCTGATAAGTGTATCAATGTCAAGACTGAGCAAGAAATTTGTTCAGTCTTTTTTTGAAACTCGGTGATGTTCTCCTAAAAAATGTATGAATTTAGGCGTTCTAAAAAATTCTACCGCATACAATCTATCAAAATCACTTGAAAATATGGCTAAAATGTGGTAGAATGAACCTTGTCGTGTAAACGATAATACTCATTCTTGATGAATTGTGAAACTGTTGCCCTCGGGTCGTTTTGCAAGTTGAAATCGAGAAGAGGAAAAAAACAAAAAGGAGAAATACTCATGGCAGTAATTTCAATGAAACAACTTCTTGAGGCTGGTGTACACTTTGGTCACCAAACTCGTCGCTGGAACCCTAAGATGGCTAAGTACATCTTCACTGAACGTAACGGAATCCACGTTATCGACTTGCAACAAACTGTAAAATACGCTGACCAAGCATACGACTTCATGCGTGATGCTGCAGCTAACGATGCAGTTGTATTGTTTGTTGGTACTAAGAAACAAGCTGCTGATGCTGTTAAGGAAGAAGCAGAACGTTCAGGTCAATACTACATCAACCACCGTTGGTTGGGTGGAACTCTTACTAACTGGGGAACTATCCAAAAACGTATTGCTCGTTTGAAAGAAATCAAACGTATGGAAGAAGAAGGAATCTTCGACGTTCTTCCTAAGAAAGAAGTTGCACTTCTTAACAAACAACGTGCACGTCTTGAAAAATTCTTGGGTGGTATCGAAGACATGCCTCGTATCCCAGATGTAATGTACGTAGTTGACCCACATAAAGAGCAAATCGCTGTTAAAGAAGCTAAAAAATTGGGTATCCCAGTTGTAGCGATGGTTGACACAAACACTGATCCAGACGATATCGATGTAATCATCCCAGCTAACGATGACGCTATCCGCGCTGTTAAATTGATCACAGCTAAATTGGCTGACGCTATCATCGAAGGACGTCAAGGTGAGGATGCAGCAACAGTTGAAGCAGAATTTGCAGCTTCAGAAGCTCAAGCTGACTCAATCGAAGAAATCGTTGAAGTTGTAGAAGGCGACAACGCTTAATTCAAATAAGTAATCATTACCTAGGAGGGCGGGGCTTAGCCCGGCTCTCCTATTTTTAAAAAATATAGGAGAATCAAAATGGCAGAAATTACAGCTAAACTTGTTAAAGAGTTGCGTGAAAAATCTGGTGCTGGTGTTATGGACGCTAAGAAAGCATTGGTTGAAGTTGAAGGTGATATCGAAAAAGCAATCGAATTGCTTCGCGAAAAAGGTATGGCTAAGGCAGCTAAGAAAGCTGACCGTGTTGCAGCTGAAGGTTTGACTGGTGTATTTGTTAACGGTAACGTTGCAGCAGTAGTTGAAGTAAATGCTGAAACTGACTTCGTTGCAAAAAATGCTCAATTCGTTGACTTGGTAAATGCTACAGCTAAAGTAATTGCTGAAGGAAAACCAGCTAACAACGAAGAAGCTCTTGCTTTGACAATGCCTTCAGGTGAAACTCTTGAAGCAGCCTATGTATCTGCAACAGCTACAATCGGTGAAAAAATCTCATTCCGTCGTTTTGCTTTGCTTGAAAAAACAGATGCACAACACTTTGGAGCATACCAACACAATGGTGGACGTATCGGTGTTATCTCTGTCATCGAAGGTGGAGACGAAGCGCTTGCTAAACAAATCTCAATGCACATTGCTGCGATGAAACCAACAGTTCTTTCTTACAAAGAATTGGATGAGCAGTTCGTTAAAGATGAGTTGGCACAATTGAACCACGTGATTGACCAAGATAATGATAGCCGTGCAATGGTTGGTAAACCAGCTCTTCCACACTTGAAATATGGATCAAAAGCTCAATTGACTGATGAAGTGATTGCTCAAGCTGAAGAAGATATCAAAGCTGAATTGGTTGCAGAAGGCAAACCCGAAAAAATCTGGGACAAAATCATCCCAGGTAAAATGGATCGCTTCGTGCTTGACAACACTAAAGTTGACCAAGCATACACACTTCTTGCACAAGTCTACATCATGGATGACAGCAAGACAGTTGAAGCTTACCTTGAATCAGTAAATGCTTCAGTAGTTGGGTTCGCTCGCTTTGAAGTTGGTGAAGGTATCGAAAAAGCTGCAAATGATTTTGAAGCTGAAGTTGCAGCTACAATGGCAGCAGCTTTGAATAACTAATCAAATTATGTCTAATCATTTTATTCTTTGAGGAGTCTCTAAGAGACCATGTATGAGAGAAATGTGATACTTCTTCTTGCTGACATTGCTTGTTTTTCTTTTTGTGTTATAATCATTGCTATTTTAAATGTTTAAGAAGTAAGATTGCATTCTCTAAAAATCTCATTACACCTTTTCGCAGTATTGTAAACGTCAATAATCTGCTGTTTTCCCCCTCTATAGGGTTGTGACAAACTTTTTAGGCATATTTGTTATAGCTTTTATTTACTGTAAAATACATTATAAATTCTGTTTACTTGAGCGTAAATTACCCAATTATTAAAATCAGAAGGATATATAACCAAGGCATAGATATCCTAATTCTACAAGTTGAAAATCAGATATAAAAGAACCCTTACTAGGAAAAATGATAGAAGGCAGAAACTGTAGTAAAAGGACAAAGGTGGTTTATACGTTCTTTATGAATTGTGTCAAATCACTTTATTTTTGTTTATTTATATGTTGAATCAGAGAACACGCCACTTTAATGTACTAGAGAGCTAAAAAGTATATGTTTTTAAGTGTTTTCATGACATTTTTTACACAATCTTTAGATAGGGTACGTGTTTAATTTGACAAATTATAAAAATACTATTATTATTAAAGTAAGTGATATTTTATACTGTTACTGTAGTAATGTATATATCTATTCTTGAAAATAGGGGGGATGTTTTATGATGAGAAAAATGATTTTCTTCTAACCATGACAAGGGTTTTGATGTTTGCAGTGGGAGATAGTCCTCTATTGGCTCGTAATGTGGGGGACTCAAGCAATTTGGAAACAGTGAACAATGAGACGATCTCTGCGTTATCAAACAGTCAGAAAATGCCAGCGACCTAGTACAAACAGGTGTTGCGTCGATAAAACCAGCATACCTATAGAAGCTAATGCCGGTTCTTTCTGGTGAGAGAAAGACTTTCGGTTTTTATGTGTCAAGATTTCGATGTCATCGAAATCTATAAGGATTGTGCTACTGTCTAAAATTTGATGGTTCTAAATCAGTCGTTCTACTAGCACAAGTGGCTGGTTAAGTCGATAATGTTGGGGCTGTTAAGTTTATTGGTGAAAAATTTGTATTATTGCAAAAAAGAGTCGTTGGCTCGACAATCTCTTTTTTGCAATAATCGGTCTGTTCGTTTTATCATTATTAGGGTTAAATGAATCAATCCTTTGAGAGAACAATGAATAATACGTTAATTATAAAAATGAAGGAAGGAACGCGCATGTTCAATCACAATAGCGAGACAAAAGGTCACGGTTCTATTCGTAAAAATAAAGTATATGGCACAATTGGAGTCATTGCTCTTGGCGCCATTGCTATGTTTAGTAATAGCAAAACAGTATCGGCGGATGAAGCATCATCCTCTGATCCAACGGCTTCACAGCCTGCAGCGATAGATAGTAGGGTGGCAGAAGGAATTCAAGGCGCTTCAACTGTGACTATAGTCCCAGCTACCCCAACATCGGAAACGCCAGCAACTTATACTGCTCCAGCATCTGAAACAACTCCAGCTACAGTTGCTTCTTCGGCTAGTGATACAACTCCAGCTACAGCTGCTTCTTCGGCTAGTGACACAACCCCTGTAACTTACACTGCACCTGCAGCAGCACAGGCCGCTCCAGTTGCGTCGGCCGAAGCCACAGAACCAAAAGTTACTGTGGAAAATCAAAAGTTGAAAGACGCTGTGTCTGAAGCTAAGGGTTACAACATTGATATAAAACAAAATCCAACAGAAAATATTGGAACAGCAAATAACCAAATAGAGTCAGATGCTAAAAAGGATCTTGCCAACACTCTTGAGGAAACACAAGCAACTCGTATCAAGACAGGGGTAGATGCCTACAAACTTGATTTGAAAAAAGCTCAGGAGAACGTAGGTACTGACGGTTATCTGAGTGAAGTAGTTAGCCAAGGCTTGAAATTTGAAAGCGAACCTAATGGAAAACTATCTATTAGTGGTGCTACAGAATTTGGACAAAAGGATATGCCTTCAGCACAATCTTATGAAGAATATGTTCAAAAAGGTGGGACATTTGGTTCTAACCCAGTAGCACCATTTACGACGACGCTTTCAGGTGGTGGAAGTAATTTTGTTATTCCGAAAATTGAAAATGGTCAAACTATCACGGCTACCTATACTAATCTTCAAAATTCAACATACAATGGAAAGAAAATTTCTAAGGTAGTCTATGAAGTTACTAATATAAGTGGTAGTACTGGTATCGTGGGCTTTGCAGAAAAAGATCCAACAAAAGGAATTTATACTTTTTACAAAATTAATGCACCGTCTAGATACCGTGTAAATATTCGTTTTTACGATTCTGATGACAATCCAATTCAATTCACAAAGACGAATCCAGCTATTTTAGCTATGACGAGTCTAACAAAAACAGAGCCTACTTCTGGAGTGAGAGCTGGTCTAAAGCATGAAGAAAGTATAGCGGATTATAATTTCCGTCCAGTAAAGATTACCGGTTCTTTGGTTGAAAAACAAGCCGATGGACGTTTGGCGGCAACTAGTCCAACTCATGCCATTAAAGATAATTATGATGATCCAAATTTCTATAAGATGGGGATTGCTGGTGTAGCAGAAAGCGGAGATACCATCTCTTTTGTGATGCAACGGAAGTCTCAATGGGACAGAGGTTATTGGCTAGCTCTTACAAGTAAATTACCATCTCGCTTTACACTTGTAAAACCAGATCTTGAATACAATCTAGTTGAATATAATCTTGCAGGGAATGTCGTGCTGGATAACTATATTCAAGGGACAACTACTAAATTAACTAATACCCAAACAGTTAAACCTACAGGAACTCCTGTTGGTGAAGAGTACACAACAACACACCAAGACAGAATTACAACAGCGGATGGCAAAGTCTATAAATATGTGTCATCAACTAATAATACAACAGGTAAAGTTAAATTAGGTACGACAAACGTAGCAAACTACTATACCGAAGTAAAAGGAAATGTTGTTGTTGATTACCAAGATAAGCAAGGCAACACCATTTCTCCACGTATTGTGGATACACCTGACACATCAGTCGGAACGGCTTACGACACGACTGATCACAAACCGTCTACAATCACTACAGTCGATGGAGCAAGTTACCGTATTGACCCTACAGCTACACAAGGTCAAGAAAGTGGTAGAGTTGTTGAAGGGACAACCCGCGTTATCTACGTTTATGATAAACTTGAAAAACCAGTAGAGAAGTATGGTAATGTTGTCGTTGATTACCAAGATAAGCAAGGTAACACCATTTCTCCGCGTGTCGTAGATACACCAACTTCACGGGTTGGTACTTACTATGACACAACTGATCACAAACCAACTACCATTACGGCGGATGATGGCACAACTTATCGTATTGATACCAATGCTACACAAGGTCAAGAAAGTGGTCAGGTTGTTGAGGGAACAACCCGCGTTGTCTATGTTTATGACAAAGTTGAAAAGCCGGTAGAAAAAAAATATGGTGATGTCACAGTTGAGTACAAGAACAAAGATGGTGTGACGATTGCACCGAAAGTGACGGATACACCACGTTCTGAAGTGGGAACTGCTTACGATACTACGGATCAACGCAAGGACACTATTACTACTGTAGATGGTAAGAAGTACAAGCTGGATTCAACCGCAACTCAAGGAGCGGAAACTGGTAAAGTGGTAGAAGGCAATACCAATATCGTTTACTACTATGATCTTGTTCCAGACACACCAGCTAAGAAATATGGTGATGTCACAGTTGAGTACAAGAACAAAGATGGTGTGACGATTGCACCGAAAGTGACGGATACACCACGTTCTGAAGTGGGAACTGCTTACGATACTACGGATCAACGCAAGGACACTATTACTACTGTAGTAGATGGTAAGAAGTACAAGCTGGATCCAACCGCAACTCAAGGAGCGGAAACTGGTAAAGTGGTAGAAGGCAATACCAATATCGTTTACTACTATGATCTTGTTCCAGACACACCAGCTAAGAAATATGGTGATGTCACAGTTGAGTACAAGAACAAAGATGGTGTGACGATTGCACCGAAAGTGACGGATACACCACGTTCTGAAGTGGGAACTGCTTACGATACTACGGATCAACGCAAGGACACTATTACTACTGTAGATGGTAAGAAGTACAAGCTGGATTCAACCGCAACTCAAGGAGCGGAAACTGGTAAAGTGGTAGAAGGCAATACCAATATCGTTTACTACTATGATCTTGTTCCAGACACACCAGCTAAGAAATATGGTGATGTCACAGTTGAGTACAAGAACAAAGATGGTGTGACGATTGCACCGAAAGTGACGGATACACCACGTTCTGAAGTGGGAACTGCTTACGATACTACGGATCAACGCAAGGACACTATTACTACTGTAGTAGATGGTAAGAAGTACAAGCTAGATCCAACCGCAACTCAAGGAGCGGAAACTGGTAAAGTGGTAGAAGGCAATACCAATATCGTTTACTACTATGATCTTGTGAAATCACCAGAAGAATACGGTGATGTCGTTGTTCATTATGTGGATGAATCTGGTAAGAAGATCAAGGAAGATGTGACTGATACTTCTCGTGGTAAGGTTGGCAAAGACTATGACACAACAGATCATAAGAGCATCTCTATCAAGCATGGTAACACAGTTTACAACATTGTACCTGAAAAGACCAAAGGTCAAGAACGAGGTAAGGTTGTGAAGGGTGTAACAGAAGTTACCTATGTCTATAAGGCTGTTCAAGCAGAACCTAAGAAGCTAGGTACCAATGCTAAGGGTGAAGATGTTAATGGTAAGACGATGTTGGCTGGTTCAACAGAGGTTTACACAATTAACATTGACAACGACCAATACAAGGGCACAACAGGTCTGGTTGACCAAGACAAACAAGCCGGCTTGATGGTAGTTGAGAAATACGATAGCAAGTTTGTAACACCAAATCTTGATGCAGTTCGTATGACGACAGAAGATGGCAAGGTTGTCAGCGGCTTCACGACTAAGATTTACAAGTCTGTTGCAGAAGCTCCACAAAAGGTTCAAGATTATATCAAGGCTAAGGGCTTGACAATTGATGGTGAGTTTGCGGTAACAACTTCAGATGATCCAGCAGCCTACACGAATGACTATGCCTTGAAGGGAATCAACCTGAAATTGATCTTCCCAACAACTGTGAAGAAAGATATTAAGGAAGCGAGCAAGTACGAAAACAAGGCTTATCAAATTGACTTTGCCGGTATTGCAGAAACCAATGTCGTAACGAATAATATTCCGAAGATTAATCCGAAGAAAGATATTGTAGCGACAGTTGAAGATGGTCTGAAAGATCAAAACTCTTTGGATGGCAAGACGATTAAAGTTGGCGCTGTCTATAACTTCGAGTTGAACACTTCTTACTTGCCAGCGAAACGTGGCCAGTCTATTGATAAAATTGAAGTGAAGGACACTTATTCACCGCTTGTGGAATATAATGGTGTTCACAAATGGATTGCCAATACAGATATTCTCTTGAAAGATAACACGAAGATTGCCAAAGGAACTGATTTGACCCGCTATGTCAACCAAGATATTGATCATCAGGCTAGAACAGTTGTCTACAGCTTCTCTAGTGACTTCTTGAGCAAGATTTCTGATGACAGTGAATTCCAAGCGATTGGTTACATGCAAGTGAAACAGCTTGACTATGGTACAGTGAAGAATACCTTTACAGAAATCATCAATAATGTTGAACACGATTCGAATACGGTAACACTCGTATCTCCAGAAGAATACGGTGATGTCGTTGTTCATTATGTGGATGAATCTGGTAAGAAGATCAAGGAAGATGTGACTGATACTTCTCGTGGTAAGGTTGGCAAAGACTATGACACAACAGATCATAAGAGCATCTCTATCAAGCATGGTAACACAGTTTACAACATTGTACCTGAAAAGACCAAAGGTCAAGAACGAGGTAAGGTTGTGAAGGGTGTAACAGAAGTTACCTATGTCTATAAGGCTGTTCAAGCAGAACCTAAGAAGCTAGGTACCAATGCTAAGGGTGAAGATGTTAATGGTAAGACGATGTTGGCTGGTTCAACAGAGGTTTACACAATTAACATTGACAACGACCAATACAAGGGCACAACAGGTCTGGTTGACCAAGACAAACAAGCCGGCTTGATGGTAGTTGAGAAATACGATAGCAAGTTTGTAACACCAAATCTTGATGCAGTTCGTATGACGACAGAAGATGGCAAGGTTGTCAGCGGCTTCACGACTAAGATTTACAAGTCTGTTGCAGAAGCTCCACAAAAGGTTCAAGATTATATCAAGGCTAAGGGCTTGACAATTGATGGTGAGTTTGCGGTAACAACTTCAGATGATCCAGCAGCCTACACGAATGACTATGCCTTGAAGGGAATCAACCTGAAATTGATCTTCCCAACAACTGTGAAGAAAGATATTAAGGAAGCGAGCAAGTACGAAAACAAGGCTTATCAAATTGACTTTGCCGGTATTGCAGAAACCAATGTCGTAACGAATAATATTCCGAAGATTAATCCGAAGAAAGATATTGTAGCGACAGTTGAAGATGGTCTGAAAGATCAAAACTCTTTGGATGGCAAGACGATTAAAGTTGGCGCTGTCTATAACTTCGAGTTGAACACTTCTTACTTGCCAGCGAAACGTGGCCAGTCTATTGATAAAATTGAAGTGAAGGACACTTATTCACCGCTTGTGGAATATAATGGTGTTCACAAATGGATTGCCAATACAGATATTCTCTTGAAAGATAACACGAAGATTGCCAAAGGAACTGATTTGACCCGCTATGTCAACCAAGATATTGATCATCAGGCTAGAACAGTTGTCTACAGCTTCTCTAGTGACTTCTTGAGCAAGATTTCTGATGACAGTGAATTCCAAGCGATTGGTTACATGCAAGTGAAACAGCTTGACTATGGTACAGTGAAGAATACCTTTACAGAAATCATCAATAATGTTGAACACGATTCGAATACGGTAACTGTGGTAACACCTGAAAAACCTCAGACACCGCCTGAAAAACCTCAGACACCGCCTGAAAAACCTCAGACACCGCCTGAAAAACCTCAGACACCGCCAGTAGTTCCAACTACACCTCGAACTAATTTGCCTGAAACAGGTGAAAAAGACCATGGTGAAGCAACTGTTCTTGGTTTAGCGATGATGGTATCAGCAATGTCACTCCTTGGTTTCAGTAAGCGCAAAGAAGAGAAATAATCATAAAGTTTATTTCTCGCTTATACCTAGGAACGTTGACTTCGTAGGCTCCTTGTCAACTGTAGTGGGTTGAAGTCAGCTAAGATCGAGAAAGGACAAATTTTGTCCTTTCTTTTTTGATGTTCAGAGTGATGAAAATCCGTTTTTTGAAGTTTTCAAAATTCCGAAAACCAAAGGCATTTCGTTTGATGAGTTTAATGAGATTATTAGTCACTTCTAATTTTGCATTAGAATAGGGTAACTGAAGGGCGTTGACAATCTTCTCTTTGTTCTTGAGGAAGGTTTTAAAGACAGTCTGAAAAAGAGGATGAACCTGCTTTAGATTGTCCTCAATGAGTCCGAATAATTTGTTAGGCTCCTTATTCTGAAAGTGAAAAAGCAAGAGCTGATAGAGCTTATAGTGGTGTTTCAAGTTTTCTGAATAGCTCAAAAGCTTGTCTAGAATTTCTTTATTCGTCAAGTGCATGCGAAAAGTAGGGCGATAAAATCGTTTATCGCTGAGTTTACGACTATCCTGTTGAATGAGCTTCCAGTCGCGCTTGATAGCCTTGTATTCATGGGATTTTCTATCGAACTAATTCATGATTTGAACACGCATACGACTCATAGCTCGGCTGATATGTTGTACAATGTGAAAACGATCGAAGAAAAGAGTTTCTTAGTGATGACCGTCAAGTGAACTTTCTTGATTAATTTTTGAGTAATTTTCTGGTTAATAATAGATGAGATTTGAGGGCTCTTCTTGACTAAGGAAGTCCCAGCAATACTCACTTTTCTACAGGCTTTACAGTGGAAGCGCTGTTTTCTTAGGCGAATCAGAGCCTGGTATCCCGCACAGTCTAGATAGGGGGTTAGATTCTTTTTAGAAATCATATTTATCCATTTGTCCTTGGCAGTTGGGAACATTTAGAAGTAGGATAATCTAGTTTAGCGAAGATTTCTTTATGTGCATCCCTATTGATGATATCTAGAATTTTGATGTTTGGGTCTTTGATATCGAGTAGTTTTGTGATAAAATGTAATGGTTCCATATGATTCTTTCTAATGATGGTTTGGTCGCTTTTCATTATAGAACTTATGGGATTTTTTTCTACCTTGAATATACAATATAAGTGCACAATAAAAACTCATAAGATTTTCTAGTAAAATAGAATTGAACGAACTAGTTACGAAAGGAAATCTTATGAGCTACCATCATTTTACCATAGATGAGCGTGAGAGTATTCTCATTTACCGTATGCAAGGCCTAAATTTTTCTCAAATTGCTAAGTTGCTTCATCGTCATCCGTCTAGTATTAGTTGCGAGTGGAAACGATATCTAAGAGAAGGACGCTATTCTCTAAGGGTGATAGACTTGACCTGCTTACAGGCTTTCAAAAGGTATTTTAAAAAGTAATCCCGAGTGGATGTTTGACAGTAGTTATCTAGTTTTGTATAGTGAAGGTAAGGTCCTATCTTCTAAATTTAAACTCACCCCATGACGTTATCGTTGGCAAGCTATTAAAGTGGTTTTCTAATGTAAATTACAGTTCTCTGAAAACAGTGGAAGTAGAAACATAAAGTTTTTGAGCGGTATTCGTTAAGGAACGTTTTTAGTAAGTAGTTGAGTCATGTTTTGTTGAACAAGGTTTGAAATCTGGTAATTTTTCTTTACAATAGGAGTACAGATACAAGAACCTATTGTTAGGTGCGATCATTATAGTTCTTATGAGGTTTTGTCTACAACAAAACGGGCTCCATTATATCCGTTATCTGAGTTGATGCTCTTGCCGTGCCAGTGATGGTTGATCCCCCATATACTTAAAAAATTGATGAAAAGAAGCATGTTGATACTCTCATAGTGTTTCTCTGTAAATGGCTTCTCCAATACGCTCTTCTCTTGTTCGAAGTTCGGTAAATAAGAAAGATTATAGGAGATGATTTCATAGTTAAATTCTTCTAAATTTGTGCAGCATTTTTCCATTGTTTTTGACATCTTAAATTGGTGTTGAAATGGTCATTGCTTTCTTACTTAAGAGAGAAATACTGATGTCTGCGACGAATACGAGCTATTAGACACATAACTTTCATCTTTTCATTGTTCACTATAAAACTGCGATTTTTAATTCGAGAGTGGCTCTACAATAGCCGTAATTTCCTTTATGTTCGGTATAAATAGCTTGTATTTCAGTTTTGATCATTAATCTTATCAAGCTCCTTTAACTGGTAGCAATATGTCGAATGAGTACGTTTGATAATCTTTAGAAGAATATCAAAATGAAACTCCAAGCTTAATTCTGGAACAATTTCTGTCTTTTCTTCCTTCAATCAAAATAAAACTACATTCTTTTCTTGAAAATGTTCTAGAACTGCCATTCGGTTTCAACTAGCCCCGCTTTTTGTTCTTAGTTCATTGATTGGAGATTTATCTTCATAACTCAATTTCATAATAAAACACCCCAGAAAGTTAGATTTTTCTGTCTAACTTTTTGGGGTGTAGTTACCAATAAGGGCTAAGTGCATTTAGGAGGCTACACTTCAAATTCATAGAGTGCTGTAGACAAATAACGTTCGCCGTTATCTGGTGCTAAAGCAAGGACTTTCTTCCCTGTACCTAATTTCTTGGCAACCTCAATTGCCCCGTAAATTGCTGCAGCTGAAGAAATCCCAACAAGGAAGCCTTCTTTTCCACCAATTTCACGTCCAAGTGCTAGAGCATCATCTGACGTTACGCGGACGATACCATCATAGGCCTTTGTATCAAGTGTTTCAGGAATAAATCCAGCTGAGATACCTTGAATTTTGTGAGGTCCTGGTTTTTCACCAGATAAGATAGCTGACTCGTCTGCCTCAACCGCATAAACTTGAATGTTTGAATTTGCTGCTTTAAGAGCGTGAGAAACACCTGAGATCGTTCCACCAGTACCAACACCACCTACAAAAGCATCTAGTCCATCAGAACCGAAAGCAGCTAGTATTTCAGCTCCTGTTGTTCTTTCGTGCACTTCTGGATTAGCTGGATTATTAAATTGGAGTGGAAGGAAGCCATCACGTTCAGCAGCGATTTCCTGAGCTTTGGCAATAGCCCCTTTCATTCCTTCGCTACCAGGAGTGAGGACGAGTTCAGCACCATAGGCTTGGATAATCTTGCGTCGTTCCACACTCATCGTTTCAGGCATGACGATAACAACTTTATATCCTTTAGCAGCACCAACCCATGAAAGACCGATACCAGTGTTTCCACTTGTTGCTTCAACAATAGTAGCACCTGGTTTTAGAATACCATCTTGTTCTGCTTTTTCAATCATACTAAGGGCAATACGGTCTTTTACTGACGATCCAGGGTTAAAAGCTTCTAGTTTAACATAGACGTCTGCAGCACCCTCTGGAACAATGTTGTTAAGTTTAACAATCGGTGTTTGTCCGATTAGTTCAGTGATATTGTTATAAATAGTCATAGATGTACCTCTTTGTATAAGATGATACTAGTATAACGTGCTCTAGGCTATTTGTAAAATATAGAAATCCTATCGAAGTGATAGGATTTTTTTATATCAAAGGTTTAAGCCATTAATTTTCAATCGATTGTGATAAGCAAGTTCTAGTAAATAGGTGTAAAGGGGAAGAATATCCGTTTTCTTAGGAAATTCAAATTTGTGGTAACTAAAATGCTCATTATGTGCTTTTAGAAAGACATTCTCTAAATAAGTGATCGTAATCTCACTATCGTCTATACCTGCTCCCGCAGTTTCCATTTCAACGTTGACAATGTTCATCAAAAAGAGTGACTTAACAGACATCTTGCGACCAGTAGCGCCTTGCTTATCTGTAAAGATGATACGAATATTTGTAAAGATGATTGCGTCGCGAATGAGCTTATATCCACTTTGGATTTCTTCATTCTCTAGTAGGTATTGACCATATTCTTTGATAAGAGCTTCTTTGTTTTGCTCGCTGAAGTTACCAGCAAGTCCTTGAATAAATTTCCCAAACGCCATGTATTTCTCCTTTGTTTACACTAAGTTTACAGGAACTTCAACTTCTCGTAAACCTTGATCCGTTAAAGTAACCTTTCCATTAAAAAACTCTACAAGAGCAGACTTGATATTTTCTTTCTCTTCCTTATCAACATAAATTATGGTATTGATTTGATCTGTAAAGTTTGTCTCGATTTCCGTGAGTTTATGTTCTCTAAGAAAATTGCTATATTCTTGATACTGAGCGTAAGACATCTGAATGGCTATGCCAGCTTGCTCTTTGATTTCAATAATGCCTATTTCTTTGACAGCCAAGGCTACACTTCCTGCGTAAGCACGAATCAAACCTCCAGCGCCTAACTTAATCCCCCCAAAGTAGCGAGTAACTACTACGCAGACATTCGTAAGATTATGATTTTCTAAGACGCCAAGCATAGGGACTCCAGCAGTACCACTAGGCTCGCCATCATCACTCGTACGCTTGATCTCACTGCGTTCCCCTACAATAAAAGCAGAGCAGTTATGGGTGGCTTTGTAGTGTTCTTTTTTGATAGCAGTGATAAAGTCACGAGCTTCTTCTTCGCTATGGACACGCTTTGCATGACAGATAAAGCGGGATTTTTTGATTTCTTCTTGGACTTGGCCATCCTCTTTAATTGTTCTAAATTCCATGATTTAATTGTACTAAAAAAATACCTAAAGTGCGAGATTTTTACGAATATTAAAGTATGAAAGTAAATCCAAATTACCTCGGTCGCTTGTTTACTGAGAAAGAATTAACTGAAGAGGAACGACAGATGGCGGTGAAACTGCCGGCAATGAGAAAAGAGAAGGGAAAATTGCTTTGTCAACGTTGTAATAGTACGATTCTAGAGGAATGGTATTTGCCTATCGGTGCCTACTATTGCAGGGAGTGTTTACTGATGAAGCGAGTCAGGAGTGATCAAGCATTATACCATTTTCCGCAGGAAGATTTTCCTAAGCAAGATGTTCTCAAATGGCGTGGTCAGTTAACCCCTTTTCAGGAAAAGGTGTCAGAGGGATTGATCCGAGCAGTTAAAAAGAAGGAACCGACTTTAGTTCATGCTGTAACAGGAGCTGGAAAGACGGAGATGATTTATCAGGTTGTGGCCAAAGTGATTGATGAAGGTGGTGCAGTTTGTTTGGCCAGCCCTCGAATCGATGTGTGTTTGGAGCTGTATAAACGACTACAGAATGACTTTGCTTGTGAGATAGCACTACTTCATGGTGAGTCAGAACCCTATTTTCGAACACCACTAGTTGTTGCAACGACTCATCAGCTGTTAAAATTTTATCATGCTTTTGACTTGCTGATAGTGGATGAGGTAGATGCCTTTCCCTATATTGACAATACTATACTTTACTATGCTGTAAAGAATAGTGTAAAGGAGGATGGATTAAGGATATTCCTTACAGCAACTTCTACAGATGAGTTAGATAGGAAGGTTCGCACAGGAGAATTAAAACAATTAAGCTTGCCGAGACGGTTTCATGGAAATCCTTTGATTGTTCCCAAACCTGTCTGGTTATCAGATTTTAATCGCTGTTTAGAGAAAAGTCAGTTGTCATCCAAGTTAAAGACCTACATTGAGAAACAGAGAAGAACAGGTTACCCCTTACTGATTTTTGCATCAGAGATTAAGAAAGGCGAAAAACTAAAAGAAATACTACAGGTGCATTTCCCAGATGAGAATATCGGTTTTGTATCTTCTGTCACAGAAGACCGATTAGAGCAGGTGCAAGCTTTTCGAGATGGAGAACTGACAATACTGATTAGTACAACAATATTGGAACGCGGGGTTACCTTCCCTTGTGTGGATGTTTTCGTAGTAGAAGCTAATCATCAACTCATTACCAAGTCTAGTTTAATTCAGATTGGTGGTCGAGTTGGGCGTAGTATGGACAGACCAACTGGTGAGTTGCTCTTCTTTCATGATGGATTAAATACTTCCATCAAGAAGGCAATCAAGGAAATCAAGCAGATGAACAAGGAGGCGAGATTATGAACTGTTTACTATGTGGCCAGACTACAAAGAGTGAGCTGACTTTTAGTAGTCTTTTCTTTTTGAAGAATGAGAGCAGTTATCTTTGCTTAGCTTGTGATTCTACTTTTGAGAAGATTGGTGAAGATCATTGTCCAAACTGTATGAAAACAAGGTCGTCAACTAAGTGTCAAGATTGTAAATTTTGGTGTAAAGAAGGAGTTCGTGTTGATCATAAGGCAATCTTTACCTATAATCAAGCTATGAAAGACTTTTTCAGTCGCTATAAGTTTGATGGCGATTTTTTGCTTAGAAAAGTTTTTGCTTCTGTTCTTGCTGAGGAGCTGAAAAAGTATAAAGGTTATCAATTTGTTGTAATTCCCCTAAGTCCTGGAAGATTGCTTGAGAGGGGGTTCAACCAAGTCGAGGGTTTGGTTGAGGCAGCAGGCTTTTCTTTTAAAGATATATTAGGAAAAAGAGAAGAGAGCGCTAGTTCTTCTAAAAGCCGTTTGGAAAGGTTGGCTACTGAAATTCCATTTTTTATTAAAGATGGAATCTCACTTCCTAAGAAGATTTTGCTGATTGATGACATCTATACAACAGGGGCTACTGTCAATCGTGTGAAACGACTTTTGGAAGAAGCAGGTGCTTTGGATGTTAAAACTTTTTCCCTTGTAAGATGAGGAAAAAATTTGCAAAATGAAAATGAAAGCGTTATAATAAAGTTAGAAAAACAAAATTGTTTAGAAAGAAGGTACTTATATGATTAAATATAGTATCCGTGGTGAAAACCTAGAAGTAACAGAAGCAATTCGTGATTATGTAGTTTCTAAACTCGAAAAGATCGAAAAGTATTTCCAACCTGAGCAAGAGTTAGATGCACGTGTGAATTTGAAAGTTTACCGTGAGAAAACAGCAAAGGTTGAAGTAACGATTCCACTTGGATCTATTACTCTTCGTGCAGAAGATGTTTCTCAAGATATGTATGGTTCTATCGATCTTGTAACAGATAAAATTGAACGTCAGATTCGTAAAAATAAAACTAAAATCGAACGTAAGAATAAAAATAAAGTTGCGACAAGTCAACTCTTTACAGATGCTCTAGTTGAAGATGCAGATGTTGTGCAACCCAAAGTCGTTCGTTCAAAACAAATTGATTTGAAGCCAATGGATTTAGAAGAAGCGCTTCTTCAAATGGATTTATTGGGACATGATTTCTTTATCTATGTAGATGTAGAAGATCAAACAACAAATGTTTTGTATCGTCGTGAAGATGGTGAGGTTGGTTTGCTCGAAGTAAAAGAATCATAAAATTGAAATAACTAATAAGAGTGGTTTACTGATTTGTAAACCACTTTTTCTTGTGCCTATAAGTAAGTAGAAAAACGAGGAAATCCTTGATAAAACAGTCAGAATCGGCCCCTATAATCTGAACTTATAGGGGTGTTTATATTTATTAAGTAGACAAAATAATATCCTAAGGGATAGAATGGGGTTGTCAACAAATAGCGAATACAAAAATGTAAGCGCTCTTATAACAATTAAAGGAGTCATGACTATGGCAACAAAAGAAGAAATTTTACGCGAACTATATCCTGAGGACCTTTTTCACTATGCGGATGGTCTAACTTTGGGAGAAGCAGAGGTTTTACAAGAAACTCGCCGTTTGATTGAGAAATATCTCCGTCCAGTTATTAATGAATACTGGGAAAAACCTGATTTTCCTTTTGAAGAATTCTATGCTGTGGCTAAGGGCGCTCAAATTATGAACAATCCAAAATTGTTTGAGGGACGTGAAGGTAGCTGGAAACCATCTGAACTTTATATTGCCTTCTTGTATCTTGAACTTGCTCGCTTCGATGCTTCTATGGCAACATTCTACACCGTTCATGGCGGACTTTGCTACAACACAATTCTCTTGGGTGGTGATGAGCGTCAACAAAAAGAATTTCTTCCAAAACTAGCTGCATTTGATTGGCAAGGTTGCTTCGCTTTAACTGAACCTCTTTCAGGTTCTGATATTGCTGGAGGACTTGCAACTACTGCAGAACGTGTTGGAGACAAGTGGATTCTAAATGGTGAAAAACGCTGGATTGGTGGTTCAGACACTGCAGACGTTGTTCCTGTATTTGCTCGTGATGTTGCGGATGGCAAGGTGAAATGCTTTATCGTTCGTAAGGGAGCTCCTGGATATCATGCAGAACCAATCCCACATAAGATTGCTCTTCGTTGTGTCCGCAATGGCCATATTACTATGAAGAATGTAGAGGTTCCAGATTCAGACCGTTTGGTAAATATCAATGGTTTTGGTGATGTAGCCCGCATCTTGACCTTCACTCGTGCGGACGTTGCTCACATTGCTATGGGAGTGACTTGTGGATCTTATGTAGCAGCTCTTAAATATGCTAAAGATCGTGAACAGTTCAAACGTCCAATTGCCAAATTCCAAATTGTTCAAGAAAAATTGGCTCGTATGCAGGCAAATGCTGTAGCAGTTATTGCTTATTCAACTCGTATTGCTGAGATGCAAGAGAAAGGTAATGAATTGATGCTTAACTCGGCTCTTGCTAAGATGCACAATTCCTTGGTGATGCGTGAAACAGTTGCCCTTGCTCGTGAAACTTGCGGAGGTAATGGTATTACGCTTGAGACAGACGTTGCTCGTTTCTTTGCAGATGCTGAATCAATCTATACCTATGAAGGTTCACACGAAGTGAATGCCTTGATTGTTGGTCGTGAGATTACTGGACTAGGTGCCTTTGTTTAATGTCAGGAGGGCGATTGAAGGATTTTTGTTCAATCGTCCTTGCTTCATGCACTGGATTTTTGTAGAATAAGAAGGAGAAAATAATGATATCTAAGGTGATGATTATTGGTTCTGGTCAAATGGGAAGCGGAATTGCTCAAGTATTTGCTCAGGCTGGTTTTACAGTTTACTTAAACGATATTAAAGAAGAATTTGTTCAAAGAGGCTTGAATAATATCACAAAACAATTGGAACGTTCAGTTGAAAAAGGACGGATGTCTGCGGATGAGAAGGATCAGGTATTGGCCAATTTGCTTCCATCTGTTTCATATGAAGATGCGAAACAAGTCCAATTGGTGATTGAAGCTGCAACTGAGAACCGTGAGATTAAGTTGAATATTTTCAAACAATTGGATGAATTGACAGATCCTAAAACTATCTTAGCATCAAACACATCCTCTTTGTCAATCACGGATATAGCTGCTGCTACTAAACATCAGGAGCGCGTGATTGGAATGCACTTCTTTAATCCTGCCCCAATCATGAAACTTGTAGAGGTTATTAAGGCCTTGCAGACTTCAGAAGAAGTGGTTCAGGCGGTTCGTGAATTGACAGTGAAAATTGGTAAAACACCAGTTGATGTTAAAGATTCTTATGGTTTTGTTGTGAACAGAATTTTGATTCCTATGATCAATGAAGCCATTTACATTCTAGGTGAAGGAGTGGCTAGTGCCGAGGAAATCGATGAAGCGATGAAGCTTGGTGCAAATCATCCTATTGGACCTTTAGCTCTTGCTGACTTGATTGGATTGGATGTTTGTTTGGCTATTATGGGCGTCCTAAACCAAGGGTTTGGTGATCAAAAATACCGTCCTGCCCCTCTTCTTAAGAAAATGGTCGAAGCAGGAAAATTGGGACGGAAGACAAAAGAAGGCTTCTTTACTTACTAGACACTGATGGAGGTAGTCATGAAAGACGTAGTTATTGTTTCGGCAGTGCGAACACCTTTAGGTTCCTTTGGCGGGAGCTTGAAGAATGTTTCTGCTGTTGATTTGGGATCTTTGGTAATTAAGAGTGCTTTGGAAAAAGCGAATATTAAACCAGAGCAGGTAGATGAAGTGATTATGGGGAATGTCCTAGGCGCAGGTTTAGGTCAAAACGTGGCTCGCCAAATGAGTATTCATGCTGGGCTTCCTGAATTTACACCAGCCTTTACCATTAATAAGGTTTGTGGTTCCGGTTTGAAGGCAGTGCAGTTAGCTGCTCAAGCGATTCAGTGCGGAGATGCAGATATTGTCGTGGCTGGTGGTGCAGAAAACATGAGCCAAGCTCCATATGTTTTGCCAAGCTTCCGTTGGGGTGCCCGTATGGGAGATTCGAAAGTGGTAGATACCATGATTAAGGACGGTTTGTCTGATGCCTTTAACGAATACCATATGGGGATTACAGCTGAGAATGTGGCAGAAGAATATGGTATTAGCCGGGATGATCAAGATGCGCTTGCTTTGGAATCACAAAAACGAGCAGTGGCGGCTATAGAATCTGGACGCTTTAAGGAAGAGATTGTTCCGGTGGTCATTCCTCAACGTAAAGGCGATCCTATCGTCTTTGATACAGATGAATTTCCTAGAAAAGATGCTAGCTTGGAGAGTCTGTCTAAGCTGCGTCCTGTTTTCAAAAAAGACGGTTCTGTTACAGCGGGAAATGCCTCAGGTATCAATGACGGGGCGGCGGCTGTCTTGGTCATGAGTGCTGAAAAAGCTGAAGAATTAGGACTTCCAGTCATTGCGCGCATTCGTTCGTATGCAAGTGCAGGTTTGGATCCTAAGATTATGGGATGTGGACCGATTTATGCGACCCGTAAAGCTCTTGAAAAAGGTAATTTGACAGTTGATGATCTTGACTTGATCGAGTCAAATGAAGCCTTTGCTGCTCAGGCTTGTGCGGTCGGGAAAACACTTGGTTTCAATACCGATATTGTCAATGTCAATGGTGGCGCGATTGCTCTTGGTCACCCAATTGGGGCTTCAGGTTGCCGTATCCTAGTGACTCTGGTACATGAGATGATGAAACGTGATGCTAAAACTGGTTTAGCTACTCTCTGTATCGGAGGAGGGATGGGAACAGCCCTCATCGTTGAACGTTAGTTATTAGAAAACTGAACGTCATTTCCTCTTTTTCAATATTACGATTACAAAATGAGATTTTGATCCGATCTCATCGTTACATACCTTATCAAGTGTCTTTCTCTAAAAGGGCTTGATAAGGTATTTTTATTTTTCCTAAGACTTTAAGGATGGATTGGACGACAACATCCTATAAGTTGAACTTATAGGTCTATAAATAAAGATTAAGTAGACGGATGGAAAAAAAAAGTTTATGATGAAAATGTAAGCTCTTACATTTTGTGTTGGTATTTGTTGACGCTGTACTCTGTACTCAAAATAAATCAAGTAGGAGCAGAACAATGAGTAAAACTGTTTTATTAGAGGTTAAGAATGGTCTTGGCTATCTAACAATTAACCGTCCATCGGCTTTGAACGCTTTAAGTTCAGAAGTCTTAAAGGATTTGAATCTCGCTTTAGACCAAATTGAAGCAAGCGAGGATATTCGTGTTGTCATTGTGACTGGTCAAGGAGAGAAAGCATTTGTCGCGGGAGCAGACATTAAAGAGATGGACCAAATGTCTCCAATTCAGGCTCATGAATACATGACCTATGCGAACGACACCTTTACCCGCTTATCTGAATTGACTCAGCCAACTATTTCAGTATTGAATGGTTATGCTTTGGGAGGCGGTTTAGAATTAGCTCTTTCAACTGATATCCGAATCGGCTATGACAAGACAATGGTTGGCTTCCCTGAAGTCGGCTTGGGAATCATTCCTGGTTTTGCAGGTACCCAAAGAATGTCTCGTTTGATTGGTACTAGTAAAACAAAGGAATTAATCTTCACTGCTAGAATGGTTAAAGGGCAGGAAGCATATGATCTTGGAATTCTTAACAAGTTGGTAGCAGCAGAAGAACTATTGCCTGCGGCAGAAGAGCTAGCAGCAGCGATTATGAAAAATGCACCGCTAGCAGTTGAAAAAGCTAAACATATTATCCAAGTTGGCTCAGAACTCCCTCTGAAAAATGCTATTCGTTTGGAAACAGAAGCAGAAGCTCTACTCTTCTCAACAGAAGATAAGGTAGAAGGAATGCGCGCTTTTGTTGAAAAACGCAAAGCTGTCTTTCAACGTAAATAAGAGAGGAGATAGGTTATGAAAGTTGTAACATTGTCTGAAGCTATTTCCTTGATTCATTCAGGAGATAAAGTTGGTATTTCTGGATTTCTCGGAGTGGGAGAACCACTTGAGTTAATTGAGGGACTGGTTCGTCAAAATCAGCAAGATTTGACCTTGGTGTCTGTTGTAACTTCTCAACCCGGTAAGGAAGTTGGAGTTGGTCGTCTTTGTGAAAATCATCAAGTTACAAAGTATATTGCAGCCCATGTAGGAACATCTGCTGCTGCTCAGCATGATTATTTCTCAGGAACCATGAAAGTGGAGTTCACTCCGATGGGAACTGTCGTAGAACGCTTACATGCTGCAGGTGCAGGTCTTGGAGCAGTTTTAACGCCAACAGGTGTAGGAACAATTCTTGAAGATGAGCACGAAAAAGTAACTCGAAATGGAAAAGAATATTTGATTTATGATCCATTGAAGATTGATATTGCCTTGATTAAAGCTACTAAGGCTGATAAATATGGTAATCTTTATCTAGATGGGACTACTAAAAACATCTCTCTTCAACTCGCTCTAGCGGCTGATACAGTCATTGTTGAGACAAACGAGTTGGTTGAAGTCGGGGAAATTGATCCAAATGATATTTACATCCCTGGTATCCTAGTTGACTATGTCGTTCAAGGATTGACACCACAAGAGCATCATCAGATGATGGGAGACTTGTGGACAGAGACAAAAAAACTGGCGGGGGTGAAGTAAAATGAAAGCAAAAGAAATTATCGCAAGACGTGTAGCGCTTGAATTTAAAGATGGAGATGTGGTCAATCTTGGATTTGGGATTCCAAACGCTTCTGCTGATTATATTCCTGAAGGAGTAAATGTTATTTTGCAGGCAGAAAATGGCGCCCTTCGATTTGGAGAAACACCAACTAAAGACACCTATAATGCCAATTTAGCGAACTCTGGTGGAGCTCCTATCACATTGTTGCCCGGAGCAGCCTTGTTTGATCTACAAACTTCCTTTGCCATTATTCGTGGTGGACACGTGGATGCAACCGTTCTGGGAGCGCTAGAAGTCAGCCAAGATGGTAGCATTGCGAACTGGATTATCCCAGGGAAATTTGCTCCTGGTATGGGTGGCGCAATGGACTTATTGGTAGGTGCTAAGCGTGTAATCGGGGCTATTCAACACACAACTGCTGATGGGGAATCCAAGTTGTTGAAAGAATGTACCTTGCCACTTTCAGCTAAGGGAGTGTTAGATCTCGTTATTACTGATTTAGCTGTTTTTGGATTCAAAGATGGTAAATTCTTATTGAAAGAGTTGGCTCCTGGTGTGACATTAGAAGAAGTTCTTGAAAAAACAGCTGGGGAAGTCATTGTCGCAGAAGACCTAAAAACAATGCCGATTTAAGCAAAAAAAGAGCTATTTTCTACTTATTGTGTTATGATATAAACTAGATAGTATTGTAAGCGCTTTATATACAACGTTAAAATGAAGTATTCGAAATGTTATTTCGATAAAAAGTCAGTAGACAACTATCAAACACTAGAATAGTTGTCTAATTGACTTACTAAAATAGTGAAGGAAAGCTAGGTGATGGGTAAGTGGATATTATCCAAATGAACTATTTCATCAATATCATAGAATGCGGATGCAACCTTTCCATTGCTGCAAAGAAGATTCACATTAGTCAATCAGCCTTGAGTCAATTCGTGACAAATTTTGAAGCAGCTGAAGGGATTCAATTATTCAATCGCAAGAATGGAAGATTAGAAAGTTTAACAGATTCGGGACGCAAAATTTATCGTTATGCGACCGAGATTGTGAATCGACATGAAGAAATGCTTTCCATGATCCATATAGAAGCTCAAAAGCAAAAAGGCACCATTAATTTTGGTATTCCGTCCTTGATTTTACGAGTTTATTTTGCTAGTGCCTTGCCTCATTTTCTGAAAAATAATCCTCATATCCATATCCAGGTTACGGAAGGTGGAGGGAAGGAAATTCGTCAAAAAATGGTTGATGGAGATTTGAATCTCTCTATTCTGATAGAGCCTACGAGCCTGGATGCTAAAAAATATGAACAACATATCATTCAATTGGATGAATACGTTGCTTATATGGATAAGGATCATCCGCTGGCTCAGAAAAGCTTGTTGGAATGGTCTGATATTGCTGGTTATGAATTGGCAACCTTCAACAAAACATTTACGACTTATGATTTAGTGACAGAAAAACTTCGTTCACAACGAATTGAGGCTAAATTTGCTTATCTTTCCTCTACTTGGGACTTCCTAGTTGAATCAACTCATCAGACAGATTTGATTGCTCTTTTACCAAGGCCGGTTGAATATTTTGTGGACAAGAGTCGTTTTAAGGCAGTTAGATTCAAGGATCCTATTCCATTTAATATTTGGTTTTGTAGACCCTATAAAAACTCCTACAATGAAGTAGAGTCTTATATATATGAAGAATTGTTGAAAGATTATTACCAACCGTTTTCTGACAACTAAGCTGAGGTGAATGCGATGACCTATAATGACGTGCTGGCGCGAGAATTGAAGGCAGACGTGAAAGTGTTGATTCGGGACTATTTCAAGTCTCGTGAGGATGAACAACAGTTCCCTAGAGAATTGCTTTATCAGTTTATTGAGCGATTTGATATCTTTTCCTTGCTTTTAGATAGTCAAGATTCTGTTTTGAGAACCGAGTTTTTGACCTTTATTCGCTTGATTTCAAAAGATTTCCCTGCTTTTTCTGCTGTTCTGCTAACTCAGGCATGTTATGGTATCTATCCTATTTTACGATATGGAAGTCAGGAACAAAAATCGCGTTATGTAGAACCATTAGTAAGGGGAGAAATCTTAGCTGGCTTGGGATTTTCCGAAGGAAAATTGATGGAAAGCTTGGAGGTTATTGCAACAACCGCAAGGAAAACAGAGGCAGGTTGGTCTTTAACTGGGAAGAAGTCAATTGTATCAAATTGCCGCTATACAGATATTTTGTTAATCTTAGCCAAGGTTCAGGAAACTAACGGAGAAGATGGATATGGATTTTTCATTGTTGATACGACTCGACCGGGGGTTGCTTTTGGAGATGATATAGCAAAACCTGGTTTACAGGGTTTACCTGTGAATTCGGTAACTTTTGACCAGGTCATATTGCCAGAAGATAGTCTGCTAGGATTGACCTTAAATGGGGAAACTCAGTTAAATGATATTATCAAAAAATTACAGCTAGGATTAAGCGCAATATCTATTGGTATCTCTGAGGGAGCTTTTGAAAAAGGTCTGGCTTTTGTAAAGGTCAAAAGAGGATTTGGGAAACGATTAATCGATGCGACAGTCTATCAACATCAATTTGCAGACTTGTATACTAAGCTGTGTGCGGCTGAATCTTACTTTGCCTCCTACAAGGACAGGATGAAGGCGGATTCTCTCTTTGTATCTCAGATAAAACTTTATACGACAAAAGTAGCAATTGAGATTTCTGAGGAAATTATTAGATTAATTGGACCTCTTCAAACCTTGGATGACATCCCTATAGACCGTTATCTAAAGGATGCCAAAACGATTGAAATCTATGGAAAATCTGGGGATTCGATTCGTAAAAGAATAGCAGCCCAATGGATAAAGGAGTAAAGCATGGCAGAACTCACCTTACAGGAATATCAATTTCATGATATGAAACTGACATGGCTACGTGGAGCCGATAAATTGACGGATGCAGGGACTCTTTTTGGTCCGGTTCCGAAAGTTGTGTGGTCTCGTTACTACCCAACAAATGATGCTAATATGATGGCAGAATTGACGGATCCTATTTTGATCCAGTACAAGGGTAAAAATTACTTGATAGATGCAAGTTTTGATACAGCAAAATTATCCGATAAACAAAGGCGTAACTTAGGAATCTTGTCTGAAAGTCGGGTAGAAGAAAGTTTAGATCTTTTAGGACTATCGCCTGAAGACATTGACATCGTGCTGATGACACATATGCACCACGATCATTCTGGTGGCTTGACGTATGTGAATGATCAAGGGAAGCTGGTTTCCAAGTATCCAAACGCCAAGATTATTGTGAATGATGTCGAGTGGTATGAGATGAGAAACCCTAATGATCGAACGCGGGGAACTTATCTGAGAGAAAATTGGGAACCGATTCAAGATCAGGTGACGACTTTCTCAGAGTATATCAATGTCATTCCAGAAATCCAAATGATTCACACAAGTGGTCACAGCAATGGCCACAGTATTATCTTGCTCAAACAGGGGAAAGATACGATGATCCATATGGGGGACTTGATGTTATCACATGTTCATCGAAATCCTCTCTGGGTTCCAGCAGTTGATGATTATCCTATGAAATCAATTTTAGCCAAAAAGAAGTGGTTGCGTCAGGCTTTTGAGAATCATTATAAGTTTTTCTTTTACCATGATCAATTTTTCGCGGTGGTAGAGTTTGACAAGGATGGGAAGGAATTTGTAGATTATGTTCTACGTTCTCGCCCCCCACTTATTCCTTTTACAGATCAGCAGGATCGTAAGCCAGATTTTTTAGGATAGCAGAATATGAGGAGACAAATGTAACATTTTCTTGTTGACGGGGATATTGGTGCACCATGCATCCATTTGCCAACAAGAATCAACAGAAAATAAAAGGAGGACTCATATGTCAATTACAAAACTTTTACAGATTCAATATCCAATTTTTCAAGGGGCTATGGCTCAAATCTCGCACTATCAACTAGCAGCAGCTGTTTCTGAGGCTGGAGGTCTGGGAATTATCGCTTCAGGTGGTATGACCGGAGAGCAGTTGCGAGAAGAAATTCGTGAACTGAAAAAGTTGACAGATAAGCCTTTTGGTGTCAACATCATGTTGATGATGAAAAACATCAAGGATATTGTGACCGTTATCATTGAAGAAAAGGTTCCAGTGGTAACTACAGGTGCAGGAACTCCTAAGCATATCATGCCTTACTTGAAAGAAGCAGGAATCAAGGTTATTCCAGTTATTGCCAGTGTCAAGCATGCTCAAAAAATGCAAGAATTGGGAGTTGATGCTGTAATCGCTGAAGGTTCAGAAGCTGGTGGGCATATTGGAGAAACCAATACAATGGCTCTTATCCCACAAATCGTTGATGCGGTAACGATTCCAGTCATTGCTGCAGGAGGTGTGGCAGATGGTCGTGGACTTGCTGCTGCGATTGCACTAGGTGCACAAGGAGTTCAAATGGGAACAGTTTTTCTTGCTTCAGAAGAATGTCCAATTTCTCCAGCCTATAAAGAAGCTATTTTGGCGGCAAGTGATACAGCGACTGCGGTTACAGGCCGCATTGCGGGAGCGCCAGTTCGTTGTATTCGCAATGAGATGACGGATCACTACATTGAATTAGAGCAGAAAGGTACAAACCGAGAGGAACTGGAAGAAATTACGATCGGTTCCCTATCTAAGGCTGTCTATGAAGGTGATACAGTTCATGGTTCAATGATGAGCGGACAAATTGCGGGTTTGGTGAAAGACATCAAACCATGTAAGACTATTTTAGAATCAATTGTGAAACAGGCGCAAGAGTGCCTACAAGACATTCGACTAGAATTAGGTGAATAATGTAATCTAGGCGGAAGATTCTGCACTGATGTGGAAAAAGGAGAGCGAGGCATTTGCTATCCTTTTTTATATATGGTTTCTTTAAGAGCATCTTGCTATAATAAAAGCAGTGCTTTCTCTTTAAAGGTCGCTTTTTAAGGGCTTTTGTGATATAATAATGCGCAAGAGGTTTAGAATGAAAAAAAATAATTTAATCCCGTTTTCTGCAGTCTTGCTAGGACTTGCAACTTTCGGAATCTTAACTTTGCTGATTATTTTTTCACATAATCTTGCTGTAACAATCACTGTTTTATTTTTATTTGTACTGCTTTATCTGCTTTTATTTGTATGGCAAAAAAAACAGTATGAAAAGAGCGAAATTGAACAAATCCAATATGTAAATCACCAAGCCGAAAATAGCTTGAGTACTTTGCTTGATCAAATGCCGGTGGGAGTCCTGAAATTAGACTTATCAAGTGGAGAAGTGGAATGGTTTAATCCCTATGCTGAGCTGATTTTGACTACTGAAGAAGGCGAAATTGATGTTGAGTTAATTCAAACCATCATCAAGGCTTCTGTTGGGAATCCAGGTTCCTATGCTACCTTGGGCGAAACACGGTATGCTGTTCATATGGACAAGGCTTCAGGCGTTTTGTATTTTTTTGATGTTTCTGGGGAGTACGAAGCAACTGTCGAATTGGTAACTAGCCGTCCAGTCATTGGGGTCATCTCAGTGGATAATTACGATGATTTGGAGGATGCGACGTCTGACTCTGATATCAGCCATATCAATAGCTTTGTAGCTAATTTTGTTTCAGAATTTGCTAGTAAGTATGCTATGTTTTCTCGCCGTGTGGGGATGGATCGTTTTTATGTATTCACAGATTACACAGTACTCGAGGAATTGATGAATGATAAATTCTCTGTTATTGATACTTTCCGAGAAGAATCAAAACAGAGGCAGCTACCCCTAACTTTAAGTATGGGATTTTCTTATGGTGATGGAAATCATGAAGAGATAGGGAAAATTGCCTTGCTCAACTTGAACTTAGCAGAAGTTCGCGGTGGTGACCAGGTGGTGGTCAAGGAAAATGACGAAACCAAGAATCCAGTCTACTTTGGTGGAGGAACTGCTGCGTCTATCAAACGTACTCGTACACGTACGAGAGCCATGATGACAGCCATTTCTGATAAGATTCGAAGTGTTGACCAGGTTTTTGTAGTCGGTCATAAAAATCTAGATATGGATGCCTTGGGATCTTCGGTTGGTATGCAATTGTTTGCAAGTAATATTATTGAGAACAGTTATGCTGTCTACGATGCAGATAAAATGTCAGCAGATATCGAGCGTGCTATCCAGTTCTTAAAGAAGGAAGATACTACGAAACTTTTATCTCTTACTGATGCGATGAAGCTAGTTACAAGCCGTTCGTTATTGATTTTAGTGGATCACTCAAAGACGGCTTTGACCTTATCGAAAGATTTTTATGATTTGTTTGCTCAAACTATTGTTATTGACCATCATAGACGTGATCAGGATTTCCCTGAGAATGCAGTCATCACCTATATTGAAAGTGGAGCAAGTAGTGCGAGTGAGCTGGTCACAGAATTGATTCAGTTCCAAAATTCTAAGAAAAATCGTTTGAGTCGTATGCAGGCTAGCGTACTGATGGCTGGAATGATGTTGGATACCAAGAACTTTACATCTCGCGTAACGAGTCGAACCTTTGATGTGGCTAGCTACCTCAGAACACGTGGAAGCGATAGTATTGCTATCCAGGAGATTGCTGCGACAGATTTTGAAGAGTACCGTGAGGTAAATGAACTCATTTTACAAGGTCGTAAGCTAGCTTCAGATATCTTGATTGCCCAAGCTAAGGACTCAACCACTTATGACACCGTTGTTATCAGTAAGGCTGCCGATGCTATGCTGGCTATGTCCGGTATTGAGGCTAGTTTCGTTCTGGCAAAAAATACACAAGGATTTATCTCTATCTCGGCTCGAAGCCGTAGTAAAATCAATGTGCAACGTATTATGGAAGAGCTAGGTGGCGGAGGCCATTTTAATCTAGCGGCTGCGCAAATCGAGAATATGAGTCTGTCAGAAGCAGGAGAGAAATTGACTAAACTAATCTTGGATGAACTAAAGGAAAAGGAGAAAGAAGAATGAAAGTAATCTTTTTAGCAGATGTTAAAGGAAAAGGAAAAAAGGGCGAAATCAAGGAAGTGCCAACTGGCTATGCTCAAAACTTCCTGATTAAAAAGAATTTGGCCAAGGAAGCGACTGCTCAAGCAGTGGGTGAGTTGCGTGGAAAACAAAAATCAGAAGAAAAGGCTCATGCTGAAATGATTGCTGAAGCAAAAGCCATCAAGGCTAAGCTTGAAGCAGAAGAAACGGTTGTAGAGTTTGTTGAAAAGGTTGGACCAGATGGCCGTACATTTGGCTCCATCACTAACAAGAAAATTGCAGAAGAATTGCAAAAGCAATTTGGTATCAAGATTGACAAACGCAATATTCAAGTGCAAGCACCAATTCGAGCAGTAGGTTTGATTGATGTACCAGTGAAAATCTATCAAGATGTTACAAGTGTCATCAATCTTCGTGTAAAAGAAGGTTAAGTTTACAATTTCTTGACAAGATTGTAAAAGGAAGGAAAGTCGGATGGCAGAAGTAGAGGAACTGCGAGTTCAACCTCAGGATATTTTGGCAGAACAATCTGTTCTGGGGGCTATTTTTATAGATGAGAGTAAGCTCGTTTTTGTCCGAGAATACATTGATTCTCGTGACTTCTTTAAATATGCTCATCGGTTGATCTTCCAAGCGATGGTAGATTTGTCGGATCGTGGGGAAGCAATTGATGCGACGACAGTTCGGACGATTTTGGATAGCCAAGGGGATCTCCAAAATATTGGTGGCTTGTCTTACCTTGTCGAAATTGTCAACTCTGTACCAACTTCAGCCAATGCAGAATATTATGCTAAAATCGTAGCCGAAAAGGCTATGCTACGTCGCTTGATTTCCAAGTTGACAGAGTCTGTCAACCAAGCCTATGAGGCTTCTAAGCCTGCAGATGAAATCATCGCTCAAGCTGAAAAGGGACTCATTGATGTTAGCGAAAATGCCAATCGTAGTGGGTTCAAGAATATTCGCGATATTTTAAATATCAACTTTGGGAACTTAGAAGTTCGGTCACAACAAACAACGGATATCACTGGTATTGCAACGGGTTACCGTGATTTGGACCATATGACGACAGGTCTCCACGAGGAGGAGCTAATTATCCTAGCGGCGCGACCAGCGGTTGGTAAGACAGCTTTTGCCTTGAATATTGCTCAGAACATTGGGACTAAGTTGGATAAGACGGTTGCTATCTTTTCGCTGGAAATGGGTGCGGAAAGTCTAGTAGACCGGATGCTAGCGGCCGAAGGATTAGTGGAGTCCCATTCTATCCGTACAGGTCAATTGACTGATGAGGAATGGCAAAAGTATACCATTGCTCAAGGGAACCTAGCCAACGCGAGTATCTATATCGATGATACACCAGGGATTCGGATCACGGAAATTCGTTCGCGCTCACGCAAACTGGCTCAAGAAACTGGAAATCTTGGTTTGATTTTGATTGACTACCTACAGCTTATCACAGGAACTGGTCGTGAGAACCGCCAACAAGAAGTCTCTGAAATTTCTCGTCAGTTGAAAATTCTAGCTAAGGAGCTAAAAGTTCCAGTCATTGCTCTTAGTCAGTTATCTCGTGGAGTGGAACAGCGTCAGGATAAGAGACCAGTCTTGTCTGATATTCGTGAATCGGGTTCTATCGAGCAGGATGCGGATATCGTAGCCTTTCTATACCGTGACGACTACTATGATCGTGCGGGTGAAGAAGAGGAAGGAATTCCAAATAACAAGGTAGAGGTTATCATCGAGAAAAACCGTAGTGGAGCTCGCGGTACGGTGGAATTGATTTTCCAAAAAGAATACAATAAATTTTCAAGTATCTCAAAGAGGGAGGCATAAGATGTCAGATGCATTTACAGATGTAGCCAAGATGAAAAAAATCAAAGAAGAGATCAAGGCGCATGAGGGACAAGTCGTTGAAATGACTTTGGAGAATGGCCGTAAGCGCCAAAAAAACAGACTGGGTAAGTTAATTGAGGTTTATCCATCTCTGTTTATCGTTGAATTTGGGGATGTTGAAGGAGATAAACAAGCCAATGTCTATGTTGAATCCTTCACCTACTCAGATATCTTGACAGAAAAGAACTTGATTCGCTATCTAGACCAAGAATCATAAAATGAAGTGAGCTTTGCTCACTTTTTTCTTTTTCTCCCGAATAGTATAAACGAGGGTAACCTCGGAAATTTATATCACTAAGGAGAATGAATGACGTTTTTTAAATCAGGAGTTAAGAAGAGTAGATGTACTCAGTTGAGTGTAGGGTTGGCTACTTTGTTCGTTACGAGTACCTTTTTGTTTGGTGGGGAATCGGTTCAGGCCGACAGTGTAGCGCGTGGTGATGACTATCCGCTTCACTACAAAAATGGTAGTGTTGAAATCGATCAATGGCGGATGTATTCTCGCCAGTGTACCTCTTTTGCGGCCTTTCGTTTGAGTAGTGTAAATGGCTTTGAGATTCCTCCTGCCTACGGAAATGCGAATGAATGGGGGCATCGTGCTAGTCGTGAAGGTTATCGTGTGGATACTAAGCCAGAAGTTGGGGCTATTGCTTGGTCGACAGAAGGTTATTATGGGCACGTGGCCTGGGTATCAAATGTATCAGGGGATACGATTGAGATCGAAGAGTATAATTATGGGGTTAGGGAGAAATACAATCGTCGCAGCGTAAAAGCTAGTTCTATGACAGGCTTTATTCATTTCAAGGATTTATCCGCTAGCCATGGTGCGAGTGAGGGTGCTCGTAACTCAGAGCTTCCGTCCAGTGGGACAATAGTGTTCACGGGAAAATTGCCGATTATGGAGCAACCATCAAGCACAGGACAAGTTATTGACTACTATTATGCTGGTGAAAGTGTGAGTTATGACCAAGTGCTTGAAAAAGATGGTTATAAGTGGCTCAGTTATTTGTCTTATAGCGGTTCTAGAAGATATGTGCAGTATGCAGAGTTAAGCAATACAGAAAAAGGCTGGAAAAAAGAAGGAGGGAGTTGGTATTACCGAGAGAATGGTAAGCTAGCGACAGGATGGAAAAAAGTTAACGGCAGTTGGTATCACTTTAAAGACAATGGAAGCATGTCAACAGGTTGGGTGAAGGATAGTTCGCATTGGTACTATCTAAAGGCATCAGGGGAGATGCAGACAGGATGGCTCAAGGAAAATGGAACATGGTATTATTTGGAGAGTTCAGGTGCTATGAAGTCTAGCCAGTGGTTCCAGGTAGGAGGAAAGTCTTATTACGTCAATGCTTCAGGGGCTTTAGCAGTGAATACTACTGTAGATGGCTATCGAGTGGATAGTAATGGAGCTAGAATCTAGAAAGAATATAAAAAAGAGGGCTTCACTACCATTTGCCTATTCTTTCCGATGGTATTTTTCCCCGCTTTCCTTTATAATGGGTGTATGGACAAGAAAAAATTATTATTAATTGATGGATCTTCAGTTGCTTTTCGAGCTTTTTTTGCGCTTTATCAGCAGTTGGATCGGTTTAAAAATGCTAATGGCCTTCATACCAATGCAATCTACGGTTTTCAACTCATGTTGAATCATGTCTTAGAGCGGGTTGAGCCTAGTCATGTTTTGGTAGCCTTTGATGCAGGTAAGACGACTTTCAGAACAGAGATGTATGCAGACTACAAGGGTGGCCGTGCTAAAACTCCAGATGAGTTTCGTGAGCAATTTCCCTTCATTCGTGAGTTGTTAGACCATCTTGGGATTCGCCATTATGAGTTGGCCCAGTATGAAGCTGATGATATCATCGGGACCCTAGGTCGTTTGGCTGAGAAGGATTCTTTTGATGTGACAATCGTTAGCGGAGACAAGGACTTGATCCAGTTGACGGATGAGCATACGGTTGTCGAGATTTCTAAGAAAGGTGTGGCTGAGTTTGAGGCCTTTACGCCAGACTATCTTATGGAAAAAATGGGCCTCACACCAGCTCAGTTTATAGATCTCAAGGCTCTTATGGGGGATAAGTCTGATAATATCCCTGGCGTCACTAAGATCGGTGAAAAGACGGGTATCAAGCTCTTGCTAGAACACGGTTCGTTAGAGGGTATTTATGAAAATATCGATGGGATGAAGGCTTCTAAGATGAAGGAAAATCTCATCAATGACAAGGAACAAGCCTTTTTGTCTAAAACCTTGGCGACCATTGAGACAAATGCACCGATTGAGATTGGCCTTGATGATTTGCTTTATAGTGGACCAGATGTGGAAAATCTCGGGAAATTCTACGATGAGATGGGCTTCAAACAGCTCAAGCAAGCTTTAAATGTGTCATCAACGGATGCGCCTGAAAGTTTGGATTTCACTATCGTTGACCAAGTCAGTCAAGACATGCTGAGCGCCAACTCTATCTTCCACTTTGAGCTTTTTGGTGAGAATTACCATACAGATGACTTGGTTGGTTTTGCCTGGTCCTGTGGGGATAAACTTTACGCTACAGACAAACTTGAGCTCTTGCAGGAGCCGATTCTCAAGAATTTTCTAGAAAAAACACCTCTGAAAGTGTATGACTTTAAGAAAGCGAAGGTTCTTTTAAATCGTTTGGGCTTGAATTTGCAGGCCCCTGCTTTTGACAGTCGTTTGGCCAAATACCTCCTCTCTACTGTCGAGAACAATGAAATTTCAACCATTGCGAATCTCTATGGCCAAACTTATTTGGCTGATGATGAGATTTTCTACGGTAAGGGAGTCAAGAAAGCCATTCCTGAGAGAGAGAAATTCTTGGAGCATTTGGCTCGCAAGGTTGCTGTATTGGTTGAGACTGAGCCGGTTTTACTTGAAAAACTCAGTGAACATGGGCAGTTAGATCTCCTCTATGACATGGAGCAACCTCTGGCTTTTGTCCTTGCCAAGATGGAAATTGCTGGTATCAAGGTCAAAAAAGAAACCCTGCTTGAGATGCAAGCTGAAAATGAGGTCGTCATTGAGCAACTCACTCAAGAGATTTACGAACTGGCTGGTGAGGAGTTTAATATCAACTCACCCAAGCAGTTGGGCGTGCTTCTCTTTGAAAAGCTCGGCCTTCCTCTAGAATACACCAAGAAAACCAAGACAGGTTACTCGACAGCAGTGGATGTGCTGGAGCGTCTGGCTCCTATTGCACCGATTGTCAAAAAAATTCTAGACTACCGTCAGATTGCTAAGATTCAGTCCACCTATGTGGTTGGCTTGCAGGATTGGATTTTAGATGATGGCAAGATCCATACGCGCTATGTGCAAGATTTGACTCAGACTGGGCGTTTGTCTAGTGTAGATCCAAACCTCCAAAATATCCCTGTTCGCTTGGAACAAGGCCGTCTCATTCGTAAGGCTTTTGTACCAGAGTGGGAGGATAGTGTCCTTCTTAGCTCCGACTATTCACAGATTGAGTTGCGCGTTTTGGCGCATATCTCTAAGGATGAGCACTTAATCAAAGCCTTCCAAGAGGGAGCAGATATCCATACTTCGACAGCTATGCGTGTCTTTGAAATTGAACGTCCTGAGGATGTGACGCCAAACGACCGTCGCAATGCCAAGGCTGTCAACTTTGGAGTGGTTTACGGGATTTCAGATTTTGGTTTGGCGAACAATCTTGGTATTAGTCGTAAGAAGGCCAAAGCCTACATTGATACCTACTTTGAGCGTTTTCCTGGGATTAAAAACTATATGGAAGAAGTGGTACGTGAAGCGCGTGATAAGGGATATGTAGAGACCCTCTTCAAGCGTCGTCGAGAGCTACCAGATATCAATTCGCGCAGCTTTAACATTCGTGGTTTTGCAGAGCGAACTGCCATTAACTCCCCTATTCAGGGTTCGGCAGCAGATATCCTCAAGATTGCTATGATCCAGCTAGACAAAGCTCTAGTTGAGGGTGGTTATCAGACCAAGATGCTCTTGCAAGTGCATGATGAAATCGTCCTTGAGGTTCCGAAATCAGAACTAGCAGCCGTTAAAGCTCTAGTGAAACAAACCATGGAAGAAGCCATCCAACTCAGTGTTCCACTCATTGCTGATGAGAATGAAGGAGCAACTTGGTACGAAGCTAAATAAGAAAGTTATGAAAGAGTTTGAAGCATTTGCCTTCAAACTCTTTTTCATAGTTTTCTGTAAGCAGTTTCCTTGACTTTTCCTAGTATTTGCGTTACTATATTTCCATATAAGATATGGGAGTCTGTGTACAGTCTGAGAGGAAGTGTTAAACTTCGACCGCACCTGATCTGGGTAATGCCAGCGTAGGGAAGGATACTTAACCGAATTCTGCACCTTTTCCATATATGGCAAAGGTTTTTCTTTTTGTCAAAAAGAAAAACTGAGAAGAGGAGGTTTTTATGAAAGCAAGCATTGCCTTGCAAGTCTTGCCCCTATCACAGGGGATTGATCGAATTGCTATTATCGATCAAGTGATTGCTTATCTGCAAGCTCAGTCCGTGACCATGGTGGTGACACCCTTTGAAACGGTCTTGGAAGGGGAGTTGGATGAGCTTATGCGCATTCTCAAAGAAGCGCTTGAAGTGGCCGGGCAGGAGGCAGATAATGTCTTTGCCAATGTCAAAATAAATGTAGGAGAGATTTTAAGTATTGATGACAAACTTGAAAAGTATACTGAGACGACACATTAGTCTATTGGGTTTTCTAGGAGTCTTGTCAATCTGGCAGTTAGCGGGAGTATTCAAACTTTTACCCAAGTTTATCTTGCCAACTCCTCTTGAGATTCTCCAGTCCTTTGTTCGTGACAGAGAATTTCTCTGGTACCATAGCTGGGCGACCTTGAGAGTGGCTTTGCTAGGTCTAGTCTTAGGAGTCTTGATTGCCTGTCTTATGGCGGTGCTCATGGATAGTCTCTCTTGGCTCAATGACTTGATTTATCCTATGATGGTGGTTGTTCAGACCATTCCGACCATTGCCATAGCGCCTATCTTGGTCTTGTGGCTAGGCTATGGGATTTTGCCCAAGATTGTCTTGATTATCCTGACAACAACCTTCCCTATCATCGTCAGTATTTTGGATGGATTTAGGCATTGTGACAAGGATATGCTGACCTTGTTTAGTCTGATGCGAGCAAACCCTTGGCAAATCCTTTGGCATTTTAAAATACCAGTCAGCCTGCCCTACTTTTATGCGGGATTGAGGGTCAGTGTCTCCTACGCCTTTATCACAACCGTGGTGTCCGAGTGGCTAGGAGGCTTTGAAGGACTAGGTGTCTACATGATTCAGTCCAAGAAACTGTTTCAATATGATACTATGTTTGCGATTATTATTTTAGTGTCGATTATCAGTCTTTTGGGTATGAAGCTGGTTGATGTTAGTGAAAAATATGTGATTAAATGGAAACGTTCATAGGACAAGAACGTTTGAGAAAAAGAAAAGAGGAAATGAAAATGAAGAAAACATGGAAAGTGTTTTTAACGCTTGTAACGGCTCTTGTAGCTGTCGTACTGGTGGCCTGTGGCCAAGGAACTGCTTCTAAGGACAACAAAGAGGCAGAAGTTAAGAAGATTGACTTTATCCTAGACTGGACGCCAAATACCAACCACACAGGGCTGTATGTTGCCAAGGAAAAAGGTTATTTCAAAGAAGCTGGAGTGGATGTTGATTTGAAATTGCCACCTGAAGAAAGCTCGTCTGACTTGGTGATCAATGGCAAGGCGCCATTTGCTATCTATTTCCAAGACTACATGGCTAAGAAATTGGAAAAAGGTGCAGGAATCACTGCCGTTGCCGCTATCGTTGAGCACAACACATCAGGAATCATCTCACGTAAATCGGACAATGTCAGCAGTCCAAAGGACTTGGTTGGGAAGAAATACGGAACTTGGAATGACCCGACTGAACTTGCTATGTTGAAAACCTTGGTGGAATCTCAAGGTGGAGACTTCGAAAAGGTCGAAAAAGTACCAAACAACGACTCAAACTCCATCACACCAATTGCCAATGGCGTCTTTGACACTGCTTGGATCTACTATGGGTGGGACGGTATCCTTGCCAAATCTCAAGGTGTAGACGCCAACTTCATGTACTTGAAAGACTATGTCAAGGAATTTGACTACTACTCACCAGTTATTATCGCAAACAACGACTATCTCAAAGACAACAAGGAAGAAGCTCGTAAAGTCATCCAAGCCATCAAAAAAGGCTACCAATATGCTATGGAACACCCAGAAGAAGCTGCGGATATTCTCATCAAGAATGCACCTGAACTCAAGGAAAAACGTGACTTTGTCATCGAATCGCAAAAATACTTGTCAAAAGAATACGCAAGCGACAAGGAAAAATGGGGACAATTTGACGCAGCTCGCTGGAATGCCTTCTACAAATGGGACAAAGAAAATGGTATCCTTAAAGAAGACTTGACAGACAAAGGCTTCACTAATGAATTTGTAAAATAATGACAGAAATTAGACTAGAACACGTAAGCTATGCCTATGGCGATGAAAAGATTTTAGAGGACATCAACCTGCAGGTGACTTCGGGTGAAGTGGTTTCTATCCTAGGTCCAAGTGGTGTTGGAAAGACCACTCTCTTTAACCTAATCGCTGGGATTTTAGAAGTCCAGTCTGGGCGAATTGTCCTTGATGGCGAGGAAAATCCTAAGGGGCGCGTGAGTTATATGTTGCAAAAGGATCTCCTCTTGGAGCACAAGACGGTGCTTGGCAATATCATCCTGCCCCTCTTGATTCAAAAGGTGGATAAGGCGGAAGCTATTGCCCGAGCAGATGAAATCCTTGCGACCTTCCAGCTGACAGCCGTACGGGATAAGTATCCTCATGAACTTAGTGGTGGAATGCGCCAGCGTGTGGCCTTGCTCCGGACCTATCTTTTTGGCCACAAGCTCTTTCTTCTTGACGAGGCTTTTAGCGCTTTGGATGAGATGACCAAGATGGAACTCCACGCTTGGTATCTGGAGATTCATAAGCAGTTGCAGCTAACGACCTTGATCATCACACATAGTATTGAAGAGGCCCTCAATCTCAGCGATCGAATCTATATTTTGAATAATCGCCCTGGGCAGATTGTTTCAGAAATTAAACTAGATTGGTCTGAAGATGAGGACAAGGAAGTCCAAAAAATTGCCTACAAACGACAAATATTAGCAGAATTGGGATTAAATACTTAGAAAAATTGGGAGTTAGTGAAGATTATCCTTTACCAGCGCCCTTTTTGTCTATAAATGGAAATTCTTATAGATAAAAATTGATATGATTGACGTATGGTGATGTGATGAAAAAAGAAGAAATTAAAACATATTTAGATACAGATCTTGAATTTAATGTTAATGGCCGAGGTGCTTGTTTCTTATCCAGCATTTGTGTAGTTGGATATGATTATGAAGGTCATCAATTTAATACGATTGATGAAGCTATGGAAGCTAAGGTTTTTGATGGTAAAAGTTTAGTGGATATATGGGATGAAGTTTTTCCACAAGTATTTTAAAATAAAAATATGGTCACATTATTGACTAAGATGATAGAAAGAGCCTGAATGATGTTAAATAACAACTTAATGGAATGCGATAAACCAAGTTCATCCGATGGAATAGATGAACTCATTATTTCGGAGTCCAATCTTGAAGGGTACAGTGATTTTTACAAAGAAAGTGAAGAGTCAAAAGTTTGGTGGATTGATAAGATAGATGTTGGAGGAGAGCTATTGTTCAGTTTTGATCAGCAAAAAATTTATAATCTTTTTCTTGATTATCCTCACAATATGACGGAAGAAGAAGTTAGAATTTTTGATATCGAAAATCCATTTTGGAGAGATTTTTTCTCGGATAGAAAGTCATAAACTATACATTTATTTGTAAGAATTGAATGATATGACTGAAAGAGATTATATACAATAGTAAACATGCTTAGATACAACTAGACTATTTTTTATGTTCAGTCACCTCCCTCATAATTCATTTTTGATGGATACTGTGATATAATTAAGATGCGAAGGATAGAGGTTGAGAATCTGTCACCAACGCGCCATTTAGCTAGTGGGTCGAGAAATGCAGGAACCTCGACAGTCCTGCCTATCCTTGTAAATAAATCAGCCCTTAGAAACAAATCTAAGGGCTTTTTGACTGGTCGATTTTATCAGCAATTTCAACTTTTAAAATTTCATTTTCAAACAATCTTATCCACCGTAAACCTGTTTTAACAGATAAAGCATTATACTCTTCATCAAAAGTATGCTTATCTTCAAAAAGACAAATTCCCTCAAAGGTCTGGTTATCAACGTCTGTAATCGTTACAACTTTATCGTTAAACTTTCTAAGTTCCATTTTTATTTTCCTGATTTTGTAGTACTATAGTTTGTTATATTATTGGAATCCCTTTAACGTAAGCTTCCTTAGCTTTTGCTAGTGTCATCTTGTTTGGGCCTCCATCAATGTTGGTTTCCCCTGTATTTTGCCAATTACAATGATCACAAATGTCATAAACAGCGGTCAATGTTCCGCAAACTGGACAATGTACGTATTCTTCATCATTGATCATTACTAAGTTTTCTTTACCAGTCTTATTCATAGTTATTTACTCCTAATTATTGTTTTTAAAATAGTGAAACCAGAAATATTAATTGGCTAGAACTAAATGTTTTTATATTAAATTCTCTTATCTTTCTAAACTTTCCTGAGATAGGCTTTCTTAGCTTCTGCAAGAGTTATAGTATCATTATACTTCAATATTGAAACTATTGCTAATGATTGAGAGAGTTTTCTGGATATGCTATAATATTAGCAGATAATAAAAAAGCACGTTTGACCGTGCTAGTTTCTTGCCTGCTGAACTCGTCAATATTACGCCCTTTTTAGGGCTTTTTTTGTGGACTTTTTTAGGGACTTTCAAGAAAAACTAAGGAGAATTAATGCCAAAGTGTTTTTAAAGAAAGTCAGTATTTTCAAGGGCTGAGCCCTAAAAATTTGACTTATAGAGCGTTAAATGATAGTATAGTCAAAGATAGTCAAGGTTCAAAGAAGGAGTTTGATTTACTATGAGATTTAAAAATACATCAGATCATATCGAAGCCTATATCAAGGCGATTTTAGACCAGTCTGGTATCGTGGAATTGCAGCGGAGCCAGTTAGCAGATACCTTTCAGGTTGTGCCAAGTCAGATCAACTATGTCATCAAGACACGTTTTACTGAAAGCAGAGGTTACTTGGTTGAGAGCAAGCGTGGTGGCGGAGGCTACATTCGCATTGGACGGATTGAGTTTTCCAATCATCATGAAATGCTCCGCGATTTGCTTTACTCGATTGGTGAGCGAGTTAGTCAGGAGATTTATGAGGATATTCTGCAACTTTTGGTGGAGCAGGACTTGATGACCAAGCAGGAGATGACCTTGCTGACTTCTGTAGCAACAGATCGTGTCCTAGGGGAAGAATCCTCAGTTGTTCGTGCCAATATGCTCCGACAGCTATTACAAGAGGTAGATAGAAAAGAGAAGTAAGATGAACTATTCAAAAGCATTGAATGAATGTATCGAAAGTGCCTACATGATTGCCAGCCATTTTGGAGCTCGATATCTAGAGTCTTGGCATTTATTGATTGCCATGTCCAATCACAGTTATAGTGTGGCAGGTGCCACTCTAAATGATTATCCTTATGAAATGGACCGTTTAGAAGAGGTTGCGTTGGAACTGACTGAAACGGACTATAGCCAAGACGAAACCTTTACGGAATTGCCTTTTTCCCATCGTTTGGAGGTTCTCTTTGCAGAAGCAGAGTATGTGGCCTCAGTGGTCCATGCAAAGGTGCTAGGGACAGAGCATGTCCTCTATGCGATTTTGCATGATGGCAATGCTTTGGCAACTCGCATCTTGGAGAGAGCAGGCTTTTCTTATGAAGACCAGAAAGATCAGGTCAGAATTGCTGCCCTTCGTCGCAACTTAGAGGAACGTGCAGGTTGGACAAGAGAAGACCTTAAGGCTTTGCGTCAGCGCCACCGTACCGTGGCAGATAAGCAAAATTCTATGGCCAATATGATGGGCATGCCTCAGAATCCAAGTGGCGGTCTAGAGGACTACACGCATGACCTGACGGAGCAAGCGCGCTCTGGCAAGTTAGAGCCAGTTATCGGTCGGGACAAGGAAATCTCACGTATGATTCAAATCTTGAGCCGGAAGACCAAGAACAATCCTGTCTTGGTTGGAGATGCTGGTGTCGGGAAAACAGCTCTGGCACTTGGACTTGCCCAGCGTATTGCTAGCGGGAATGTACCAGCTGAAATGGCCAAGATGCGCGTGTTAGAGCTTGATTTGATGAATGTTGTTGCGGGGACACGTTTCCGTGGAGATTTTGAAGAGCGTATGAACAATATCATCAAGGATATCGAGGAAGATGGCAAAGTGATCCTCTTTATCGATGAACTCCACACCATCATGGGTTCTGGTAGCGGTATTGATTCGACTCTGGATGCGGCCAATATCTTGAAGCCAGCCTTGGCACGTGGAACTTTGAGAACGGTTGGTGCAACCACTCAGGAAGAATACCAAAAACACATCGAAAAAGATGCAGCCCTTTCTCGTCGTTTTGCTAAAGTGACTATTGAAGAGCCAAGTTTAGCTGACAGCATGACCATTTTGCAAGGTTTGAAGGCTACCTATGAGAAACACCACCGTGTGAAAATCACAGATGAAGCTGTCGAAACAGCCGTTAAGATGGCGCATCGTTACTTGACTAGTCGTCACTTGCCAGACTCTGCTATCGACCTCTTGGATGAGGCGGCAGCAACAGTGCAAAATAAATCCAAGCATGTGAGAATGGCCGAATCCGACTTGAGTCCAGCTGACAAGGCCTTGATGGATGGCAAGTGGAAACAAGCAGGTCAGTTAATCGCAAAAGAACAAGAATTGCCTGTCTATAAAGACTTGGTAACAGAGTCTGATATTTTGACCACCTTGAGTCGTTTGTCAGGTATCCCAGTCCAAAAACTAACGCAAACAGATGCTAAGAAATACCTGAACTTGGAAGCTGAACTACACAAACGTGTTATCGGCCAAGATCAAGCTGTTTCAAGTATTAGTCGTGCCATTCGTCGCAACCAGTCAGGTATTCGCAGTCACAAGCGTCCGATTGGTTCCTTTATGTTTTTAGGACCGACGGGTGTCGGGAAGACCGAATTGGCTAAGGCTTTGGCAGAAGTCCTCTTTGATGACGAATCAGCCCTTATCCGCTTTGATATGAGTGAGTATATGGAGAAATTTGCGGCTAGCCGTCTCAACGGAGCTCCTCCGGGTTATGTAGGCTACGAAGAAGGTGGGGAGTTGACCGAGAAGGTTCGCAATAAACCTTACTCAGTGCTTCTCTTTGACGAGGTTGAAAAAGCCCACCCAGATATCTTTAATGTCCTCTTGCAAGTCTTGGACGATGGAGTTCTAACAGACAGCAAGGGTCGCAAGGTTGATTTTTCAAATACCATCATTATCATGACTTCAAACCTTGGTGTGACAGCCCTTCGTGATGACAAGACTGTCGGTTTTGGGGCCAAGGACATTCGTTTTGACCAGGAAAATATGGAAAAACGAATCTTCGAAGAGTTGAAAAAAGCTTATCGACCTGAGTTTATCAACCGTATTGATGAAAAGGTGGTCTTCCACAGCTTGGATAGCGAACACATGCAGGAAATTGTCAAGATCATGGTTAAACCATTGATTGCTAGCCTAGCAGAGAAAGGCATCGACTTGAAACTACAAGCTTCGGCACTGAAGTTACTAGCTAGTCACGGTTACAATCCAGAAATGGGAGCTCGTCCACTTCGTAGAACACTGCAAACAGAGGTGGAAGACAAGTTGGCAGAACTCCTCCTCAAGGGAGAGTTGGTAGCAGGCAAGTCCCTCAAAATCGGCGTCAAAGCTGGTCAATTAAAATTTGATATTGCTTAAAAATAGAGAATCAGGAGTAATCCTGATTCTTTTTATCACTTTTTTATAAAAAATAATAAAAAACCCTTGACAAAACAAAAATATAAGATATAATAAAAACATAGAAAAACAAAAATATAGAAAACTATAAAAAGGCGAGCGTATATGAAAAAGAAAACAGCAGTAGTATTTGGGACCTTTGCCCCTCTCCATCAGGGGCATATCGATTTAATCCAGCGAGCGAAGCGTCAGTGTGATCAGGTCTGGGTAGTCGTTTCAGGCTATGAGGGAGACCGAGGGGAGCAGATAGGCTTAACTCTTCAAAAACGATTTCGCTATATCCGAGAAGCTTTTCGTGACGATGAGTTGACCTCTGTCTGTAAGCTGGATGAGACCAACCTTCCCCGTTACCCTATGGGCTGGCAGGAGTGGTTGGACCAGATGTTAGCGGAGATTTCCTACGATGAAAACCAGCAAGAGCTGATCTTCTTTGTAGGAGAAGCAGACTACCAGCAAGAGCTATCTAAACGTGGATTTGGCACTGTCTTGCAAGAAAGAAAGTTTGGTATCTCATCGACTATGATTCGAGAAAATCCAAGCAAATATTGGAAATACATCGCTCAACCCTTCCGTCGTCAGTTTACAAAGAAAGTATTGATTATGGGAAGTGCCAGCAATGGGAAGACCACTCTGGCCAAGGATTTGGCAAGGTATTACGATGCGCCAGTCAGCCTGGAATACGCACGTGAGTACCAGATCAAAAACAATGTCCGCGACGATGAATTGACTCCAAAGGATTACTACTATCTCCTTTTAGGGCAGTATGACCAGACCTCCAAGCTAATCGATAGCAATGCTAATCGAGGACTGGTGATAGCTGACACAAACTCTTTAGTAACCAAGGGCTACTATGACTATTACATGGAGACTGAGGATCAAGGGGACTTATCAGGAGAAACCTTTGACAATCTCTTTGTTTCAATCTTGGCTAAGGAAAAATGGGACTTGATTCTCTTCGTGCAACCTGTCGGCTCCTATGTCAATGACGGGTTTAGAGATATGACCATGGCGGAAGACCACATTCGTCGCAGTTTTTCCCAGCATTTAGATCAGATGAGGGAGAGATACTTAACGATCATTCCTTTAGTTTATCTGGCTGAGGATTATCTAGGCAATTATGAAGCAGCAAAAGTGGCTATCGATGCCATTTACCAAGCAGATTAGAAGAAAATTATGAAAACAGTAACTAAAAAAATCACACAATTTATCGAAAACTTTAAAAATGTCCATGCCGAAGCCCATAAGATCGGTTTTGCAGGAATCATGCGCTTGCTATGGAAAGATCTCTTTGTCGGCCGTAGCCTTTTCCAGTGGTTGTATCTCATCGCCTTGTCAAGTGTTCCCTTGATCTTAGAGTTCACGCAAAATACGGAAAGTCATGACTGGCTGAGCTTGTTTGCATCCTGGACTGGGATTGTCTGTGTTATCTTGGTAGCAGAAGGTCGTGCAAGCAATTATCTCTTTGGGGCTATTAACTCGGCTATCTATTTGATCTTGGCCATGAATGCGACTTTTTACGGAGAAGTTTTGACGACTGTTTACTTCTTTGTCATGCAGCCGATTGGTCTCTATGCTTGGCTGTCCAATCGTATCAATGACCAAGGAAAACCAGAAGAATCCCACTTTGAAGCTAAGAAATTATCTGTTCTTGACTGGCTCAAGTACTTGGTCTTGACTGCCATTATCTGGATTGGTATGGGCTTTGCTTACCAAAGTATCCATAGTGCTCGCCCTTTCCGTGATAGTGTTACCGATGCGACCAATGGTGTTGGTCAGCTCTTGATGACACGTCTTTACCGCGAGCAATGGATTTTCTGGATTGCAACCAATCTCTTTAGTATCTACCTCTGGTGGGGTGAAAATATCCACATTCAAGGGATGTACTGGGTTTACACACTGAACAGTCTAGTGGGATGGTACCAATGGACCAAGGCAGTTCGAAAGGAGGCATAAGATGGCAGACATAAAGATTCCAGAAGGAATGACGGAAAAAGAATATTATGAAATCCATGCCAGTCAGGAGGAGTTTTTAGACTGGTACTACAGGCAGGAACTCCCTCAATATGAAAAACCAAGTGTGACAGTGGATATGGTGGCTTACTGCTTTGTCGAAGGAAAGATCAAGCTCTTACTGATCCGTCGCAAGGCCCACCCTTATCAAAACTGTTTGGCTCTGGTTGGAGGCTTTATGGACAAGGGAGAAGATGCTGCACATGCCTGTCAGCGCGAGGTGAGAGAAGAAGTCAATCTGGATCTTCCTTTAGAAAAAATCGAGCAATTGATGACCGTATCGACCCCCGGTCGTGATCCACGGGGGTGGACAGTGACCATAGCCCACTTGGTGTACCTACCTAGTCGTGCCCTAGACCTCGTTCAGGCAGGTGACGATGCTAAGGATGTGGTTTTTGTAGATGTCGACTTTCAGACAGGCAAATGTTTCCTAGAGGGAGTGGAGCTGGACGAGCAAGCCTTCGCCTTTGACCATTATGCAATTATCCAAGAATCCATCAAACGGATCCAAGGCCGTCTCGACTGGAATCCGACCTTCCTTTATCTGCTGGAGGAGGAGTTCACTGTCTACGAAGGAACTGAACTGGTCAATCTCATCAACCCCGGTCGGCCCATCGTCAGCAATAACTTTCTCGTAAAATACGGCGAATATGTAGAAGAGGTTGGGCTCAAACGAGTGCCTAAAAAGAAACCAAGAAAAACCTATCGATTGAAATAAAAGTGAGGCCGGGACAAAGTTCCCGCCCTCTTTATTTATTATCATTTTTTATGAATGGCTATCTTTCTTAGAATTACACAAGAGCGATGCAAAAAATAGGACTCTAATATAAAAAATTTTCTATTTTTTCGTTTCGATTACGAATTGAAATAGTGGAGGGAACAATTTTTAAAATAGTTTATCTAAATAATTGACAGATTCAAGGTCTAATGTTACAATTATATTACAAAAAGATTTCTTAATATTTCAAAAATGTTACAAAGGAGTAGAAAAATGAAAAAGAAAACCTATATCAAATTGATGGCAGCGACTGTATTGGCTTCTACCTTGCTACTGGGAGCTTGTGGAAATAAAAACGAAACCGCTCAAACCAGTAGCTCTGCCAAGACAAGTCAATCATCAAGTTCCAAAGCAGCTTCTTCTAGCAAAGAAAGCAAGACTCAAAAATCTTCAAGCTCAGCTTCATCTGAAAAGGCTCAGGCATCTTCTGGTCAGTCTTCTACAACAGCAGATCAGTCACAAGCGAAACCAGCGCCTGAATCAAGACAAGAACAAGCAGCTCCTAGTCAACAAGCTCCAGCTCAGGCTCCATCAACTCAGCAAGGTTCTCAAGCCCAGTCTAACCAGTCAGGCTATGATCCAACAACTGACCGCAAACTTCAAGACAAGCAAGCAGAACACAACAAACGCTACAAGGGTGTTTTAACCATGGTCGATGGTGATTTCTCAGCAGCTGCAGGCAACTGGAAGGGAGCGAATGGCGAAACTATTACGGTTTCATCAGGGGGCCAATTTACAGTAGAAACTGCAGAAGGAAATAAAGAAAACTACTCTATTAGAGGCTACTCTTACACTCTTGATGATGGCAAGTATAATGCTAAAATCGGAGGAGGAAAAATCATCCAAATTACAACAGGTGCGGATGGTAAAGTTTCAAGCGTTGCCTTGATTCAATAATAAAATTTTGTGTTTTAACTCTTACTAGAAATCGTTCTGTAAAAGAGTGAATCAACTGTTTTTCACTTAGTTTCTCCAAGAGAAAGTGGTATAATAAAAAAATCAAAGGAAAACGAGTGATAATACATGGCGGATAAATTAATCTTACCTCAAAACACACGATTGATGGGAGTATTTCTTGGGTTTGTAGGTGGTTCTTTGGATGTGTTTTGCCATATTCAATACCATAGTTTGGTAGCGACACAGACAGGGAATATTCTCCTACTGATATCTGATTGGCACGACTCAAATGTTATCAATACGATGCTACGATTCTGCTCCATTATTTTCTTTTCTCTAGGATTTCTGTTTGCATTGCACATGAAAGAATACCGCAAAACGGCCTACTGGCGGGTTAAGATGTTGCTCCCTTTATTTATTGGAACTCTTATTCTACCTTTCTTTTCACGATTTCCTCTATTAGAAGTTCCTTTCATCGCTTTTGGAACAGGAATGATGATGCTAACATTTACGGGCAGTTTGATTGAAGATCATCCCTATGTCATTTTTATGACGTCTGGAAATTACCGAAAGATGCTGACTGCTTTGTATCGCATTGCTAGAAGAGAAGGAAATGTCCAAGAATACCGTCGTCAGGCCTTAAATTATGGGATTGTTGTGGGAAGTTTTGTAGTGGGCGCAATCAGCTTGGCTGTATTGATGCATTTTCTTCATGAATGGTCTATATGGATTGTCAGCCTCAATTTGTTTTTGATTATGTCCTATTATATAGCTAGAGTGAAGCAATTAGATTTACAAGATGAAAATATATAAAAACGGCAAGACTCATTTTTGAGCTTTGCCGTTTTTGTGAGTTGTAGATGTGAGACTATGCTTTGTCTAATTGCAAGAGGGCTTCAATCTCAGCAAGAGTGCTAGCTTGTGAAATGGCTCCACGAAGTTTAGCAGCGCCAGATGTTCCCCGGAGGTAGTGAGGAGCGAGGCCACGGAATTCACGGACTGCAATTTTTTCTCCTTTGAGGCTGATCAAGCGTTTCAAGTGTTCGTAAGCGATTTTCATCTTATCCTCAAAGGTCAAATCAGGAAGGATTTCTCCTGTTTCAAAGTAGTGGTTGATTTGATTGAAGAGGTAGGGATTTCCCATGGCTGCGCGACCAATCATAACAGCGTCAGCCCCAACTTCTTCGATGCGTTGTTTAGCATCTTGAACCGTACGGATGTCACCGTTGGCGATAAATGGAATCTTGGTTAGGGCTTGGGCTACGTCATGCAAGGTCTCAAGATCAGCGTGGCCAGTGTACATTTGCTCACGGGTACGACCGTGCATAGCAAGGGCAGAGACACCAGCAGCCTCAGCGGCGAGAGCATTTTCTACTGCCAGAGATGGGTCAGCCCAGCCGGTACGCATTTTGACAGTAAGGGGGATATCAAGGACAGATTGGACCTTGTTGATAATAGAGTAGATTTTGTCTGGATCCTTGAGCCACATAGCGCCAGCTTCGTTTTTCACGATTTTGTTAACTGGGCAGCCCATGTTGATATCGACGATATCAGTCTTGGTATTTTCTTGGATGAATTCTGCTGCGCGTGCGAGGCTGTCTTCATCACTACCAAAGAGTTGGATAGAAACGGGATTTTCGCCTTCATCGATGTGAAGCATATGCAAGGTTTTTTCATTGTTGTATTGGATTCCCTTGTCAGAGACCATTTCCATCACAACGAGTCCAGCTCCAAGCTCTTTTGCGATGGTACGAAAGGCTGAGTTGGTGACACCAGCCATGGGCGCTAAAACAGTACGATTGGGAATCTCAACATTGCCAATCATAAAAGGTGTATTAAGATTTGTCACGAATGAGTTCCTCCAGGTCGTTTTCATCAAAATTATAAGTTGTTTGGCAGAATTGACAAGTGATTTCTGCCCCGTGGTCTTCCTCTTTCATTTCCTCTAAGTCTGAGCTTGGAAGGCTGGCAAGAGCATCCATAAAGCGGTCTTTGCTGCAGTCACATTGGAAACGGATTTCTTCTTCAGATAGACGTTTGTATGATTCGTCGCCGTAGATAGCCTTGAGAAGGGCTTCGATATGGTCGTCGCTTTCTAGAAGAGTTGAAATGGCTGGCATTTCTTGGATGCGTTTCTCAAAGCGAGCAATCTCCTCGTCCTTGGCTCCTGGCAACACTTGGAGAAGGAAGCCACCTGCGACTTTGACCTTGTCGTCTTTATCCAAAAGAACATTGAGGCCGACGGCTGAAGGGGTTTGTTGGCTTTCTGTCAGGTAATAGGCCAAGTCTTCACCGATCTCCCCAGAGATGAGAGGAGTCATGGAGTTGTAGGGATTTCCAGTACCGTAGTCTGTGATAACGAGAAATTGACCATTTCCGACAAAAGGTCCGACTAGGACTTCACCTGTTGCGGTCTTTTTGATGTCAACACCTGGATTTTGAACGTAGCCTTTGACATTTCCCTTGGTATCTGCGACCGTGATGATGGCACCGAGAGAGCTCGTTCCAAGAACTTTTACAGTAATCTTGGTATTTCCTTTTTCATTGGCTGCGAGAATTTGGCTAGCGATAAGGGCACGACCAAGTGCAACAGTCGAACTGGCTTGAGTTTGATGTTTTTCTTGGGCAGTGCGGACGGTTTCTGTGCTGTCAAGGACAAAAGCACGAAAGGCTCCGCTTTCTGATATAGTTTTAATAATTTTATCCATAGCTACTATTTTAGCATAAAAATGCCCAAAGAGGGAGCCGTGTGTTTGTTGTTATTCTTTAAACTGTTTAATTTCTGATGACTGGTATAGGAGATTTATAGAAATGAAAATTTTTGTTCACATTTACTGTTAACATTTTAATTTATCTTAAAATAACCTAAAACGAACTTTTAAGTTATGGTAAACAGTTGAAAAAAAGGTTGATAAAGTGGTAAAATGTTAGGAAGATAAGTTACTAATAGTGCGTATTTGTAGTCGATAGAAATGATATATTAATGGATAGCTTATGAAAAAACAACGAAACCTACATGTATTTTTAGGCCGGACGGCCCTATATTTTGTAATCTTACTTGGCTTGCTTTATTTTTTTAGTTACCTTGGGCAGGGACAAGGTGGCTTTATTTATAATGAGTTCTAGTTTAAAGGAGAAAAAGAACTGTGTCTAATAAACCGATAAAAGATATGATTGAAACGATTGAGCACTTTGCTCAAACACAGCCAACATATCCTGTCTACAATGTTTTAGGTCAAGAGCATACTTATGGCGATCTGAAGGCTGATTCAGATAGTTTAGCAGCAGCTATCGATCGACTTGACTTGCCTGAGAAATCTCCAGTCGTCGTTTTTGGTGGTCAGGAATATGAGATGTTGGCTACCTTTGTAGCGCTGACTAAGTCGGGTCATGCCTACATTCCAATTGACAGCCATTCAGCCTTGGAACGAGTTTCTGCTATCGTAGAAGTTGCAGAGCCAAGTTTGATTATTGCCATCTCAGATTTTCCATTGGAGCAAGTCTCTACGCCAATGATGACTCTAGCTCAGGTTCAAGAAGCCTTTTCTCAAGGGACTAGCTATGAAATCACGCATCCAGTCAAGGGTGATGATAACTACTACATTATCTTTACTTCTGGTACGACTGGTAAGCCAAAGGGGGTGCAGATTTCCCATGACAATCTCCTCAGCTTTACCAACTGGATGATTACAGATAAGGAATTTGCGACGCCAAGTCGTCCACAAATGCTGGCTCAGCCCCCTTATTCTTTTGACCTATCTGTCATGTACTGGGCACCGACCTTGGCACTTGGTGGCACGCTTTTCGCTCTTCCTTCAGCCATTACTCAGGACTTCAAAAAACTCTTTGCGACGATCTTTTCCTTGCCAATCGCTATCTGGACCTCAACACCGTCCTTTGCAGATATGGCCATGTTATCAGAAGACTTTAACAGTGAGAAAATGCCAGGAATCACGCATTTCTACTTTGATGGTGAAGAATTGACGGTCAAAACAGCTCAAAAACTGCGCGAGCGATTCCCAAATGCTCGTATTATCAATGCCTACGGTCCAACAGAAGCGACAGTAGCTTTGTCAGCAGTTGCCGTCACTGATGAGATGTTGGCGACTCTCAAACGCCTGCCAATCGGCTATACCAAGGCGGATTCTCCAACCTTTATCATTGACGAGGAAGGGAAGAAAGTTCCAAATGGTGAACAGGGAGAAATCATCGTTTCTGGGCCAGCTGTTTCAAAAGGCTATATGAATAATCCTGAAAAAACGGCAGAAGCTTTCTTTGAATTCGAAGGTCTTCCAGCCTACCACACAGGGGATGTAGGAACCATGACAGATGAGGGCTTGCTTCTCTATGGTGGACGCATGGATTTCCAGATTAAGTTTAATGGTTATCGCATTGAACTTGAAGATGTCTCTCAAAACCTCAACAAGTCTCGCTATATCGAGTCGGCTGTTGCTGTCCCACGTTATAACAAGGACCACAAGGTACAAAATCTACTGGCCTATGTCATCCTAAAGGACGGCGTTCGTGAACAGTTTGAACGTGATATCGATATTACCAAGGCTATCAAAGAAGACCTAGCAGATATCATGATGTCTTATATGATGCCGTCTAAGTTTCTCTATCGAGATAGTTTGCCGCTAACGCCTAATGGTAAAATTGATATCAAGGGCTTGATTAACGAGGTAAACAGTAGATGATGGAGCTTTATAAACAGCTACCTCATTTGGAACCTTATGGTGATCTTCAGTACTTTTTATACGTAATTGCTGCGACTTTACCTATCTTTATTGGTCTTTTTTTCAAGAAACGTTTTGCCTTGTACGAGGTGCTCGTTAGTCTCTTCTTTATCGTCACCATGTTGGTAGGTGGAAAGACGAATCAAATAAGCGCTCTTATCCTTTATGTTATCTGGCAAGTACTTCTTGTATCTTTTTACAAAAGGTATAGGAAACAACGGGATAGTAAATGGATATTTTACCTAGTTAGCTTTTTATCTCTATTGCCTATCGTCTTTGTGAAAGTATCTCCTGCTATTCATGGACCTCAATCTTTGTTTGGATTTTTAGGGATTTCTTACCTAACCTTTCGTGCTGTTGGGGTTATCGTTGAGTTAAGAGACGGTGTCATTAAGGATTTAACGATTTGGCAATTCTTACGTTTTCTTCTCTTTATGCCGACTTTCTCAAGTGGTCCCATTGATCGTTTTAAACGCTTCAATGAAAATTATGAGACCATTCCTGAGCGGGATGAGTTGATGGACATGCTAGAAGAGGCTGTCAAGTATATCATGCTTGGCTTCCTTTACAAGTTTATCTTGGCCCATGTTTTAGGAGAGATATTACTGCCTCCGCTGAAAAATTTGGCCTTACAGACAGGTGGCTTCTTTAATCATTATGCTCTGGCGGTGATGTATACTTTTGGTCTAGACTTATTCTTTGACTTTGCGGGCTACTCTATGTTTGCCTTAGCCATTTCAAACTTGATGGGTATTCATAGTCCTATCAACTTTAACAAGCCCTTTTTGTCAAGGGATTTAAAAGAGTTTTGGAATCGCTGGCACATGAGTCTGTCTTTCTGGTTCCGTGACTTTGTCTTTATGCGGATGGTCATGGTGTTGACCAGAAAGAAGGTCTTTAAAAATCGCAATGTCACTTCAAGTGTAGCCTACATTCTCAATATGCTGATTATGGGATTTTGGCATGGTGTGACCTGGTACTACATCGCCTATGGACTTTTCCATGGGATTGGGCTAGTCATCAATGATGCATGGGTTCGTAAGAAAAAAGCGCTCAATAAAGAACGGAAAAAAGCTGGAAAGGGTTCCTTACCTGAGAATCGCTGGATTCAGTTGCTTGGCATGGTTGTCACCTTCCATGTCGTGATGGTTTCATTCTTAATCTTTTCTGGATTTTTGAATGATTTATGGTTTAAAAAATAAAAGGATATAAAAAATGGATATCAAATCAGAAGTTATTGAAATTATTGATGAGTTGTTTATGGAAGATGTTTCTGACATGATGGATGAAGATCTTTTTGATGCTGGTGTCTTGGATAGCATGGGAACGGTTGAATTGATCGTTGAGATTGAAAACCGTTTTGACATTCGTGTTCCAGTGACGGAGTTCGGTCGTGATGACTGGAATACGGCTAATAAAATCGTAGCAGGTATCACGGAGTTGAAGAATGCTTAAACGCTTGTGGCTGATCTTCGGTCCTATCTTCATTGCTGGCCTTTTGATTCTTTTACTCATCTTTTTTTATCCAAGTACAACAAGTCATAATCTGACGGAGGAGAAGTACTCAGCGGCTTCTGTTAGTATAGAGAGTTTTAAAGAGAGAAGCCAAAAAGTAAGGGCCCTTACGGATCCAAATATGCGTTTTATTCCTTTTCTAGGGTCCAGTGAATGGATTCGATTTGATAGTGTCCATCCAGCTGTTTTAGCAGAGAAATACCATCGTCCCTATCGTCCTTACTTTTTAGGTCAAGCAGGAGCAGCCTCTCTAAATCAATATTTTGGTCTACAGCAAATTTTGCCAGAAATAGAGAATAAGCAGGCGGTATTTGTGATTTCGCCTCAGTGGTTTACGGAGACAGATTATGAACCCGCAGCGTTTCAGAGATTTTTTAACAGTGACCAATTGACAGCTTTTTTGGGAAATCAATCTGGTGACATTGCTGCAAAGCATGCGGCTATTCGATTGTTAAAGCAGAATCCTAATGTTGCATTAAAAGGCATTGTTCAAAAACTGTCAAAGGGTGAAGAATTATCAGAGGTTGATCAAGTTGCTATTGATATTTTTGCGCGATTCAATGAAAAGCAATCCGCTCTCTTTGGACAATTCTCCATTCGAGGAAAACTCAAGTACAAGGAACACGTGGAGAACTATTTAAAAGATCTTCCAGATCAATTTTCTTATGATGAGTTAGAAAAAATTGTTCGTAAGGACGCAGAGGCAAATACGACCAATAACGATATGGGGATGGAAAATCATTTCTATACGAGAGAGGTTAAAAAGGATTTAAAAAAATGGGAAGGGTATCAAAAAAATTACAACTTCCTCAAGTCCTCTGAATACAATGATTTGCAGCTGGTCCTCAATCAATTTGCTAAGTCGAATGTCAATGTGCTCTTTGTCATTCAGCCGGTTAACAAGAAGTGGATGGAGTACACAGGGCTCAGCGAAGAGATGTACCAGCATGCAGTGGAGAAAATTCGTTACCAATTAGAAAGTCAGGGTTTTACCAATATTGCTGATTTTTCAAAAAATGGAGGGGATCCATATTTTGTTAAGGATACCATTCATCTAGGATGGTTGGGTTGGCTGGCTTTTGATAAGGTTGTCAATCCTTTCTTGACGGATCCGAAACCAGCTCCAGACTACAAGATGAATGACCGCTTCTTTAGCAAGGACTGGGCGACCTATGATGGGAAGATCAAAGATTTCCAATAAAATGAGCTAAAAGTTTGGGATTTGAACCCAAGCTTTTTTGTTTAAATAGCGAATGTTTTAGATGAAAATAAGTCAAAGGTTTCAAATTTTCTAGAAATATCGTATAATATAAAGGAAAAACGAAAAGAAAAGGATTTTAAAATGAACAAACGTTCTTTGTTACCTGTCTTGTCGACAGCCCTGTTAGCTCCAGCCTTCTTAGCTGGACAAGTATACGCTGAAGAAGCAACAACACCTGCAGAAAGTTCAGCTGTTGTAGCGACTCCTGCTACGTCGGCGACTCCAGCTCCTGTTGAGAGCCCTGCGGTACCGGAAACTTCGGCAACATCAGAAGCAGTTGTACCTGCAGAAGCTCCGTCAGCTCCTGCTGAATCTCCTAAAAGCGAAGAAAAGGACACCGTTATCTTACACACCAATGATGTCCATGGTCGTATTGTAGAGGAAAAGGGAGTAATTGGTGATGCCAAGTTGGCGACTGTCATTGAGCAGGAACGCGCGAAATCAAATCAAACGACTCTCGTCGTAGATGCGGGAGACGCCTTCCAAGGTTTACCGATTTCCAACTCTACAAAGGGTGAAGCGCGTGCTGAAATTCTTAATAAGATGCAGTATGATGCCATGGCAGTAGGAAACCATGAGTTTGACTTTGGTCTTGATGAAGTTAAAAAATACAAGGAAATCTTGAAATTCCCATTACTTAGCTCCAATACTTATGTCAATGGAGCTCGTCTTTTTGAAGCTTCTACAATCGTTGATAAAGATAAGACTGTGGAAGGTGATGAGTTTGTTGTAATCGGCGTGACAACACCTGAAACAGCTACCAAAACTCACCCTAAAAATGTCAAAGGGGTAACTTTTACAGATCCAATCTCTGAAGTCAATAAGGTCATCGAAGAAGTTCAAGCCAAGGCTCGTGCAGAAGGTAAGGACTACAAACACTATGTTGTGCTGGCTCACTTGGGTGTGGATACCACAACCCCAGTCGAATGGCGTGGTTCAACTTTGGCAGAAGCCTTGTCTAAAAATCCTCGTTTGAAAGGGAAACGCGTAACAGTAATCGACGGTCACTCTCATACAGTAGAATCAACGACTTATGGAGACAATGTTACCTATAACCAGACAGGAAGCTACCTTCATAATGTAGGGAAAATCACCTACAAATCACGTCAGCTTTTGGGCAATCCAACTCAGATTCCGGCTGCTGATGCTAAAAAATTACCAGCTAATCCAACAGTTGAAAAACTAGTCAAAGACATTAAACAAAAATACGATGCTAAAAATGCTGTTGAAGTCGTTTCAAACAGCCCTGTAGAACTCAATGGAGATCGTGAAAACGTTCGGGTTCGTGAAACCAACCTCGGAAACGTTGTAGCAGATTCTCTCTATCAGTATGGTCAGACAGGATTTAGCCATCCGACTGACATCGCTGTGACAAATGGTGGTGGCTTGCGTGAAACTATTGCAAAAGGCAAACCGATTACGAAAGGCAATGTCATTGCGGTTCTTCCATTTGGAAATACCATCTCACAAATCCAAGTGACGGGGCAACAAGTATTGGATATGTTTGAAAAGTCACTCGGATCTATCTTGCAGGTCGATAAGGATGGCAAGAAGGTCTTGGATGAGAACGGCCAACCATTGTTAGAGCCAAGTGGTGGCTTCTTGCAAGTTTCGGGTGTGAAGGTCTACTATGATACCAACCTACCATCAGGTAAACGTGTCTTGGCTATTCAGGTTAAAAACCGCACAACTGGTCGTTATGATCTCCTAGACCTCGCAAAAACCTACTATCTTGCAACTAATGATTTTCTAGCTGCGGGTGGCGATGGCTACACTATGTTAGGTGGCGCGCGTGAAGAAGGCCCATCTATGGATGCAGCTTTTGAAGAATATTTGAAAACTGCTGATTTGACCCAGTATGAAAAGATCAATCCAAACTCGCGGACGATTTCTGTGGATTCTACAATCTTTAGTCTGCCGGTAGAAACGCCTCAAACGAATGCAGCTGCTAGCGATGCGACTACGAATGTGCCATTGACTTATGAGGTGGCAGGTCAATTTAGCAAGAAGGCAGTTGTCTCAGAAAAAGCTCTCCCAAATACAGGAAGTGAACAATCCATCTTCTTGCTCTTGATGGGAATGGTAGCTGGTCTGGCAGGTATCTTATCGAGCAGAAAACCAAAGCTAAAATAGGTTAAATTTCACATCTAGAAGAGTCTAGGGAAACGTTTTTACTCCTTTTTCCCTTGACTCTTTTTTGGTTTATGATATAATTAACCAGTAAAGAATCGGTGGTTATCTAAGTTTTTTTACGGAAAAGATAGCTAGGGAAGGAGTAACACATGAGACAGCTTGCACAGGAAATCGATAACTTTTTAAACGAGGTGATCTTGAGATCTGAGAACCAGCATGAAATTCTAATTGGGCATTGCACGAGTGACGTAGCCTTGACCAACACTCAGGAACACATCCTCATGCTCTTGTCGGAAGAATCCTTAACCAACTCGGAGCTGGCCCGTCGCCTTAATGTCAGTCAGGCGGCAGTGACCAAGGCTATCAAGTCTTTGGTCAAAGAGGGCATGTTAGAGACATCGAGAGATCCAAAGGATGCGCGTGTGATTTTTTATCAACTGACAGAGCTGGCTCGACCAGTGGCAGAGGAACACCACCATCATCATGAACACACGCTCTTAGCCTATGAACAAGTGGCAAGTCAGTTTACTCCAAATGAACAAGAAGTTATCCAGCGGTTTTTAACTGCTTTAGTAGGAGAAATCAAATAATGCGGTATATTACAGTAGAGGACTTGTCTTTCTATTATGACAAGGAACCTGTCCTCGAGCATATCAACTATAGTGTTGATAGTGGGGAGTTTGTCACCCTGACTGGTGAAAATGGGGCTGCCAAGACGACGCTTATCAAGGCGAGTCTGGGCATCTTGCAGCCGAGACTTGGCAAGGTAACCATCTCAAAGACAAACACTCATGGTAAAAAGCTTAGGATAGCTTATCTTCCTCAGCAGATTGCCAGTTTTAATGCTGGTTTTCCAAGTACAGTTTATGAATTTGTCAAGTCGGGTCGCTATCCGCGAAAGGGCTGGTTCCGTCGTTTGAATGCCCACGATGAGGAGCATATCAAGGCCAGTCTAGACTCAGTTGGTATGTGGGAACACCGTGATAAACGAATTGGCTCCCTCTCTGGTGGGCAAAAGCAACGGGCGGTTATTGCACGGATGTTTGCTTCTGACCCAGATATCTTTGTCTTGGATGAGCCGACGACAGGGATGGATGCTGGAAGCAAAAATGAATTTTACGAACTCATGCACCATAGTGCCCATCATCATGGCAAGGCTGTTTTGATGATTACCCATGACCCTGAGGAGGTCAAGGACTATGCGGATCGCAATATTCATCTAGTCCGTAACCAAGACTCGCCGTGGCGTTGTTTCAACGTTCACGAAAGCGACCAGGAGGTGGAACATGCTTAGTTTGTTATCTTATGACTTCATGCAGCGTGCCTTCTTGGCGGTCATTGCCATGAGTCTCTTTTCTCCAGTTCTTGGAACCTTCCTTATCTTGCGTCGTCAGAGTCTCATGAGTGATACACTCAGTCACGTCTCACTTTCAGGTGTAGCCTTTGGTCTGGTTCTGGGGATTTCTCCAACGATTTCAACCATTGCTATCGTCCTGATCGCTGCGGTCTTTCTAGAGTATCTCCGTACGGTTTACAAGAACTTTATGGAAATCGGAACTGCCATCCTCATGTCTACAGGGCTTGCAGTCTCCCTTATCGTGATGAGTAAGGGAAAAAGTTCGAGTTCCATGAGTTTGGACCAATATCTCTTTGGGTCTATTGTGACCATTAGTCAGGAGCAGGTCATTGCCCTCTTTGTTATTGCTGCGGTCGTTTTACTCTTGACTTTCTTGTTCTTGCGACCAATGTATATCCTGACTTTTGATGAGGATACGGCCTTTGTGGATGGCTTACCAGTTCGTACTATGTCTATCCTCTTTAACATGGTGACAGGGGTGGCCATTGCCCTTATGATTCCAGCTGCAGGAGCCCTTTTGGTGTCGACCATTATGGTCTTGCCAGCTAGTATTGCCCTTCGTCTGGGGAAAAACTTTAAATCCGTTATGTTGCTAGCTAGTGCTATTGGCTTTTTGGGAATGGTGGCAGGTCTCTATATTTCCTACTATGCGGAAACCCCTGCCAGCGCTAGTATTACCATTATCTTTGTAGCTGTCTTTTTGTTAGTCAGTCTACTGAAACGCTTTATCAAATAGGAGAATGAAATGAAAAAAATTAGCTTACTACTAGCTAGTCTATGTGCCTTGTTTTTAGTGGCTTGTTCCAATCAAAAGCAGGCAGAGGGGAAGCTAAATATCGTGACAACCTTTTACCCTGTCTACGAATTTACCAAGCAAGTCGCGGGAGATACTGCAAATGTAGAACTTCTAATCGGTGCTGGTACAGAACCTCACGAATACGAACCGTCTGCCAAGGCAGTTGCCAAAATCCAAGACGCAGATACCTTTGTCTATGAAAATGAAAATATGGAAACTTGGGTTCCTAAATTGCTAGAATCCTTGGATAAGAAAAAAGTGAAAACCATCAAGGCGACAGGTGATATGCTCCTCTTGCCAGGTGGTGAGGAAGAAGAGGAAGGACATGACCATGGCGGTGAGGGTCACCATCACGACTACGATCCCCACGTTTGGCTTTCACCAGCACGCGCCATCAAACTGGTAGAGCATATCCGTGACAGCTTGTCAGCAGATTATCCTGATAAAAAAGAGACTTTTGAGAAGAATGCAGCTGCCTATATCGAAAAATTGCAAGCATTGGACAAGGCCTACACAGATGGCTTGTCTCAAGCCAAACAAAAGAGCTTTGTGACCCAGCACGCTGCCTTTAACTACCTTGCCTTGGACTACGGTCTCAAGCAAGTATCCATCTCAGGTCTCTCACCAGATGCAGAACCATCGGCAGCACGTTTGGCAGAATTGACAGAGTATATCAAGAAAAACAAGATTTCTTATATCTACTTTGAAGAAAATGCCTCACAAGCCCTCGCCAATACCCTCTCAAAAGAAACGGGCGTCAAACTAGATGTGCTCAATCCGCTAGAAAGCCTGACAGAAGAAGCAACCAAGGCTGGTGAGAACTATATCTCTATCATGGAGAAAAACCTCAAGGCTTTGAAGCAGACAACAGATCAAGAAGGACCGGAAATCGAGCCAGAAAAGGAAGAAAACACCAAGACAGTTCACAATGGTTACTTTGAGGATGCAGATGTCAAAGACCGCACCTTAAGTGACTATACTGGTAACTGGCAGTCTGTCTATCCTTTCCTTGAGGATGGAACTTTTGATCAAGTCTTTGACTACAAGGCTAAGTTGACTGGCAAGATGACAAAGGATGAGTACAAGGCCTACTATAGAAAAGGCTATCAGACAGATGTGACTAAGATCAACATTACGGATAATACTATGGAATTTGTTCAAGGTGGCCAAAGCAAGAAATTCACCTACAAGTATGTCGGTAAGAAAATCTTGACTTATAAGAAAGGCAATCGTGGCGTGCGCTTCCTCTTTGAAGCGACAGATGCGGACGCTGGACAGTTCAAGTATGTTCAGTTTAGTGACCACAATATCGCCCCAGTTAAGGCAGAACATTTCCATATCTTCTTTGGAGGTACCAGCCAAGAAGCCCTCTTTGAAGAGATGGATAACTGGCCAACCTACTACCCAGATAACCTATCTGGACAAGAAATCGCCCAAGAAATGTTGGCGCATTGATGCAAGAGAAGATCCCGCAAATCTGCGGGATTTTTTGCTGGAAATGATTAGGTTGTTAGGTATTATAGTACCACAGCTGTGCTGTTCACAATGTGATAAAGCAGTCATTTTCTACTGGCTGATTCTTACTAGCTGACGAATGCAAAAGCTACGATTGTACAAATTATAGAATCTTTTCAGGGGATTTAGGAAGAAATCTTAGTCATATTGACGCTACTATCGCTTTTTGTTATAGTCAAGGAGAGAGCAGTCTGGAATAATAGTTTATTCACAGTCTGTGGATAAGTCTAGGAGGAAATGACATACAACTCATGGTGTTGAAGTATCCTGATAATAGTTCCGTATATTAGTGACTTTCTAGAAAGCTAGTAGAAACCCTAGTATAAAGCTATTTGACAAAGTTTTGTTTAGGGTGAAAGCTTCCAGGTCTAAAAGCTGGAGTCTGAAAAGACTAGTTTTTAGGTATGTTTTCTTATCCACAAGTTGTGGATAACTTTGTGAACAAGAGAAAGAGATATGAGATGATGACGAACATAAAACCACATGGACCATTACCAAGTCAGGCCCAGCTGGATTATTTAGAGGATGAACTAGCTGCCTTTATCCATTTTGGCCCCAATACCTTTTATGACCAGGAATGGGGAAGTGGGCAAGAGGATCCCAAGCGTTTTAACCCGACCAAGTTGGATGCGCGTGAATGGGTTCGGGTACTCAAAGAAACAGGTTTTAAAAAACTGATTTTGGTGGTTAAGCACCACGATGGTTTTGTCCTCTACCCGACAGCACATACAGATTATTCGGTCAAGGCTAGCCCTTGGAGGGATGGAAAGGGGGACTTGCTCCTTGAGGTTTCCAAAGCTGCGACTGAGTTTGACATGGACATGGGAGTGTATTTGTCTCCTTGGGATGCTCACAGTCCCCTCTATCACGTGGACCGAGAAGCGGAATACAATGGCTACTATCTGGCTCAGTTGAAGGAAATCTTGTCAAATTCTGCCTATGGCAATGCCGGGAAGTTCTCTGAGGTGTGGATGGATGGTGCTCGAGGCGAAGGGGCCCAGAAAGTCAACTATGAGTTTAAGACCTGGTTTGAAACCATTCGTGATTTGCAGGATGATTGTTTGATTTTCTCAACTGAAGGGACTAGTATCCGCTGGATTGGGAATGAACGAGGCTATGCAGGGGATCCCTTGTGGCAAAAAGTCAAACCAGACCAGTTGGGGACAGAAGCTGCATTAGATTATCTACAGCACGGAGACCCCTTGGGGACGCTGTTTTCAATCGGCGAGGCAGATGTTTCCCTCCGGCCGGGTTGGTTTTACCATGAGGATCAGGATCCCAAGTCTCTTGAGGAATTGGTCGAAATCTACTTTCACTCAGTGGGGCGGGGAACCCCTCTCTTGCTCAATATTCCGCCTAATAAAGATGGCCTCTTTGACGAAAAGGATATCCAGAGACTGTATGAATTTAGAGCTTACTGTGATGAGCTCTACAAAGAAGATTTGGCTTTGGGAGCCAAGGTATCTGGTCCGGCTCTATCACCAGACTTTGCCTGTTCTAACCTGACAGATGGACGGAAGACCAGTTCATGGGCAAGTGATGCAGAGTTGCCAGTCCATTTAGAGCTCGATTTAGAGTCACCTAAAACTTTTGATGTGATCGAGCTGAGGGAAGATTTGAAGCTAGGACAACGCATCGTTGCTTTCCATGTTCAGGTAGAGTTGGATGGTGTCTGGCAGGAGTTTGGATCAGGATTTACAGTGGGCTATAAACGCCTTTTGCGAGGATCCATGGTAGAGGCTCAGAAGGTGCGTGTAATCATCACAGAGGCACAGGATTTGCCAGTATTAACTATGATTTCACTTTATAAAACACCTAGCTTGTCAAAAAAAGAAGCTGTTCAGCAGCTAGAGTTTTCAGAAAAAAGTCTAGCTGTGACCAAGGGAGAAAATGCCTATTTTACAGTCAAGCGCAGAGAATGTAGTGGTCCTTTGGAAGCTAAGATTTCGATTCAACCAGGGACGGGTGTGCATGGTGTCGCTTATCAGGATGAGATTCAAGCTATTGAGTTTCAAGTTGGCGAGACTGAAAAAAGATTGACGCTTCCAACCTTGTATTATACAGGAGATAAAACCTTGGATTTCTATCTGAACCTAACGGTGGGTGGTCAGCTTGTTGACCAGCTTCAGGTCCAAGTTTCATAAAAAAAGAACCTTTGCGCGATGCAAAGGTTCTTTTGGTTAATAGTGATTTGGTAGCCAGCTGAGGGTGAAGATCAGTTGCTCAGCTTTCAAGAGGTCTTGGTGTTGGATGCTAGATACAGAGGTCTTGTCTAATCGACACTCTTTGACAAAGTTAAAATGGCTGTAGTTTTGCTCAGCATGGATATCTAGCCATTTATTTTCCTTAGCTAGGTAGACACGCAGATGGTCAAAGAGAGGGATTCCGAGGTCGTAGCTGGGTTTGCCTGGACAGGTCGGGTAGAATCCAAGAGCCGACCAGATGTACCAAGCAGAGAGACTACCGTTGTCCTCATCGCCAGGATAGGCTTGCCAACTTGGGTGAAAGGCTTTCTGACGTATCGACTTGATGAGAAGAGCAGTGTAGTCAGGGTAGTCACTGTAGCGGAAGAGATAAGGGATGTGGAAACTAGGTTGGTTGGAAATGGCGACTTGTCCAAAGGGAGCAGTAGCCATCTCGCTCATCTCGTGAATCTCATAACCATAGCCAGTCGTTTCAAAGAGAGGAGCATCCTGACAGGCTTTCAAAAGGTAGTGGCTAAAGGTTTCTTTTCCACCCATCAGTTGGATTAAGCCAGGGATGTCGTGTAGAATGCCTAAAGTCGCTTGAATGGCAGAGCATTCGGCATAATCGCGTCCCCAACTATAAGGGGAGAAGTCAGGGCGGAAGTTTCCTTGACTATCACGCGCTCGCATGTAACCTGTCTCAGCGTCAAATAGATGGCGGTAATTTTGTGATGCAGTTCTATAAGTTTCCGCGATGTCATTCTGACCAAGCTTTTCGGCGCAACTGGCGATACAAAAATCGCTATAGGCATAATCAAGCGTGTGGCTGACACTTTCGTGGTGGTCGGTAGAGAGATAACCTAATTCTTGGTATTGTGCCAAACCGTGACGACCATTGATGCCGAGAGGGTCGGACTTAGTGGCTGTCTCCAACATGGCTTGGAGGAGTTCTTCTTCCAAGTCAGGAGCCATGTCCTTGCAGGCACTATCTGCGATCATACCGTCCAATAGAGTCCCTGGCATCATGTCACGTTCATCTGGGGCTAGCCATTTAGGCAGAAAACCAGTATCGCGGTAGCTATTGAGGAAACCTTCTAGAAAGCGGTGATAGTGCTCCGGTATGATAAGGGCAAAGAGGGGGAAGGTGGTGCGGAAGGTATCCCAGAAACCATTGTTGCTAAAGAGGACGCCGGGTTTGACAGTACCAGTAGCCAGATCCATGTGGATGGTTTGCCCTGATTCATCAATCTCATAAAAAGTCTGAGGAAATAGGAAGAGTCTGTAAAGACAGTGATCAAAGAAGGTTCGGTCAACCTCTCCTGTCTCGATAACGTCAAAATGATGGAGGAGATTTTCCCAGTTCGCTTGTGCATTTTCTTTACAGCTATCAAAATCTTCTTGAGGTAGATTGATTAGAGCTTGAGAAGGGGAGATGAAAGAAGTTGCTAGTTGAATCTCAGCATGACTGTTTGCTAAGTCAATTCGCCAGTCTCCACTTTCTTGGCTGACAGCAAGAATATCCGTATTCATTTGTAGAGCAGTAAAGAGTATCAGAGGACTTTTATTGGTCTCTGTTTTTCCGTCTTGTCTTAGGGCAAGATTCCTCTTATCTACTTGCTCTACGGTCAGTTCATCTGCTGCATGAAGATAGAGGGAGAGGGCTTTGCCTTGCTTTTGCTCCAAACGAATAGAAGCGCCATAGCAAGTCGGTGTCAGTTGGCTTTCAATCTGATAGCGCAGGGAGAAAATCTTCATATAATGAGGCTGGAAGGAGGCCTTGTCTAGGTCATAGGAAGACTGACGATGGAAGAGGCTGTCTCCACCTAGCTGGCCTGTAACAGGTGTCAGAAGCAGCCAAGAGTAGTCGCCAATCCAAGGACTGGGCTGATGGGTTAATCGAATTCCCTGAAATATGGGCAGATGCGGATCGAAAAACCAAGAACCCTCCTGGTCACTGGTCTGAAGCACAAAATAATTCATTCCGAAAGGGACGCCTGTGTAGGGCAGGGTATTTCCCCGAGAAAAGGCATGCTTGCTAGCAGTACCAAAGCGGGTATCGATGGTTTCAAGTAGTGGTTTCATGATTATCTCTTTGTAAACGTTTTATATTTTATATAGTATAACATGAAATGAACAAAAAAGCTTCAGATCAATATAAATTCCTTAAAGCTTGATCATCTATGATATGAATGGTACGACGAACTTTTCGAATATAGTGATGTTCTTCAAAAATCTTAAATTTTCGCGAAATGGTTTCGGGTCTCGTTCCAAGGTAACTGGCAAGTTCCTTTTCTGAAATTGGCAAAGTGAAGGTGAGTTTAGGATTGTCACTTTTTTCGGTAAGATGAATAAGATAGCAAGCTAGGCGTTGTTCTATTTTTTCAAGGGCCAATAAGGTGACTTGTTCTTCCGTCTGAATTGCTTTTCTGGCATTGAGACGTAGAAGTTGCCAACTAAAATGTGGAAAGCTCTGGAGAAGGTATTGAAAATCCTTTTTATAAATGACACAGACTTCTGTAGAGACCAAGGCTTCTCCGTAGAGATCCTGATTATTCTCTTCAAAGAGATAGTTTTCTCCTTCGTAATTTCCTTTGCCAACGATACGGATGCATTGCTCGGTTCCATCATTAGTCAGACGATAGACCTTAAATTGTCCTCTATTAACAATGATTAAGGTTTCCTCATCAAAGGGTGAGAAAATTAACTCGCCCTTTTTAAATTTCTTATGGTGAAACAGACTTTGGATACCCTGAAGTTCATCACGGGAGAGGGAGCTAAAAAGGGGAACGGTATAAAAGCATGGTTGGGACATAGAAACTCCTAATTTTGAAGAAATTTATAGAAACTTGACGAATATCAATTTTTTTATCATTTAGATACAGTAAAATAAAAAACACAATATATAGCGTAGATGTATTCGACAAACACAATATATTGTACCAAAAAAGGAGGAGTCATGCAAAAAATTAGATTTTATTATATTAGTTTAAGTGGGAATACAAGTTCTTTTGTACAACGGGTCAGTCAATATATAAAGACGACGCATCATAGAGAAGTTGAGTCTTTGAATATAAAAGATTTAAAGGGAAAAGCGATTACGGTAGATGGTCCCTTTGTCAGTTTTTTACCAACTTATCTAGAGGGGGGAAATGGAATTGATACTGGATTCCAAGAAATTCTAACGGGAAACCTTCGAAAATTTTTGGAGTATCAAGGAAATTTTCGTTATTGCTTAGGAATTATAGGAAGCGGTAATCGAAATTTCAATAAGCAATTCTGTCTAACGGCTTTTCAATATGCAGAGCAGTTTGGCTTTCCTGTTATAGATGTTTTTGAATTACGTGGGACAGATGAAGATGTAGAGAGGATCTCCAAACATATTTTAGCTAGTTTTGAGAAAGTGGAGGAAAAAATAGATGTCAGCTACTAAGAATTATTTTGTTTTGAACAATATGGTGAACATTCCAATTGATGGTGAAATTCCTCTTTACTATGATAGAGAAGCCTTAACGGACTATTTAAAGAATGAAATTGAACCTCATACGATGCATTTTTCAAGTTTGAAAGAACGTCTCCAGTATTTAATTCGAGAGAATTATGTGGATGAAGAGGTTGTGGGCTTGTATCGTGGGGAGTCTGGTGAGATTGATAGTAATTTTTTAGAGGATTTATATCAAAAGATCAAGGAACATGGTTTTGCCTTTAAGAGTTTTATGGGAGCTTATAAATTTTATAATCAATATGCACTAAAGACTGATGATTCCAAGACCTATTTGGAATCGTTCGAGGACCGGGTGTTCCTTAATGCCCTCTATCTAGGAAATGGCGATCAGAACTTAGCAACAAAAATTGCGGAGGAAATGATCACCCAACGGTACCAACCTGCGACCCCCACATTCTTAAATGCAGGGAAAAAACGGCGTGGTGAGATGGTTTCTTGTTTTCTGATAGATCTTGATGATTCTATGTTATCTATCGGACGTGGGGTCAATTCTGCTTTGCAACTTTCTAGACTTGGTGGTGGGGTTGGAGTGAATTTATCGAACCTACGTGCCAGTGGTTCTCCTATAAAAGGAATTGAACATGCTTCTTCGGGAGTGCTTCCTGTAATGAAACTACTAGAAGACTCTTTTAGCTATAGCAATCAACTAGGACAGAGAAATGGGGCAGGGGTCGTTTACTTAAACGTTTTTCATCTGGATATTCTCGCCTTTTTATCGACAAAGAAGGAAAATGCAGATGAAAAAATTCGTGTTAAAACCCTCTCCCTGGGGTTGGTCGTTCCGGATAAGTATTACGAGCTGATTAAAACAAATCAACCCATGTATCTGTTTAATCCTTATCATGTTGAAAAAGTCTATGGGAAACCTTTTTCGTATGTAGATATCACGGCTGAATACGACCGATTGGTTGTAAATCCAGCTATCGAAAAGACGGTTGTTCAAGCGAGAGAATTGGAACAGGAAATTTCCCGTTTGCAACAAGAGTCTGGCTATCCTTATATTTTAAATATTGATGTCGCTAATCGTGCGAATCCCGTCAAAGGGAAAATCATTATGAGTAACCTTTGCTCGGAGATTTTGCAACCACAGACTCCATCTGTATTGAATGATGATTTGTCCTATCATGAGGTAGGAACGGATATTAGTTGTAACCTTGGATCAACTAATATTGTTAATTTACTAAAATCTGAAGATTTTGCTGCCTCTGTTGATGCAATGGTTCGTGCCTTAACGACTGTTACGGATCTAGAGTCTGTCGAAGAGGTGCCTACAGTAAATAAGGGAAATCGTCTCTACCATACGATAGGACTCGGAGCGATGGGATTACACACAGCCCTCGCCTTGCACCAAATCAAGTATGGTTCAAAAGAGTCTTTAGAATTTACAGAAGCTTATTTCTTAGCATTGAATTATTATTCTTTAGTATCTAGCAATAGAATCGCAAGAGAGCGACATGAGACATTCTATGAATTTGCGGATTCACGCTATGCCGATGGAAGTTACTTTTCACCATATGTAGAGCAGGATTTTGTATTTAGATTTCCTAAGATAGCAGCCATTTTTAAGAATATGCCTATTCCAACGAAAGAAGATTGGAAGGTGCTAAGGGAGAAGGTCATGAAAGATGGTCTCTACCATCGAAATCGTTTAGCAGTAGCGCCTAATGGTTCTATTTCTTATATCAATGAAACGAGCGCTTCTCTTCATCCGATTACTCAGTTGGTAGAAAATCGGCAGGAAAAGAAGGTGGGATCGATCTTTTATCCCGCTCCGTATCTGTCCAATGATACCTTACCATTTTATGAGACTGCTTATAACATGGATCAGCGTAAAATTATTGATGTATATGCAGTCGCACAAAAACATATTGATCAGGGAATGAGTCTGACTCTCTTTATGCGTTCTCAATTACCTGAAGGACTGTATGAATGGAAAACTAAGGGAAATACAATGCTAACGACACGTGACTTGAATCGCCTTCGGAATTACGCATGGCGAAAAGGGATAAAATCACTTTATTATGTCAGAACCTATACAGAGGATGACGAATTTAACAGTGTAAATAGCTGTGAATCTTGTATGATTTAAGGAGAGAAGATGTCAAAAAAATTTCTATATTACAAAGCAATCAACTGGAATGAGATTGAGGATGAATTAGATAACGCTACGTGGGAGAGAGCGACATCGTTATTTTGGCTAGACAATCGAATTCCAATTGAAAATGACAAACCTGCTTTTAATCGTTTGTCGGCAGAGGAAAAGCAGGAATTAAATCGCTCGCTGATCTTTCTTGCAAATTTATCAACTTATCAGTCGTTAGAGGCGGAGGAGTTTATACGGCATAGTGAACGCTCGCAACAGGAGGTTGCTATTGTAAACAATCTACAGTTCACTGAAATGGTAAATACCAAGGCCTATAATACTATTTTATACTCCTTTAATGAGGACGAGCGGGAGGTGGCCTCCTTATTTGAGTGGGTAGATCAACATAAATTGGTAGTGGAGCGACTAGAAAGAGTCGATACGGTATATCATAGTAAAAATGCGATTCAGAAGCGCTTTATGGCTACTTGTGTGGAAGGAATTATGACTTATAGTCAACTTGCTTTTTTGATGAAATTGTGGATTCAAAAGGGCTTTACTAATCTTGGCGAAATGGTGAAAATGATTCTCTTGAATGAGTCATTGCATTGTGACTATCTGATACATAAAGTCAATCTTCTTTTGGCAAGAATGGATAGAGCTGACCAAATCTCATTTCAAACCTGGGCTGTTGAAATGATTGATAGAATCTTAGAAACAGAGGGGAAGATTATTTGTGAACTTTATGTAGATGCTGACATTCAAAAATTGGCGCGGAACCTTGTACAAAGAGAAGCCAATCGTTTGTTAGAGATTATCGGGGTCAAAGAGAGGTACCCGGTTGATAGGGAGATTCTCTCTGCGCTTGATCGAGTATTGAACAGATTGAGAAAGCACGAGCTTCTCGGGCAGCTGTCTATCCATAGGATAGAAGAATCACGTGATGATGACTATGATTTTTGAGGAGGATTTATATGTTACATCGGACATTAAATTGGAAAGAAGTTGAGGATGAGTTAGACGACTATGTTTGGGATAAAGCCACGGCACAGTTTTGGATTGATACTCGTGTTCCAGTATCAAATGACTTGCTTGATTGGAAGCAACTATCAGATCCGGAAAAAGAGGTTGTCAAGAAAGCGGTAGGGGGCTTGGCTTTGCTTGATACGCTTCAATCTGAAGAGGGGTTGTATTCTATTAAACAGCACGTTCGAACTCGCAAGGAGAGAGCGGTTCTGAGTGATTTTACATTTATGGAATCTATCCATGCTAAGACATACGGTACCATATTGATTTCGTTAAATACTTTTAAGGAAATTGAGAAAATATATGATTGGATGAATCAGGATCCTAAAATGCAGTATAAAGCCCAAAAGATAAATGAGATGTATCAGCATGGAACCCCTCTACAGGTGATGGTTGCGAGTGTCTTTTTAGAAGGAATCCTATACTATAGCAACTTTTTCATACCGCTTTGGTATCGTGGACAAAATAAACTAGCTAATCTAGCAGAGTTAATTAAATTAGTAATTAGGGACGAATCTGTACATGGGACTTATCTGGGATATAAGTTTCGCTTAACTTTTGATGAGCTCTCAGAGGCAGAACAACATGAGTTCATAACTTGGATGTATCGTTTTTTAGATGATCTTTTAGAAAATGAGTTTGCATATACGGATGAGGTCTATGCGCCTATTGGTTTGGCAGAAGAAATAAAGGTATTTGTTAAATACAATGCCAATAAAGCGCTACAAAATATGGGTTTTCAAAGTTATTTTTCGAATATCACAGCGTCTGATGTGAATCCAATTGTCATGAATGGTATTTCGATTGAAACTGCTAATCACGATTTCTTTTCTCAAGTGGGTGCGGGGTATCTAATGGGAAATGCAGAAGCAATGCTAGATGATGACTATGATTTTTAGAATAAACGAAACAATAGGAATCTCTACTTAATTTTTTGCATAAGTTTGTTTCAAAACGCCTTTAGTTTGTGTATATCTTTTGGAGGCGTTTTTTTTTATACTGAACATGAAACTTGTTTGAAAGAGGAAACTGCACGATGATTTATTTGAAAGAAATTGTTAGAAAATGGCTAGATGAAGTAGCGGAGCGGGCCAAGGACCATCCGGAGTGGGTGGATGTTTTTGAGCGTTGCTACACCGACACCTTGGACAACACGGTCGAGATTCTAGAAGATGGTTCAACTTTTGTACTCACAGGGGATATTCCTGCCATGTGGCTTCGGGATTCAACAGCCCAACTCAGACCCTACTTGCATGTGGCTAAAAAAGATCCTCTCTTACGTCAGACCATTGCAGGTTTGGTCAAGCGTCAGATGACCTTGGTGCTCAAGGATCCCTATGCCAACTCCTTTAATATTGAGGAGAACTGGAAGGGTCACCATGAGACTGATCACACAGACCTTAACGGCTGGATTTGGGAACGCAAGTATGAGGTGGACTCGCTTTGCTATCCATTACAGTTGGCTTATCTTCTTTGGAAAGAGACTGGTGAAACCAGTCAGTTTGATGAAACTTTTGTTACAGCAACCAAGGAAATCCTTCATCTCTGGACGGTGGAGCAGGACCACAACAACTCTCCATATCGCTTTGTTCGGGATACAGACCGAAAGGAAGACACACTGGTAAATGATGGTTTTGGACCTGACTTTGCAGTGACAGGTATGACCTGGTCAGCCTTTCGTCCGAGTGATGACTGCTGTCAGTATAGCTATTTGATTCCGTCCAATATGTTTGCCGTAGTTGTCTTGGGTTATGTGCAAGAAATCTTTGCAGAACTAGACCTAACAGATAGCCAAAACATCATCGCAGACGCTAAACGCCTGCAAGCAGAGATCCAAGAAGGTATTGAAAACTATGCCTACACCACCAACAGCAAGGGTGAAAAGATTTACGCCTTTGAAGTGGATGGCCTAGGAAATGCTAGCATCATGGATGATCCAAACGTACCGAGTCTACTGGCTGCTCCCTATCTTGGTTACTGCGATATTGACGATGAAGTTTACCAAGCTACTCGTCGCACCATTCTGAGTCCTGAAAATCCATACTTCTACCAAGGAGCATACGCTAGCGGTCTCGGAAGTTCTCATACCTTCTATCGCTATATCTGGCCAATCGCCCTTTCTATCCAAGGTTTGACAACAAGAGATAAGGCGGAGAAGAAATTTTTGCTCGATCAGCTCGTTGCCTGCGATGGTGGGACAGGTGTCATGCATGAAAGCTTCCACGTAGATGATCCAACGCTCTACTCTCGCGAATGGTTCTCCTGGGCCAACATGATGTTCTGTGAGTTAGTCTTGGATTACTTGGATATTCGATAATGAGTTTTAGCTCGATAGATTCTGGTAAAGAATCACAAATATATTTTTAAATTTAAGTTAGAATGAGGTTTTACTTCATGGAAAATGTTGTTGTACATATTATCTCTCACAGTCACTGGGACCGTGAGTGGTACTTACCTTTTGAAAGCCACCGCATGCAGTTGGTGGAGTTGTTTGACAATCTCTTTGACCTCTTTGAAAATGATCCTGAGTTCAAGAGCTTCCATTTGGATGGTCAAACCATTGTCCTCGATGACTACTTGGAAATTCGTCCTGAAAATCGCGACAAAGTCCAAGATTACATCGACCAAGGCAAACTCAAAATTGGTCCCTTTTACATCCTGCAGGATGACTACTTGATCTCAAGTGAAGCCAACGTCCGCAATACCTTGATTGGCCAAGCAGAATGTGCAAAATGGGGCAAATCAACCCAGATTGGTTACTTCCCAGATACTTTTGGAAATATGGGACAAGCTCCTCAAATCCTTCAAAAATCAGGCATTCACGTGGCAGCCTTTGGACGTGGTGTGAAGCCGATTGGCTTTGACAACCAAGTCCTCGAAGATGAGCAGTTCACTTCCCAGTTTTCAGAAATGTACTGGCAGGGTGCGGACGGAAGTCGTGTCCTCGGAATCCTCTTTGCCAACTGGTACAGTAACGGGAATGAAATTCCAGTGGATAAGGACCAAGCCTTGACTTTCTGGAAACAAAAATTGGCAGATGTGCGTGACTACGCTTCGACCAACCAATGGTTGATGATGAACGGCTGTGATCACCAGCCTGTACAGCGAAATCTGAGCGAAGCCATTCGTGTGGCAAATGAACTCTTCCCAGATGTGACCTTTGTGCATAGTTCATTTGATGACTATATCCACGCAGTAGAAAGTGCCCTACCGGAGCAACTATCAACGGTTACAGGTGAGTTGACCAGTCAAGAAACAGACGGTTGGTACACACTTGCCAACACTTCTTCTTCCCGCATTTACCTCAAACAAGCCTTCCAAGAGAACAGTAACTTGCTGGAGCAAGTAGTGGAACCATTGACTGTCATCACTGGCGGGCATAACCACAAGGACCAGTTGACCTATGCTTGGAAAGTCCTTCTACAAAATGCGCCCCATGATAGTATCTGTGGCTGTAGCGTGGACGAAGTTCACCGCGAGATGGAGACACGTTTTGCCAAGGTCAACCAAGTAGGAAACTTCGTTAAGACCAATCTTCTCAACGAGTGGAAGGGTAAAATTGCAACCCACGAAGCCCAAAGCGACCATCTCTTTACGGTTATCAATACAGGCTTGCATGACAAGGTTGATACGGTCAGCACAGTGATTGATGTGGCGATTTGTGATTTCAAGGAATTGCACCCAACAGAAGGTTATAAGAAAATGGCAGCCTTGACCTTGCCAAACTACCGTGTCGAAGACTTGGAAGGACATGCTATAGAAGCGAAAATCGAAGATCTGGGAGCTAATTTTGAGTATGATTTGCCAAAAGACAAGTTCCGTCAGGCTCGTATCGCTCGACAAGTGCGCGTAACAGTCCCTGTTCATCTAGCACCTCTCTCTTGGACAACCTTCCAATTGCTTGAAGGAGAACAAGAACACCGTGATGGTATTTACCAAAATGGAGTGATTGATACGCCATTTGTGACAGTCAGTGTGGATGACAACATCACAGTTTATGACAAGACAACTCATGAAGCTTATGAAGATGTTATTCGCTTTGAAGACCGTGGTGACATTGGAAATGAGTACATCTACTTCCAACCAAAAGGAACAGAGCCTATCTACGCAGAACTCAAAGGCTGTGAAGTCTTGGAAAATACAGCTCGTTTTGCCAAGATCTTGCTCAAGCATGAATTGACAATTCCAGTAAGTGCAGACGAAAAACTGGATGCGGAGCAGAGAGGTATCATCGAGTTTATGAAGCGTGAGGCTGGACGTTCAGAAGAGTTGACAACCCTTCCTCTGGAAACAGAGATGACCGTCTTTGTTGACAATCCACAAATACGCTTCAAGACTCGCTTTACTAACACAGCCAAGGACCACCGTATCCGTCTCTTGGTTAAGACTCATAACACTCGTCCAAGCAATGACTCTGAAAGCATCTATGAGGTGGTGACACGACCAAATAAACCAGCGGCTTCTTGGGAAAATCCTGAAAATCCACAACACCAACAAGCCTTTGTCAGTCTGTATGATGATGAAAAAGGGGTGACGGTGGCTAATAAAGGACTGCACGAGTATGAAATCCTTGGCGACGATACCATTGCAGTGACCATCCTTCGTGCCTCAGGTGAGCTAGGTGACTGGGGTTACTTTCCGACACCAGAGGCTCAGTGCTTGCGTGAGTTTGAAGTCGAGTTTGCGCTTGAATGCCACCAAGCAGGGGAACGCTTCTCAGCCTTCCGTCGTGCCAAAGCCTTCCAAACACCATTCACTAGTCTTCAAGTTGCTAAACAAGAAGGAAGTGTTGCTGCGACTGGTAGCCTCTTGAGTCATGCGGCACTCAGCTTACCACAAGTTTGCCCAACAGCCTTTAAAGTGGCGGAAAATGAAGAAGGATATGTACTCCGTTACTACAATATGAGTCAAGAAAATGTGCGCATTTCAGAACACCAACAAACCATTTTGGACTTACTTGAACGACCATATCCAGTTCATTCAGGACTATTGGCTCCACAAGAAATTCGTACAGAATTGATTAAAAAAGAAGAAATTTAACAGTTTTAAAGTGTTCTATAACTAATACTATGAGATAGAAAGGAGGGGCGAAAGAGTAAGGACTAACTACTGATTCGCCCCTTTTTTGGTGAAAATATGACGATTGCAACCATTGATATCGGAGGGACTGGGATTAAGTTTGCCAGTCTGACTCCTGATGGGAAAATACTAGATAAGACAAGTACTCCGACGCCAGAAAACTTGGAGGATTTACTGGCTTGGCTAGACCAACGTCTGTCAGAGCAAGACTATAACGGCATTGCCATGAGTGTACCAGGCGCGGTCAATCAAGAAACAGGAGTGATTGAGGGGATTAGTGCTATTCCATATATTCATGGTTTTTCATGGTACCAGACCCTTGCTCATCACCAACTACCTGTCCATCTAGAAAATGATGCCAACTGTGTTGGACTTAGTGAACTGCTGGCTCACTCAGAGATTGAAAATGCAGCCTGTGTCGTGATTGGGACAGGAATCGGTGGAGCCATGATTATCAATGGCAAACTTCACCGAGGTCGCCACGGCTTGGGAGGAGAGTTTGGCTACATGACAACTATCGAGCCTGCGGAAAAGCTCAACAACTGGTCGCACCTAGCGTCAACTGGAAATATGGTGCGCTACGTAATTAAGAAGTCTGGTCAGACTGACTGGGACGGACGCAAGATTTACCAAGAGGCCGCAGCTGGCAATGCTCTTTGTCAAGAAGCTATTTTGCGCATGAACCGTAATCTGGCGCAAGGTTTGCTCAATATTCAGTATCTGATTGATCCAGATGTTATTAGTCTGGGTGGCTCTATCAGCCAAAACCCTGATTTTATCCAAGGCGTCAGGAAGGCTGTTGATAACTTTGTCGATACCTATGAAGAATACACGGTCGCACCTGTCATCCAAGCCTGCACCTATCATGCAGATGCCAATCTTTACGGTGCCCTTGTCAACTGGTTACAGGAGGAAAACCAATGGTAAGATTTACAGGACTTAGTCCCAAACAAACTCAGGCAATCGACTTGCTGACAAAACATATCTCTTTACCAGATGTGGAAGTTGCAGTCACTCAGTCTGACCAAGCCTCTATCTCTCTCAAGGGTGAGGGTGGACACTATCACCTGACTTATCGCAAACCCCATCAACTCTACCGCGCCTTGTCCTTATTGGCAACAGCTCTGGAAGAAGGGGATAAGGTCGAGATTGAGGAGCAGGCAGCTTACGAAGAGTTGGCCTACATGGCAGACTGTTCCCGAAATGCAGTGTTAAATGTCGCTTCTGCCAAACAGATGATTGAGGTCTTGGCTCTCATGGGTTATTCAACCTTTGAGCTTTACATGGAAGACACCTATCAGATTGAGGGGCAGGCATACTTTGGTTACTTCCGTGGCGCCTACTCAGCTGAAGAGTTGCAGGAAATCGAATCCTATGCCCAGCAGTTTGATATGACCTTTGTGCCCTGCATCCAGACCTTGGCTCACTTGTCAGCCTTTGTCAAATGGGGCGTTAAGGAAGTGCAAGAACTCCGTGATGTGGAGGACATTCTCCTTATTGGCGAAGAAAAGGTTTATGACCTGATTAATGGCATGTTTGCGACTCTGTCTAAACTGCAGACTCGTAAGGTCAATATCGGGATGGATGAAGCTCATTTGGTTGGTTTGGGGCGCTACCTCGTTTTGAACGGTGTTGTGGACCGTAGTCTCCTCATGTGTCAACACTTGGAGCGCGTGCTGGATATTGCAGACAAGTATGGTTTCCACTGCCAAATGTGGAGCGATATGTTCTTCAAACTCATGTCAGCAGATGGCCAGTACGACCGTGATGTGGAAATTCCAGAGGAAACTCGCTTGTACCTAGACCGTCTCAAAGACCGTGTAACCTTGGTTTACTGGGATTATTACCAAGACAGCGAAGAAAAATACAACCGTAACTTCCGCAATCACCATAAGATTAGCCAAGATATCGCCTTTGCAGGTGGTGCTTGGAAGTGGATTGGTTTTACGCCTCACAACCATTTCAGCCGTCTCATTGCTGTTGAGGCCAATAAAGCCTGTCGTGCCAATCAGATCAAAGAAGTCATTGTGACTGGTTGGGGGGACAATGGTGGCGAAACAGCCCAGTTCTCTATCCTACCAAGCTTGCAAATCTGGGCAGAACTCAGCTACCGTAATGACCTAGACCGTCTGTCTGCTCACTTCAAGACCAATACAGGTCTTTCGGTTGAAGACTTTATGCAGATTGACCTAGCCAATCTCTTGCCAGATCTACCAGGCAATCTCAGTGGTATCAATCCCAACCGCTACGTCTTTTATCAGGATGTTCTCTGCCCTATTCTTGACCGACACATGACACCTGAACAGGACAAACCTCACTTTGCTCAAGCGGCTGAAACTCTTGCTTCTATCAAAGATAAAGCAGGCCTCTACGCCTATCTCTTTGAAACTCAGGCCCAGTTGAACCAGATTTTAAGCAGTAAAGTGGATGTGGGACGACGCATCCGTCAGGCCTACCAAGTAAACGATAAAGAAAGTCTGCAAGAAATCGCAAGACAAGAATTACCAAAACTTAGAAGCCAAATCGAACACTTTCACAAACTCTTTAGCCACCAATGGCTGAAAGAAAACAAGGTCTTTGGTTTGGATACAGTAGATATCCGTATGGGCGGACTCTTGCAAAGGATCAAGCGAGCAGAAAGTCGCATCGAGGCTTATTTAGCAGGTCAGCTTGACCGTATCGAAGAATTAGAAGTCGAAATCCTACCATTCAACGATTTTTATGGAGACAAAGACTTTGCAGCCACAACAGCCAACCAGTGGCACACCATTGCGACCGCATCGACGATTTATACGACCTAAGAGTAGAATATTGACAAACACCTTCTTTTTATAAAGAAGATGTTTTTGCTTAAATACCATCTTGAAGATATAATAAACAGGGAGATTCAATAAGATAACATATTCAATGCGATATTCGCTTAAATCGCTTATAGATTAAGATTTTCACTGAATTGGATAGGGGGATTTTAACCGTATCAGTTGAATTATCAGAAGTCAAAATGTATAATGTAAAATAGAGGTTTTCTATGCGTAGAGGTTGTAAAAGTCTATCTCTAATAAAATAATCATATGTCAAACTTAGAAAGGAATATAGAAAGTGAAAAGTTTTAAAATTTACAAGGGAAGACATGAAAAATTTTCTCTACGAAAGAAAAATGTTGGACTTGTTTCGATTGCAATCGCTAGCTTGGCGATATATGGAGTAGCGCTTGGCACACCAACTGTACAAGCAGATGAAAACAACAATCTGAGCAGTCTAGTAGAGACTAGCTCGACAACTGATGTGAAATCAGAAAATAATAGTGATCAATCAGCAGTGGTGGAGTCAGAGAAAGTATCTTCAACCACAGAAGTTAAGGAAACAGAAAAAGCTACTGGTCCAGCACCAACTGTTGAACAAGCAGAAAAGGAAGTGTCAGTTTCAAAAAATGCACCTAAAGTGGAAGGGGCAGACAAAAGATCCGTAGCTCCTTCAAACTCGACAGCAGTCGCGAAAGAAACTCCAGCACCTGTTGAGTCTAAGCTGGTTGAAAAGTCTACTGATGGGCAAACAGCAGCTACTCCTCGTTCGACTGCTCCGGTACGTACGCGCAGAAGTTTGCAACAAAACCCAACTCAAATCTCGAATTTTTCAGTAACGGTTACGACTAAAGATGGAACTGTTATGCGTTCAGGTGATACAAAACCTTTGCCTGCTCAAGAAGTTCCCTTTGACAAGGTTCAAATGGACTTTAAAATCACACAAGATGGGACGCTGAAAAAAGGTGATGTTCTCCGTATTCCAGTTAAATTAACAAATAATGCGTATGGTGCCTATTATTCAAATCTTGGTTCTGGAACATCAGAGCGTATCGAGGGTGTTGGAACAATTAAATTTGTGCACTCAGATCCAAATAATCTGGCCTATGAAATTACATTAGACCAAAGTTTCCAAGATATGCCTCAAAATACTGAAAAGACGGTATCGGTCACTCAAAAAGCAGCGACTATTGGGAAATTTACAGCAAAATCAAGTTATGAAAATATTATTTTAGAAATAAATGGCAATAAGTTTACTTTTAAACCAACACCAAGAACATTTGAGAAAGCACAGGCGCCTTTTGCTGTTTATAATAGTGCAAGTAGCGATAGAGCAAATTCAATAAAAATAGGCACTTCAACTGGGGATGCAAATTATTATAATAATTTATTGTCAAGCGATGGTATCAACCCTGGACAAACAGGAATTCCAAATGGTGATATCATTTCTGTCCATCGTATAAAACCAGGTAATGGGTCAAAAATTGTTAGTATCAAACCAGACCTTAAAAGATATACTTCTACTTTAGCAATTAGTGAGGATGGAAAATATCTTGTTAAAGGAGATACTTCAACTTCTATTAGCATCAATTCAGACCCAGATAACAAATTAGTTGAACTGCCAGCAAATTCAACTGATGAAGAGATTGTTAAGGCATTAAAACAAGCAGGTAAAAACTCTTCGGTTGTTATTGATAATGGAAATGGGACCTACACAGTTGCTATTAATTTAGGAAAAATGACAGGAAATGGTGCTACTACCTATCATGATATTTGGCCAACTGACGACTATGCTCAAATGGGCGATCAGTATCAAGAAATTAATAGAACAGAAGAGGTTAACAGAAAAGTTAGTAGTATTTTAAAAGATGCTAACGTTATTCAAGGTACAGGTCATTCAACTCGGATTACTTTTGCGGATTCATCAATTGAAAATGCTCTAGGTGAAGGGTCTAAGAGTTTTAGTTATAGTGTTGATGACAATGGTACTATAAAAAAGATAAAAGAGGAAAAGCTTTCTGCAAAAACAACCCCATCCGTTGCGCGTGCTGTGGGTCAGAAGAAGATTACAATACACTATGTCGATACAAACGGCAAGGAAATTGAAACTCAGGACTATAAATATGGTTATCCAGCAGGAGGAACTGCCACTCCAACCCCTGATTATAACGCTAATCCAAAAACAATTACAGGCTACACACTTGTAACAGCTGATACGGCAATCGCGTCGTATGGTACACAGTTAAAGACTACTAAACAAATTCCATTCACTAGCAACGACCAAGAATTTTATTATGTCTATTCAGCCAAAAAATCTAGTGCCAAAGTTACGTATATTGACGATGATACTAACGGAGGAAAAGTTCTTGAAACGAAGGATTTGAATGGTTTTTATGGGCAGACTGATCCTTATCGAACAGCTGAAACCATTAAGACGTATACCGATCAAAATTATGAACTTGTTTCAGACAATTATCCAACAAATGGTGTAACCTATAATGAAAATCTTCAAACCTTTGAAGTTCATTTGAAACACAAAAAGACTTCAGTAGCAGAAGAAAAGACGGTTAAGGAAACTATCCATTATACATACGAGGGCGGTGCACCAGCAGCTCCAGACCACACTAGTAGCTTAAAATTCACCAGAACAGCAACAACTGACCTTGTTACAAATGTTACAACTGGTGATTGGACAGCGGAAAATGGAACAAGTTTTGCGGCCGTAACATCACCAACAATCAAAGGTTACACTCCAGATTTAGCGGAGGTTCCAGCAGTTGACAATATTACGGCTAACAGTGCCAATATCGAAAAGACAGTCGTTTACAAAGCTAATCCAGCTAGTGCAAAGGTAACTTATATCGATGACACAACAGGAGAAACGCTTGAAACGAAGGATTTGAATGGTTTTTATGGGCAGACTGATCCTTATCGAACAGCTGAAACCATTAAGACGTATACTGATCGAAATTATGGACTCGTTTCAGATGGTTATCCAGCAACTGGTGTAACCTATAATGAAAATCTTCAAACCTTTGAAGTTCATCTACGTCATAAGGGAGCTGCAGTTCAAGAAACAAAGACAGTCACAGAGACCATCAAGTATGTTTATGAAGATAACACAGAGGCAGCGGATACGAAGGTTCAGACTTTGAAGTTCTATCGGATTAACAACAAGGATCTGGTGACTAATAAGATTGTCTATAAGGGTCCTTGGTTCCCGTCTACCGGAACCTTCCCAGAGGTAGTTTCTCCAAAGATTGATGGTTATACACCAGATAAGGCAACTGTAGCAGCCGTTGAACAGATTACGGGAGATAGCGCAGATATTGAAGAAACGGTTACCTATAAAGCAGATAAGCAAAAAGTAACCTATACCATCATTGACGACACTGCCCAAAAAACGCTGAAAGATAAGGAAGTACTTACCAGCGGAGGCTCTGATACTCCTCTTCCAGACAGTGCCCGAGAAAAATATGATTTAATGGTGAATGCTTATCTAGCTCAAGGTTATGAATTGGTTTCTAAAGACCAGCTTCCAGCTAAGTTCGACCTTGACAGTAGCCACGATCAAAATGTGGTTGTTCACTTGAAGCATGGTACAACTGATATCCAAGAAAGCAAGGATGTAAACTTGACTGTTCGTTACCACGGTGCTGGGGAACAAACACCAGCAGATAAGGTGCAAACAGCGACTTGGACTCGTACAGTAACAAAAGATAAAATCACAGGCACAGAGGTTTCAACAACACCTTGGACAAGCGACAAAGTAAACTATGATGCAGTCCCATCGCCAGTGATTCCAGGCTATAGCGTAGATGTCGAGACAGTTCCGTCTGAAGCAGTTACCCAAGAGAATATTGTTAAGGATGTATATTACACAATCCAAACGCAAAAAGTTACTTACACAGTTGTAGACGAGACAACCGGTCAAACTCTGGAAAACCAAGTGGAATTGACAACAGGTGAGTCAGGTGCAGCTCTTCCAGCCGCAGCACAAACGAAATACGATACCATAGTCGCGGGTTACTTAGCACAAGGTTACGAAGTGGCTTCTAAGGATGAATTGCCAGCCCAATTTGACACCGACAGCAGCGTGGACCAAAACGTGGTGATTCGCTTGAAACACAAAGTGTCAACTTCTACAGAAACCAAGACTGTAACGCAAACGATTAACTACGTCTACGAGGATGACAATACACCTGCAGCTCCAGAGAAGAAAGCTAGTTTGACTTTCACTAGAGAAGTGAAAACAGATGAAGTGACGAAGGATGTTACACCGGGGGCTTGGGCACCATCTACTGGCACCTTCCCAGAGGTAGTTTCTCCAACTGTTGATGGCTACACACCAGATAAGGCTAAAGTTGACGCAGAAAACGTAACTGCTGATCAGGCTGACATCAAGGTTACGGTAAAATACAAGGCAGATAAGCAAAAAGTGACTTATACAGTTATTGATGATACAACTAATACCACTTTGGAAGATAAGCAAGAGCTTACAAGTGGGAACTCTGATACCCCTCTTCCAAATGGTACAGAAGCGAAGTATGATTCAATCGTGGACGCCTATCTAACTCAAGGTTATGAATTGGTTTCGAAAGACCAGCTTCCAGCTAAGTTTGACCTTGATAGTAGTTATGACCAAAATGTAGTGGTTCATGTGAAACACAAAGTGTCAACTTCTACAGAAACCAAGACTGTAACGCAAACGATTAACTACGTCTACGAGGATGACAATACACCTGCAGCTCCAGAGAAGAAAGCTAGTTTGACTTTCACTAGAGAAGTGAAAACAGATGAAGTGACGAAGGATGTTACACCGGGGGCTTGGGCACCATCTACTGGCACCTTCCCAGAGGTAGTTTCTCCAACTGTTGATGGCTACACACCAGATAAGGCTAAAGTTGACGCAGAAAACGTAACTGCTGATCAGGCTGACATCAAGGTTACGGTAAAATACAAGACAGATAAGCAAAAAGTGACTTATACAGTTATTGATGATACAACTAATACCACTTTGGAAGATAAGCAAGAGCTTACAAGTGGGAACTCTGATACCCCTCTTCCAAATGGTACAGAAGCGAAGTATGATTCAATCGTGGACGCCTATCTAACTCAAGGTTATGAATTGGTTTCGAAAGACCAGCTTCCAGCTAAGTTTGACCTTGATAGTGGTTATGACCAAAATGTAGTGGTTCATGTGAAACATGGTACAAGCTCTAGCCAAGAAAATAAAGCAGTAAGCATGACCGTTCGTTACCATGGTGCAGGTAGCCAAACACCAGCTGACCAAGTACAAATAGCGACTTGGACTCGTACCGTGACGACAGACAAGGTGACTGGCTCTGTTGTGAACACCACAGATTGGACAAGTGACAAAGCCAACTATGATGCTGTGCCATCGCCAGTGATTCCAGGTTACACAGTGGATATTGCGACCGTTCCATCAGAAGCAGTTACCCAAGAAAACATTGTTAAAGACGTTCATTATACTGCTCAGAATACAGCTCAAACCCAAAAGGTTACCTACACAGTTGTAGATGAGACAACCGGTCAGACTCTGGAAAATCAAGTTGAATTGACAAACGGTGAGTCAGGTACTTCTCTTCCAGCTGCTGCTCAAACGAAATACGACACTGTGATTGCAAGTTATTTGGCACAGGGTTACGAAGTGGTTTCCAAGGATGAATTGCCAGCTCAGTTTGATACCGACAGTAGCGTAGACCAAAACGTGGTAATTCGCTTGAAACACGAAACTGTTTCAGTTGAGGAAACCAAACAAGTAAGCATGACTGTTCGCTACCATGGTGCAGGTGGTCAAACCCCAGCAGACAAGGTACAAACAGCGACTTGGACACGTACCGTAACGACAGACAAGGTAACTGGCTCTGTTGTGAGCACGACGGATTGGAGAAGCGACAAGGCAAACTACGATGCAGTTCCATCACCAGTGATTCCAGGTTACACTGTGGATGTTGCGATTGTTCCATCAGAAGTTGTTACCCAAGAAAACATTGTTAAAGATGTTCATTATACTACGGTTCCAGTAGCACCAGAAGTCCCTAATACTCCTGATACTCCAGTTAAACCAGGGGCACCAACGACACCGTTCACACCAGAACACCCAGCACATACTCTCCCACGAACAGGTGAATCTCAGGTTGGTTCAAGCCTTGCGACGCTGACAGGTCTAGGCTTGCTTCTATCAGTTCTTGGTTTGGCAGGACGTCAGAAAAAAGAGGACGAATAACTTTTTATGAGTTGTAAAAAGTCAGTTCTTTCATTGAAGAAATACTAGAAATAGTTTAAAGATGAATGATTTAGTGGAAAAATGAGCCCCGCAGGGAACCTCAGTTAGTTGACTTGTGGGGCTTTTCCCTTGTTTTGAGGAATGAGACTCAGAAAGGAGCAAGTGCAAATAGAGACTTTTGGTCGCTGAAATAGAAGCGAGGCGAAATCACTAAATGATTCCGCCTCGTTTCTATTTTAAATCTTGCACGGAGCTTATATCTTTCGGTTTTCCTTACTGTAAAAGGTTCCTGCTAAAAGACCGAGAATAGCTGGTGCTACCGCAATAAGTGTTAGTGAAACCCATTCTGCTGTAATAAACCGTTCACCAAAAACGACAAATGGAATGAGCCAGTTAAAAATCCCTGTAAATGGGAAGAACCATTTATAACAAACCCTTCTTTTACCAGCAGAAAAGCCACATAACAATTCGACACTAGGAGCCAAAAGGTAAAAATAAAGCAGGCTGTAGCCCATCTCTTCCCCTATAATCCTACTTAATCCCCAACAATAGCACGAGGGCATAAAAGGCGTCTTAATCAATTGTTTCGTGTTCAACCTCCTGTCCCAAATCCGGTATAATCATTGTTTCAATAATGTTTTCGACAAGCGAAGTAAATTGCCAAAAGAATAAAGGTAGGGATATTTGCAAGCAAAAAAGTTAAGGAAATCAGACAGAAAATCTCCCACCAGGTTATGTTGTTAGTTAAGGCCAGAGAGAAGATTGTCAATAAAGAAAAGCAATAAGTTATGCCTGGCAGTATGAAACCCAGCCACTTACTTTCTTTTTTGGAGAGAAAAATCTGTAATAGGATTCCTCCAGTCAGGATTGGCAATATGATAAATGAAACAATTACGGTTCTCATTTGTTTCAACTCCCTCCATCATTTTGATATTCAGACGTTACTATGTCAGATGAATCAAAGGAATAGATGTATTGGAGCTTATAAGCACAGTTTCTTTACCTACAGTCTCCAGAATACCCATTTCATATTGGAAATAACACTAAATGAAGTAAAAGTCAATCCATGGGTTATGGTTTAAGAGAGATGGAAGATGGTTTCCTCATATTTCTGAGCTGGAGTAGCTGTTCTTGAAATGATCTCCAAACCGTCTATATAAGATATTTGGAACTGACTATTACCCCCATTTTCTTTTCGGAGTTATCTCTGAGAGCAGGGGGTACAATAGAAAAAAATGACTTGGAAGTGATATAATGAAGCTACAGAGACAGTTTGGAGGTATGACCATGAAAAAGTTACTACTGGTCCTAGGTGCTAGTATGCTAGTCTTATCTGCCTGCCACAGAGTGACAGAGGATGGTGTAACTAGTCCGTCAATACCAAGGGAGCAACAAACCAAGGAAACAACCAACTATTTTCACTATTTAGCAGATTCCTATCAAAAGGCTCTTTCGCACGAAAAAGAAGTCGAGGCTGCAACTGTTCAATCACCGATGGCTGCCACACTTGCAGCCATGGAAGAACTCCAGTTATCTAATCCGACTGATCAAGCCTTGATTATGAAGAACTACTCAGATTTTCAGAAGCTAATCCAATACAACACCGAAAAGTGGGAAGAAGAGTTTGCAAGTTGGGCTTCTTCTATGGGGCAGTCCTATCATAGACTAAAGCATAGAAACTTTGATGAAAAGAATGACCTCATCAAAAAATTAGAAACAACAACTGTCTCTCAGAAAAGTGTCAAATGGAATGTTTTTGGAGTATCGAGTGACAATGCCTATGATTACTTGGTTTTGGATGCCTACTATGACAATCAGGACAAACATTTCTACCTATTTACACTGAAGGGTGGGCAAGCGCAGGTCTTGCATACCGATAAGACACTGGAAACTATCCCTACTGCAAATTTTGAAGAGACTGAGAATACAGATTTAGCGCAACGTTTTAAGGAATTTCTATTAAAAACAAGTGTAACTACAGAGAGCGAGCCAGATACAGATAATAGTTCTTTAATAGACAAGATAAAAACAGCCATGGAATCCTATTCGGATAGTAAAGGTGAAAGATTTAAGTCAACTAACTTAGCAACATATGGTCACTACTATGGACTAGCAGTGCCAGACCAGATAATGCAATTTGGACAAGTAGATGGGGTGAATTATACTTTTAAATGGTATGGGTATATTGCAGGTTCAGGTTCTGGGCGGTTTGAACTCCTAGATTGCTATGTGAATGAAGCAGAGACAGAGGTGATTCTCTTTGGCTACAAGGATGGTAACCCTGCTCTTTTACACACCGAAGGAAGACCAGAGATTGATAAAAATGAATCAGGGGCTATCATAAATGCCCAGGTTCATTTTGTCGAGTTTCATCACCCAATATTAGAACAAGTTTTCAATTAGTAAAGAGGAAATACATTTATCGTATGCAGAGTGTTTCTCGTGAAACCTATTTCTTATAAAAAACTTCTCCACATAAAATAATTTGTGGAGTTTTTTCTATAATTAGTAGTTTAACCTAGCCATCAATTAGGAGTATACTAATAATGTAATCGTTATCAAACCTAAAAATTCGATGAAATCAGTTTTTAGGAATAAAAAGGGAGGAAATTATGAAAAAGTTTTCAAAGACCTTGAGAGATAACTGGATCTTTCTCTTGATGGTTTTACCAGGGGCACTCTGGTTGATTCTATTCTTTTACATTCCAGTATTTGGGAATGTGGTCGCCTTTAAAGACTACCATATGACCAGTAATGGTTTCATAGATAGTATTGTGAATAGTAAATGGGTCGGGTTAGATAATTTCAGATTCTTGTTTAGTTCAAAAGATGCCTTTATCATCACTCGAAATACCGTTCTTTATAATCTCGGCTTTATCTTTATCGGTTTGATTGTATCAGTAGGGATTGCCATCATCCTCAGCGAGCTTCGCTCTAAGAGAATGGTTAAGATTTTCCAAACGTCTATGTTGTTCCCTTACTTCCTGTCATGGGTTATCATCAGTTTCTTTACAGATGCCTTCCTAAACATTGACAAAGGGGTCTTCAACCATTTCCTAACATCCATTGGCATGAAGGAAGTCAACTTCTACGCTGACTTAGGCATTTGGCCATACCTTCTCCTTTTCCTAGGTATTTGGAAAGGCTTTGGATATAGCAGTGTCATGTACTATGCGACGATCATGGGGATTGATCCAACCTACTACGAAGCAGCAACAGTGGACGGGGCTAGCAAGTGGCAACGCATTCGCAACGTAACCATTCCTCAGTTGACTCCGCTTGTAACAGTCTTGACCATCCTTGCAGTCGGAAATATCTTCCGCGCAGACTTCGGTCTCTTCTATCAAATCCCACACAATGCTGGTCAGCTTTACAATGTAACCAACGTTTTGGACGTATATGTCTTTAATGGTTTGACTCAGACAGCAGATATCGGTATGGCTTCAGCAGCCGGTCTTTACCAATCCGTTGTCGGTTTGATTCTGGTTATCCTATCAAACTTGCTTGCAAGACGAGTCGATCCAAACTCAGCTTTGTTCTAGAAAGGAGGAGAATATGGCAGAAAAGAAAATTAAAAAAGAAAAAATCGATAATGTCGGCATTCACTCCTTCAGTAAGAAAGCAGATATCTTCTTTAGTATCATCTCTGGTTTAATCGCTCTTTCTTGTATCTTGCCCTTTATCTTCGTTATCATCATTTCGGTGACAGATGAAAAGAGCATCCTCCAGTATGGATATAGCTTTTTCCCTTCGAAGTTCGGTGTAGATGGATTCCAGTTTCTAGCTCAGTTTAAAGATAAGATCCTCCAAGCGCTCTTTATCTCAGTTTTTGTAACTGTAGTCGGAACAGTGACCAACGTCTTCATTACAACTACTTATGCCTACGCCATCTCACGTACAACCTTTAAGTACCGCAGATTCTTTACGATCTTCGCTCTTCTTAGTATGTTGTTCAATGCTGGTTTGGTACCAGGCTATATCGTGGTTACTCGACTGCTTCAACTTGGTGATACCGTTTGGGCCTTGATTGTTCCAATGCTTCTCTCACCATTCAACATCATCTTGATGCGTTCCTTCTTCAAGAAGACCATTCCAGAAGCCATTCTCGAGTCCGCTCGTATCGATGGTGCCAGCGAAGCTCGGATCTTCTTCCAGATCTGTTTGCCATTGTCACTTCCAGGTATCGCAACCATCACGCTTTTGACAGCTCTTGGTTTCTGGAACGACTGGTTCAACGCCCTTCTTTACATCAAGAGTGACAACTTGTATCCATTGCAATATTTGCTCATGCAAATCCAACAAAATATGGACTACATCGCAAAAGCAGTCGGTCTATCTGGTCAACTGGGAGTTGCTCTTCCAAAAGAAACAGGTCGTATGGCTATGGTTGTCGTTGCAACCCTTCCAATCGCGATTCTATATCCATTCTTCCAACGCTACTTTGTAAAAGGTTTGACCATCGGTGGTGTGAAAGAATAGCACTTGCTGAGAAACACCGTTTCTCTCTTCCCAACTTCATCTTAGTGACTGAAGTTACAAATCATTAAATCGTTTATAAGTTTAAAAACAAAAAAAGGAGTTTTTATCATGAAAAACTGGAAAAAATATGCTTTTGCATCTGCTAGCGTAGTCGCTTTGGCTGCTGGTCTTGCTGCTTGTGGAAACCTTACAGGTAACAACAAAAAAGCTGCTGACACTGCTTCAAGTGAAAAACCTGTTCTTAAAATGTACCAAATTGGTGACAAACCAGACAACTTGGATGAATTGCTAGAAAATGCAAACAAAATCATCGAAGAAAAAGTCGGTGCTAAACTGGATATCCAATACCTCGGATGGGGTGACTACAGCAAGAAAATGTCCGTTATCACATCATCTGGTGAAAACTATGACATCGCCTTTGCAGATAACTATGTTGTAAATGCTCAAAAAGGTGCTTACGCTGACTTGACTGATTTGTACAAGAAAGAAGGAGCAGAGCTTTACAAAGCACTTGACCCAGCTTACATCAAAGGAAACACTGTAAACGGTAAGATCTATGCTGTTCCAGTTGCAGCCAACGTTGCATCATCTCAAAACTTCGCCTTCAACGGAACTCTTCTTGCTAAATACGGTATCGATATTTCAGGTGTCACTTCATACGAAACACTTGAACCAGTTTTGAAACAAATCAAAGAAAAAGCTCCAGATGTAGTGCCATTTGCGGTTACGAAGAACTTTATCCCATCTGATAACTTTGACTACCCAGTACCAAACGGACTTCCATTTGTTATCGACCTTGAAGGAGACACTACTAAGATCGTAAACCGTTACGAAGTGCCTCGTTTCAAAGAACACTTGAAGACTCTTCACAAATTCTATGAAGCTGGATATATTCCAAAAGACGTAGCAACAAGCGACACTTCATTTGACCTTCAACAAGATACTTGGTTCGTTCGTGAAGAAACAGTAGGACCAGCTGACTACGGTAACAGCTTGCTCTCACGCGTTGCTAACAAAGACATCCAAATCAAACCAATCACAAACTTTATCAAGAAAAACCAAACAACACAAGTTGCTAACTTTGTCATCTCAAACAACTCTAAGAACAAAGAAAAATCAATGGAAGTGTTGAACCTCTTGAACACTAACCCAGAACTATTGAACGGCCTTGTTTACGGTCCAGAAGGCAAGAACTGGGAAAAAGTTGAAGGTAAAGAAAACCGTGTACGCGTTCTTGATGCCTACAAAGGAAACACTCACATGTCAGGTTGGAACACTGGTAACAACTGGATCCTTTACATCAACGAAAACGTTACAGACCAACAAATCGAAGATTCTAAGAAACAATTGGCAGAAGCTAAAGAATCTCCAGCACTTGGATTCATCTTTAACACTGACAGTGTGAAATCAGAAATCTCAGCAATTTCTAACACAATGCAACAATTCGATACAGCTATCAATACAGGTACTGTAGATCCAGATAAAGCTATTCCAGAATTGATGGAAAAATTGAAATCTGAAGGTGCCTACGAAAAAGTATTGAACGAAATGCAAAAACAATATGACGAATTCTTGAAAAACAAAAAATCATAAGATCGATTGATTTCGTGTATTCATTCCTAATTCCTAAAAATGTGATCACTGCCTTTCTTAGTTTCCTAGGGGAGGTAGTGATTTTTAGGATGTAAAAATGAAAAGAGTAGTTCTAAGAGTTTTGGAGATGTGATACACATGTATCTACAGGAGGTCCATTATGAAAAAATATCGTCTTCTTTTCAAAATGAGTGCTGTCTTCTCTTATCTATTTTTCGTATTTGGCCTTTCTCAGCTGACGTCTATTGTTCAAAATTATTGGCAATTTTCTTCTCAGGTAGGAAATTTCTTCTGGATTCGAAATATCTTGAGTTTGCTATTTAGCGGAGTCATGATTTGGATTCTGGTTAAGACAGGCCATGGTTATCTCTTTCGCATTCCAAGAAAAAAATGGTTCTGGTATTCAATCCTGGCAGTCCTAGTAGCGGTAGTTCATATATCTTTTAATATTCAGACAGCTAGATATGTTCAGTCAACTGCGGAAGGTTGGGCTCTACTGATTGGTTTTAGTGAGACTAATTTTGCCGAATTGGGTATCTACATATCCCTGTTCTTTCTGGTGCCACTGATGGAAGAGTTGCTCTATAGAGGATTACTTCAACACGCCTTCTTTAAACATTCAAGATTTGGTCTTGATTTGCTCCTTCCTTCTATTTTATTTGCTCTCCCTCATTTTTCAAGCCTGCCTAGTCTGTTAGATATCTTTGTCTTTGCAACATTTGGAATCATCTTTGCTGGTTTGACCCGCTATACCAAGAGCATTTATCCTTCCTATGCGGTGCATGTGATCAATAATATTGTAGCGACATTACCATTTTTGCTGACTTTTTTACATAGGGTGTTTGGGTAAAATACTGGCGAGAGTTAGGAATTATAGTGTTTCAATTTATAAGCGAATTTCAGGAGGGAAATGAGTATGACACCATTAAAATGGTTTGCTGGAGGAAGTGAAAGACGTTGTGAAGCCATGACTATCATTGATCATCTACTGGAAGATATAAAGGATGAGCATCAATTTACTCCCTTGAAAAATCAGTTAGTGATCTATAAAAAACGATTAGAGGACGACGGGACCTCTGTTCCATTTATATTGAGCCAAATGAATGTTGACATCTCGCGTGTATTGATTGAAAACAAGCTAAGTTTGTCAGAAAGTCAAGCTGAGCAGATCAAAAAATTGAGAGAATTATCTGTTATTCGGTATGGTTACTGATGAAGTGCAGTAGCAGGTCTCTCTATATAATTTCCGGTCAAATAAATTGCATTCGTTTTCTCAAGTGGGTATACTAGAATAGTTGAATGAAAAATTCTGAAAATTTAAGAATAGAAAAGAGAACAAATCTTATGGCAAAAGATATTCGTGTCTTACTTTACTACCTCTATACTCCAATTGAAAACGCAGAGCAATTTGCGGCAGACCACTTGGCTTTCTGTAAATCAATCGGCCTTAAAGGCCGTATCCTAGTCGCTGACGAGGGAATCAACGGAACCGTTTCAGGTGACTACGAAACAACTCAAAAATATATGGACTACGTTCACAGTCTCCCAGGCATGGAAGACCTCTGGTTCAAGATTGACGAAGAAAGTGAACAAGCTTTTAAGAAGATGTTTGTTCGCTACAAGAAAGAAATTGTCCACCTTGGTTTAGAAGACAACGACTTTGACAACGACATTAACCCACTTGAAACGACGGGTGCTTACTTGTCTCCAAAAGAGTTCAAAGAAGCACTTCTGGACGAAGATACAGTGGTCCTTGACACACGTAACGATTATGAGTACGACCTAGGACATTTCCGTGGAGCTATCCGCCCAGACATCCGCAACTTCCGTGAGTTGCCACAATGGGTCCGCGACAACAAGGAAAAATTCATGGACAAACGTGTCGTAGTTTACTGTACAGGTGGCGTTCGCTGTGAGAAATTCTCAGGTTGGATGGTTCGTGAAGGCTACAAAGATGTTGGCCAATTGCACGGAGGAATCGCAACTTACGGTAAAGACCCAGAAGTTCAAGGTGAACTTTGGGATGGGAAAATGTACGTCTTTGACGAGCGTATCGCAGTCGATGTCAACCATGTTAACCCAACCATCGTAGGGAAAGACTGGTTTGATGGAACACCATGTGAACGCTATGTCAACTGTGGAAATCCCTTCTGTAACCGTCGTATCCTAACATCAGAAGAAAATGAAGACAAGTACCTTCGTGGATGCTCACACGAGTGCCGTGTTCACCCACGCAACCGTTATGTTTCAGAAAATGAATTGACACAAGCAGAAGTGGTGGAGCGCCTAGCTGCTATCGGTGAAAGCTTGGATCAGATCGCTTCAGTATAAAGCAAACAGCCTTCAGGGGCTGTTTTTCTATGCTTTTTATCTAAAAATCTAAAGTTTGTTTCTGTATCTTTCAGGAAAATAGGGTATACTGTATGTAAACGATTTCAAAGGAGGCCAGTTATGGCGAAAACATTTTTTATCCCAAATAAAGATAGTATTCTAGGACAACAGGAGGTCTTGACTGCCAAGTCCATCTTGGCCTTGGTGGAGGGCTTGGAGTCGCATAGTTATGATGCAGTCTATCTCCGTCAGCCCCTCAATCGTCTCGAATACATGGAGTGTGGGATTGTAGGCCAGTCGCAATTTCTTTTCAAAATCAACTATGCGGATAGTCGAAAAGGCTATCAAGTGGTGATTCCAGATTTTCTTACTAGAGCAGACTGGGAGATTGTAGAAGTTCTCCTCCAAGCCCTATCAAACAAGTTGGGGGAAGCGGTAGAAGGGCTAGAAGACTTTGACTTTGAAGCTTATTTCCGACAAACGGTCAAGCAATATTTAGCGGATAAGGCGGTTCGTTTAGTATATTGCCAAGGACTCTTGGCCCCTATCTATCTCAACAAGGAATACCTCGAGAGCTTTTTGGCTGAGGATGGATTGGCACGTTTTGAAGAGCTGGTCAAGAAGGTTCAAGGCTCTGATGCCTACCTTGCCAGTGTGAAATTTTACCCAGACGCCCAAGGCAAGGTGCACGGTATCTACCACCTAGCCCAGGGAGTCAAGACGATTTTGCCAAAGGAACCCTTTGTACCAGTGCCTTATACCGAGCAGCTGGCAGGCAAGGAGCTTGTTTGGGAGATTGACCTAGTGACGATTTCTGGTGATGGGTCCAAAGCAGAAGACTATGAAGTCATTGCTCGCTTAGATTATGTAAAATTCCTAGAGTCACTACCAGAAGCATTTTACCACCAACTAGATGCCAATCAATTAGAAGTACAAGCCATCCTAGGACAAGATTTTGAAGGATTGGCAACCATCAAGTAGACACTGTTCAAAAAAGAGTAGACATAAAAATCCCTGTCATTAACAAATGGCAGGGATTTTGGTTAAAAGAAGGTCAGGATGCGAAGGTAGTCAACTGTCAGCGCTAACTCTGCAATGAAGAATGGCAAGAGAATAGCACCATCAAGTAAGACAGCGAGCAAGAATCGATAAAATGGGTCGAGGCTACTGGTCTTACTTGGCTTGCTAATCACAAAGAGATTGCCAAGAGCAAAGATGGCCATGCTTAGAAGAGTGAGGATGCTAGCGAATCGCAAGCCACCAAAGAGTGCAAAGAAACTTGCTAGAGCTGTTAGGACAAGTGGGATAGCAAAGAGTCTGCTATACCGATCGAAAGCTTCTTGGAATGTGAAGTCGCTCTCCTGATCCAGCACACGTCGGACAGTAAAGCCTCCCAAAATGATGGAAAAGTAAAATAGAGCGCTAGCGACCAGAATCGAAAGTCCAGCAAAGAGATCTAAAGGTGGGAGCTGATTAGGAGAACTATTAGCAATAGAGACCATATAGCCATAGTAGAGGCGCTTGATATGATAGATACTAAAGAAAAGGTTGATTGACGACAGCAAGGTGAGTAGGGCAAAGACACTGTAACGATGCTTTTGGTCCGTAGTCTTGCTGGCAGTTGGTTCTTGGATGGCCTCCAGCAGCCAAGACCAAAATAGTGCGATTTCTTCCTTTAATCGGGTAGTTTTACGAGGGTCAATATCTGGGATATAGGGGCTTTCTAAAGCCTTGCTGAGGATACTTTTCTCTTTTACAGTTTTTTCTTGCTTGTGTCCCTCTTCAGCTTTCCCTTCTCCCTCTTCCTCGGTTTGGACTTCTTCTATCGTTTCGGGAGCTTCCTCCTCATGCCTTTCCGACTCTTTAGATAAGATAGGAGTTTTTTCGCTTGCTTGTAGTTCGGTCTCTACAGTTTCCGAAGTCTCTGGTTGGTCGGGCTGGATTTCCGATTTCGTCTGAGCTGATTTCTTCTCAAGATCGGCGCTTTCAAACCATTCTTGTGTCATGGTGGAACCTCCTTTTTAATGGTCGTTTTCTATTTTTAGATTAGCAGATGAAAGCGTTTTTGTCAATGATTGCTAGGTGGAGCAGAGTACTCTTCTTCCTTGGGGAGGTAGATATCCTGATTGGCTTTTATAATGAGCAGGTCCTTGACATCTGCTTTTTCCGTTTTATAAGGGTTGGCAAGTTCATTCTCTTTTTGTTTAGGATGCTCTCTTTGTGCTTTACGATAAATACCGCCGTGCTTAGAAGACATATCTAGATTGATTCGATCGAATTCTGTCTTAGAAAGAAAGAGTCTTAAGTCGTTATAAGAGTCTAGTTCTACCTTACCGCGGACCTTGATATTTTCAGCATAGATGTGTGCTCCCTCCGTCTTGACCTGACTATCTGTCAATTCGGCATCAAAGATATTGATGATATGAGATGCCGTTAGTGTGCTGTTCTTGATAGAACTTTCTGTTAGTCTTAAGAGATAGCCTTTTGTTTTGATGGTTGCATTTTCAAGGTTGGCTTGACGAATATTAGTTTGTCCACGATTGGCTGAGACGGTGATAGCTTGCAGCTTTCTTCCTTTAGGTAGGGAGAGAACGACTTCGTCAAAACGATTAGAATAGTTGCTGGCGATACGAAGTAGGCTTTCGATTCCTGAACCGAGAAAACGATGTTGGGAGGCTTGTTTGTCAGTGACGCTCAGTGTTTTGTCACTCATGCCAGTAGTCAGATCGTGACGACCAGACACGGAAGGATGATAGGTGATGTGGATCTTGTCATCTACAGACTCTGTGATGGTTAGGCTATGTTCCTCAAGGGCTAAATCAAGTTTTTCCACTTCATTTCCAAAGGTCACTTCTTCGATACGATTGTCATAGACGGGGTCTTTTGACATGGCAAGTAAACTTTGAATACCATTGGACTGGGCGCCTACAATGATCATGATAAAACCAAGGATTGTAGAAACCACACCAAAGATGAGAAATCCTTTCGTCAATTTACGCATGTCTGTCACCTCTCTTTCCTTTTTTAAGAATCCATTGCACCAAGCGGACGACCAGAAGTCCAAAGAAACGAGCTACATAGGAGATGCCTAGTAGAACAAGAGAAGAAGCACCGATAGCAAGCAAACCAGCCCCGAAAATCAAGATAAAGGCAGATTTGGCTTCGACCAGGACGCTAAAACTCTCTACAATAAAGAGTCCACCCAGTAGGATACCCGTCACCGAAACGGTGAAAAAAGCTAGAATGACGGAGACAGCCGCGATAAAAAGCCCGATGATGGCCATGAGGATGCCGATCCCGACCGGAATTCCGATAGGGGCTGCTAGTAAGGCAAGTAGGGCAATGTGTAGCAGTTGACGGTCATTCTTTTGAGCAGGGGCTTCATTAACTTTTTTATCGAGGAGGTTAGAGAGGACATCATGAGCTGCTTCTTTTGGTGTTCCCAGACTAGCAATGAGTTCTTCTTCGCCCTCTGAACCTGCATCGTCAAATAGTTCCTTAAAGTAGTCCATAGCTTCGATGCGGTCAGCTTCAGGTAGTTTATGGAGATAGGTTTCTAACTGAGTCAGATAGTCAGTTCTTGTCATGGCGGATACTCCCTTCTATGATGCCGTTGACGGTGTCGGTATAGAGCGTCCACTCTTCCTTTAGAGTAACGAGCTGCTCTACGCCCCGATTGGTTAAGGAGTAGTATTTGCGCATACGCCCCTGAAACTCTCTAGAGTAGGTGGTCAGAAAGCCACTGGCTTCCAATTTTTTGAGAATGGGATAGAGCGTAGATTCTTTGATATTGGCGATGAGTTTAATGGTTTGACTAATCTCATAACCATAAGAATCCCCCTGCTCCAGTACAGCCAAGATGAGAAACTCAATCAAGGCAGAGGATGTTGGGAAGTACATGGGAAACCTCCTTTATATTATATAAAAATTTTATATATACTCTTTTCAAATATATTGTATCTCAATATGAAAGCCCTGTCAAGAAATATGTATAAAAATTTTATATATAAAAAACTCCTAGTAAAAACTAGAAGTTTAGAGGAACTAACATCAGCTATTTCACAGAAATTTATATTTTAAAGATAAGCTAGAATAATGATTTATAATCTAGGATATTATCTCTTATGCCGTCTAGCAAAGGGATAAACTCAGTAAAATCGAATTCTTTATAATTCTTTAGAACATACTTTGAAAAAATTTCTTTTCCATAATGATTATCACCACCATCTTTATGAAATTCCTTTCCTTTTAAAATAGGTAGTGAATTTTGAGACGATGAAAATAATAAATCTTCAATATCAGAGGACTTACCGTCATTCATGTGAGGCATTAAAGGTGTCGCCATTATATATAGGCTATCCTTTTTATTAATTCGCCAAGGTTTATCTCTTCTAACTTTTTCTAAATTGTCTGAAATTTTCTCTTCTAATTTTATATTCTTTGAATCTTCCAAGTCTTTATTCTTTGGGATCATTAAGTCTTTTGCATGACTCGCAAATAAAAATAAAGCCGATTTATCATTGCCATTTCTATTATTCGATTCATTATCAAATAAAAATATTGTTGGATAATTGGGAAGACTATTGGTTAATTGTTTGAAATAAGTAATGTAGTTTGTGTATAAAATTCTTTCTTCTGAATTTAGTGCAAAAAATTTTTTTTCTTTTTTTCTCATTATAGTAAAATTTATCAGAAAAATAATTATACCAAAATTTAAAACCTTCTCCCCCTTCTGGAACATTAAAAAGGTATTCTATCGTATTGCTACGATTCAGAAATTCAATTTTAAATATAAAGTTATTTCCCTCTTTTTCAATAAGTTCCGGATACTTTTGATAAAGATTTTTTAAAGCTGCTTTAATATATCGTGGATCGGTCTTTCCCTCTGTTACAATTATTGGTTTGTCATTCCCGAAAAAATATTTATAAAATAGAAATTTTTTGTACTCTTTTTCTCTAGAATTAAATAAAGACATGTACGTTTTCTTTTCTTCTTTACCGATACTGTAAAATTCTGTAGGTAAATTATATGTATGATGTTTGGTGTTGTGTAACAATTCTTTTTGTAGGTCTTTATTATAAAAGATATACTTCCAATAATATTTCGACTCTGATTTTCTTGATGAATTTCTTCCTAATAAATATTTTTGCGAATCTAGATTATTTTGCATCAAAGATTTTTTATAAAGTAAATAGTTGTTGTATTGTTCTATTTGAAAAATAAAAGCAAAGCGTCCCGTTAGTTGATTGATCGTTCCTGGTGTTTTATCTATTTCAAAAGCTCCATCTTTGTATAATCGAAAGGCCATTGCGCGAGTATTTTTTACGTATTCTCTTTTTACATTTATTTTTTTGTTGACAACCAGTCCAGTAACTTCTTGACGCTGCATGTTATTACTCAATCGTGTTTTTTTAGGATTGATTTCAAAACCAGATGAGATTATTAAGTCTTCTAATTCCGTTAAAAAGTTTTCTAATTCTTTGCTTGCTCTCAATTTATTAGAGTTTAATTCACGATTTGTTGAAAAAGTCAAATCATCGGCATATCTAGAATATGTAAAACGATATTTTTTAGCAATTTTGACAATCCGATAATCTAATATTCTAGTGATTAAATTTGTGATGATAGGAGAAGACGGAGCTCCTTGCGGTAGCTTACCTTGATAACACGCAATTTGTGCGATTACAGTAGCAATTTCTGGTGAAACGGCAAAATCCCTGTCTTTTATAAAGAAACCTCTTACTCTTCCGAAATTAAAAGAATCAAAAAAGTTTTTCAAGTCAATGTTCAGAATGTATTTCTTGTTTCGATGCATCTGAGAGTTGGTAATAATGCTTTTACCCTTTTCAAATGCGTGAGACAGAACAGGTGTTTTAAAGTTCTTATCCTTAGATTTAGATTCTATGCTTTCAAGGTAACATTCCCACAAAACATTAGACAATTTTTTCTGAAGGAACTTCAACTCTTTTTTGGGGGCATGTATAACTCTTTCTCCACCATTCTTTTTAGGGATAGTGAAAGAGTTATATAAATTATCAGTTTTTATATTGTACAATAAATAATTGATGTATTTGGCACTTTTCAAGCCAAGTAGCTTAGCAAAATCATCCTTTGTCTGTAGTTGATTAAATTTGGTCATCATTTTTCCTCATACAAAAAGCGTATGATAACTCTTACGCGAACAAGATTGCCAGTAGAAATCCTAATGAATCCTGAAGCTAATAACACCAGATGAAGCCAAACACTCCTATAACGTTGTTGTTAATACTTGCGAACACACAAGTCAAAAATCTAATCATACGCAACTTTATTCTATCACAAAATAACCTGTTAATCTAGAATTAAGACATCTTAGACTATAAATTTTTATCAACACCTCAAAAAACCAGACAGAGTCTGGCTTTGCATTGTTTATATCTGAGAAGTATTTTAGAATAATTAAAGAATCTTATCAGCCCGATCCACCATAAAGAGTGAGACGGTCATGATGATATCGATGACTAGAAGGGCAAGGACAGCTGGGATCCAAGATTGGAAAAGTTCAAAACTGTAACCAAACAAGGTAGGACCAAAAGCTGCTAAGATGTAGCCCCCTGTTTGCGCTAGTCCTGATAGCTGAGCCGTCTTTTCAGGCGAACTGGTTTTAAGAGAAAAACAAACCATGAGGTAGGGGAAGAGGGCGCTGCAGGCCGTTCCAATCAAGAGGTGGACGACTAACCAGTAGAGGAAACTGCTACTTGGATACAAGAGCATGGCAATTCCTGTCATCCCAGCGATAGAGATAATTGTTAGCATGATTCGACGGTGGCCGTCTGACAGATGAGTCGTCAGACTTGGAACAGTCATTGAAAAAGGAATGCTGATCAGCGAGAAGATAGAAGCGAGGAGGGCCGCATCTTTATTAGAAAGACCAGCACTAATAGCAATCGTTGGCAGCCAGGTCATGTTCGTATAAAAGAGCAAGGACTGAAGACCACCAAAGATAATGATGGCCCAGACATCTTTACTTTTTAGAATGTTTTCTTTGACTTGCTTTTCTTTTTGGCCTTCTAGGTAGTGGTTGTGGCGATGATTTGGCAACCAGATTAGCAGAGTGACCAGACAGAGAAAGCTGAGAACGAGGATCAGTCCTTTCCAAGAACTGGCTTGGGTGATAGGGACGGATAGATAAGAAGCGATGGCTGTCGAAATTCCCATGGCAGTGACATAGAGAGTTGTTAGGAAACTGATTTTTTGAGGTTGATTTGCCTGGATCATACTTGGGAGGAGTACATTGAAAATGGCGATGCTCGCTCCGATGATTAGAGTTCCTAGATAGAGAAGGGGAAGATTGAAAATCCGAATGGCAGAGCCAACAGTTAAGAGGAGGAGACAGTAAGTGAAGAGGTGTTCCAACCCGATTTTTTGAGCCAAGCGGCTTGCAAAAGCAGAGAAAAGAGCAAACATCAAGAGAGGGAGACTGGTTAAAATCCCAAGAGAACTAACCTCCACTCCTAGTCCTTGAGCGATATCTCCTAAAATGGTTGGAAGAGCAGTGAAAGGAGAGCGTAAAACAGTCCCGATTAAGACAATTCCTAGGATAAAAAAGAGTGATTGTTTTTTCATAAAAACCTCGAATAGATGATTTTATTAACAGCTTATTTTAAGGTTTTTTCTATATAATGTCAAGTAATGACAGCTAAGAAAGTTCGATTGATTTAAGCGAGAATAGAGTGAAAGGAGATACATTTCTTTACTAGAATTTTCCTTGATTTGATATAAAAATAGGAAAGTGAGAAAATTTGTGATAAAATAGTGGAAGGAAATCTATATATTGGAGAAAAACGGTGCCTGAAAAGCAAAAAATCAGCGTCTTGATGTCGGTCTATGTAAAGGAAAGCCCGACGTTTTTGAGAGATGCTATCAAAAGTGTTCAAAATCAAACCTTGAAACCGAGTGAACTTGTTCTTGTTGAGGATGGGCCCCTCACGCCAGAGCTCTATCAGGTGCTAGATGAAGTGGAAGCTCAGTCAGACATTCCAGTGAAACGGTGCCCCTTAGAGCAAAATCAAGGTTTAGGCTTGGCTCTTCGATACGGTGTTTTACAGTGTCAGTATGACATTATTGCACGGATGGATACGGACGATTTAGCCGTTCCGGATCGTTTTGAGAAACAGCTTCAGCTAATGGAGAAAGAAGATCTCGATCTCTTAGGTGGGCAGATTGCAGAGTTCATTGACAATCCAGATGAGATTGTGTCTTATCGTCGTGTTCCAACTCAGCACGCAGACATTGTGGCTTATCAGAGAATGAGAAGTGCTTTTAACCATATGACAGTCATGTTCAAAAAGGACATGGTCCTCAAGGCGGGCAACTACGAAGACGGGCTTTATATGGAGGATGATCTCCTTTGGCTCAATATGATTACGGCAGGTGCCAAGACTGGCAACCTAGATCAAATCTTGTGTAAGGTTCGCGTAGGTTCCGGGATGTTTGAGCGTCGAGGTGGCTTGCGTTACCTTAAATTCTATCGTCAAGCTCGCCAACGGATGCTGGAGCGAGGGCAAATTTCTTACATGGAATATGCTAAAAGTATATTCATTCAGGCAATTGTTGCACTTTGTCCAGGTTTTGTACGTCAGTTTATCTTTGTCAAACTTTTAAGAAAGAGCAAGTAAGACCTGATAGATTGAACGATTCGGGTTATCATAACAATAGTATCATCTGACTCTTTTAAGGGGGAGTAAATTCCTATGAATAAAAAACTAACAGATTACGTGATTGATCTGGTTGAAATTTTAAATAAACAGCAAAAACAAGTATTTTGGGGGATATTCGACATTCTGAGTATGGTGGTTTCCATCATCGTATCTTATATCTTGTTTTATGGCCTTATAAATCCTGCGCCTGTGGATTATGTGATCTACACTCTTTTAGCCTTCCTTCTCTATCAAATCATAATTGCATTTTGGGGGCTGAATGCTAGTATTAGTCGCTACAGTAAGATTACGGATTTTATGAAAATCTTTTTTGGAGTGACGCTCAGTAGTGTTCTTTCTTATGGAATCTGCTATGCCTTTCTTCCATTATTTTCTATCCGTTTCATCGTGCTCTTCATTTTGTTGAGTACCTTCCTCATCTTGCTTCCTCGCATCACCTGGCAGTTGATTTATTCCAAACGTAAAAAGGGTAGTGGAGATGGAGAGCATCGCCGTACCTTCTTGATTGGTGCGGGAGATGGTGGCGCCCTTTTTATGAATAGCTACCAACATCCAACCAGTGAGCTTGAGATAGTGGGGATTTTGGATAACGATGAAAAGAAAAAAGGGCAAAAACTGGGTGGAGTCCCAGTCTTAGGCTCTTATGACAATCTACCTGAATTGGCCAAACGTCACCAAATCGAGCGTGTTATCGTAGCAATCCCTTCGCTTGATCCATCAGAGTATGAACGTATCTTGCAGATGTGTAATAAACTAGGTGTCAAATGTTACAAGATGCCTAAAGTTGAGACAGTTGTTCAAGGTTTACATCAATCGGGTAGTGGTTTCCAAAAAATTGATATCACAGACCTCTTGGGCCGTCAGGAAATTCGCCTTGACGAATCACGTCTGGGTGCAGAAATTACAGGTAAGACCATCTTGGTGACAGGAGCTGGTGGTTCGATTGGTTCTGAAATTTGTCGCCAGATTAGCCGCTTCAACCCAGAGCGTATCGTCTTGCTCGGTCATGGTGAAAATTCAATCTACCTTATTTATCATGAGTTGATTCGTAAATTCCAAGGGATTGATTATGTTCCTGTCATTGCAGATATTCAGGATTATGATCGTCTTTTACAAGTGTTTGAACAGTACAAACCAGCTATCATCTACCATGCTGCAGCACACAAACATGTTCCAATGATGGAGCGCAATCCAAAAGAAGCCTTCAAGAACAATATCCTCGGGACCTACAATGTTGCCAAGGCTGTTGATGAGGCCAAAGTACCTAAGATGGTCATGATTTCGACTGACAAGGCGGTCAATCCACCGAATGTTATGGGGGCGACTAAGCGCGTGGCAGAGTTGATTGTTACTGGCTTTAACCAACGTAGTAAATCAACCTACTGTGCAGTTCGTTTTGGGAATGTTCTCGGTAGCCGTGGTAGTGTGATTCCTGTCTTTGAACGTCAGATTGCTGAAGGTGGTCCTGTAACGGTGACAGACTTCCGTATGACCCGTTACTTTATGACCATTCCAGAAGCTAGCCGTCTGGTTATCCATGCTGGTGCTTATGCCAAGGACGGAGAAGTCTTTATCCTTGATATGGGCAAACCAGTCAAGATCTATGACTTGGCTAAGAAAATGGTCCTTCTAAGCGGGCACACGGAAAGTGAAATTCCAATCGTTGAGGTCGGTATCCGACCAGGTGAAAAACTCTATGAAGAACTCTTGGTTTCGACCGAATTGGTTGATAACCAAGTCATGGATAAGATTTTCGTTGGTAAGGTTAACGTCATGCCTCTAGAAGCCATCGATCAGAAGATTGAAGAATTCCGTTCACTCAGCGGAGATGAGCTCAAAGAAGCGATTATTTCCTTTGCAAATGAGACAACCCACGTTGAGTAAGAGTGTCCAACCAATTAATTATAAATAGAAAGCCAAGGTTCTGTTTGTACAGAACCTTGGCCTTTTTACTCTGTAATTTCAAATCGTTGTATTATTTATAGTTGCTTAATGATGTCGTCAATGGTATGGGCAATCCAGTCAGGTTGATAGCTGAGTAAATCAGCCTCTTCTCCAAATCCCCAAGTAACAGCGAACTTTTTAATGCTAGTTTCTTGGGCTCCAATCATATCAAACTTGGTGTCCCCGATGATGAGGACTTGGTCTGCAGGGAGTTGATGCGTTTGCAAGGCGTAACGGATGACATCCGCCTTGTGTGGCGTTTCAGGACTAGAGCCGTAAATGCCATCAAAGAAATGATGGATTCCCAGATTTTTAGTCATATCATGAGCAGTAGGAGTATTCTTGGTTGTAGTGATGTAGAGAGGGTAGTTTTGTGAAAGTGCTTGAAGCAATTCCGTCATTCGGGGGAAGAGCTGCGCTTCGTGGATTCCTTTTTCCTTGTAGTAAGAACGGTAGATTTGAACAGCCTCCGAGATTTGCTCCTTGGGAAGACACATTGCAAAACTACTTTCAAGTGGCGGTCCCATGAAACCACGAATGGTTTTAGCATCAGGAGTCGGAACTCCCAGTTGTTCAAAGGTATGGGTAAAGGAATTGTGGATCCCGATAGAACTGTCAACCAGAGTTCCGTCTAGATCAAAAAAGATTGCTGAGATAGAGGGCATAGTTTCTCCTAATAGATAAGCTTATTCTCCGAAGATTTCTTTTTGTAGGCGGCGACCAGTAGGAGTGGCAGCGAGTCCACCCTCAGCCGTTTCACGAAAGGCAGTTGGAAGGCTGGATCCGACCTGGTACATGGCATCGATGACTTCGTCAACAGGGATCTTAGATTCGATACCTGCTAAGGCCATATCTGCCGCTATAAAGGCAAAGCTGGCTCCCATGGCATTTCGTTTGACACAGGGAACCTCAACCAGACCAGCGACAGGGTCACAGATGAGACCCAGCATATTTTTAATGACAAAGGCGATGGCTTGGCTAGCCTGATAGGGGGTTCCACCTGCAGCCAAGGTCAAGGCTGCGGCACTCATGGCAGAGGCAGAGCCGACTTCGGCCTGGCAGCCACCTTCAGCACCTGAGATAGAGGCGTTGTTTGCGATAACCAATCCAAAGGCACCAGCAGCAAAGAGGAAATCCAGCTGTTCTTCGTGGCTAAGGTCTAATTTTTGGATAGCGGCAGTGAGAACGGCTGGCAAACAACCAGCACTTCCTGCGGTTGGGGTGGCACAGACCAAACCCATTTTAGCGTTGTGTTCGTTGACCGCGATGGCATTACGGGCTGCTGATAGGATGGTAAAGTCAGACAAGGCCTTGCCACTTTTGAGATGGCGGTCTAGTTTGGCAGCATCGCCACCCGTTAAGCCACTACGGGATTTATTTTCACTGAGACCGAGCTCAACAGAGGCTTTCATGACTTCTAGATTGCGTTCCATGAGGAGGAGAACTTCTGGCCGTTCTCGACCGGTTAATTGATATTCTGTCGCAATCATGAGTTCTGCGACATTTCCTTGGAAGTCTAGATCTGCCTGCTCGACCAATTCTTTGATAGAATAAAACATGTTTCCTCCTACTTAAAGAAATTGACATTGTGGAGATGAGGGATTTTTCGAATTTCTTCAATCGCCTCTTCGCAACTTCGACTATCGACTTCGATAATCATAATGGCTTTTTCTCCAGCTTTTTCTCGAGTCACATTCATCTGAGCGATGTTGATATCGAAACGAGAGAGGGCTTCAGTAACATGGGCAATCATACCTGGAACATCCTGATGCACGATGATGATGGTCGGTGTGTTCATGTTGAGAGAGACAGCAAAGCCGTTAAGCTCCGTAACTTGGATATTTCCCCCACCGATAGAAATACCTGTCACGCTAATGGACTTATGGTCATTCTTTATAGTGATTTTGGTGGTGTTTGGGTGAGGAGCGTTGCTGTCTTTCTGAATGGTCCAGACAATCTTGATACCACGCTTATGGGCAATCTCGAGACTATTTGGAATGTTGGGGTCATCCGTATCCATACCTAAAATACCAGCGACGAGAGCAAGATCCGTTCCATGACCACGGTAGGTCTTGGCAAATGAGTTAAATAATTGGAATTCTACCTCTGTTGGCGTATCGTCAAAAATGGATGAGACGATTTTCCCGATACGAACGGCACCAGCTGTATGGCTACTTGATGGGCCAATCATGACAGGTCCGATAATATCAAAGACAGATTGAAAACGAAGTGAGTGCATCTGTTTCCCCTTACAAAGATTCTTGTTTCTATTATATCAAAGAATGAAGTTCTGTGCTTATTTCCCTTATAAAACTGAAAAAATGGATAAAAATAGTATAAAATCTTGTCTTTTATGACAAAAATATCAATGTTTCAGTAAATATAAAATATTTTTGTAATATTTCTACATAAAACCGTTAAACAACGGTAATATTTAAAAGGTATCATAGATATATTCAATGGAAGGAGAATTTTTAGATATGTCATTAACAACTAAAAAAATCAAAACAACTATCGCAGGAGTAGCAGCTTTACTTGCTTTCTTTGCCCCAGCTCTTGCATCTGCACAAGAAACTGTAACTTACACCGTTAAATCAGGTGATACTCTTTCAGAAATTGCTGAGAAGTACAACACGACTGCTGAAAAATTAGCAGCAAAAAACAATATCAAAGATATCCACCTTATCTATGTTGACCAAGTTTTGGTCATCGAAGGGACAGCTTCTACTGCAGCTCCAGCAGCAACAACGGAAGAAACAGCTCCAGTAGCTACAGAAACAGTTGAAGAAGCTCCAGCTGCAACTACAACTTATGAAGCACCAGCAGCAGAAAGCAACACTGTAGCAACATCTACTGTAAGTGGTTCTGAAGCAGAAGCCAAAGAATGGATCGCTCAAAAAGAATCAGGCGGTAGTTACACAGCTACAAATGGCCAATACATCGGACGTTACCAATTGACAGATTCATACTTGAACGGTGACTACTCAGCTGAAAACCAAGAACGTGTAGCAGATGCCTACGTTGCAGGACGCTACGGCTCATGGACAGCTGCCAAGAACTTCTGGCTTAACAACGGTTGGTATTAAGAATACAAGAGTCCTTTAGGGCTCTTTTTTGTTTCTCTATAACAAAAGGTGTAACGATCTTCTCAGTAATGCTCTATTTGTATAATTTCAACAAAATCCTTCAAATTGTTTTAAAATTCAAATAGTATAAATAAGCTTATTATATGTAAAAATATATCATATAATAAGCTTTTTCTTGATTAAAATGAAATAAAATACAGTTTTTTCTTGACAAATGAGAACGAGAAGAGTATTATTTATACAATAATAAAGTATAAAAATAAAAGGAGGCTCTTCTATGAATAAAGTGAAGAAGGTGTTGATGACGATGTTTGGTTTGCTTATGTTTCCCTTATTATTTGCTTGTAGTAACACTCAATCCCAAGGTGTTGAAGCCATTAAGGCTAAAGGAAAATTGGTGGTGGCCCTAAATCCAGAGTTTGCTCCATTTGAATACCAGAAATTGGTCGATGGGAAAAATCAGATTGTAGGTTCAGATGTTGAACTAGCCAAAGCCATCGCAAAGGAACTAGGTGTAGAAGTGGAGTTCTCTCCAATGAGTTTTGACAATGTACTGGCTAGTCTTGATTCGGGCAAGGCCGATCTTGCCATATCAGGAGTTTCTAAGACGGAGGAGAGAAGTCAAGTTTACGATTTTTCAATTCCCTACTACACTTCTAAAAATAAGATTATCGTAAGAAAATCTGAATTAACGAATTACCAATCTGTGAAGGATTTGGCTCAGAAAAAGGTTGGAGCGCAGAAAGGTTCTATCCAGGAGACTTTGGCCAAAGAAACCTTACAGAATTCTTCTCTCGTTTCACTTCCTAAAAATGGAAATTTGATAACAGATTTAAAATCTGGACAACTAGATGCGGTTATCTTTGAGGAACCAGTGGCGAAAGGATTTGTAGAGAATAATCCAGACCTAGCCATTGCTGAGTTTGATTTTGACAATGCTACAGAAGATTCCTACGCTGTTGCGATGAAGAAAGACAGTAAAGAATTAAAAGAGACGGTTGATAAAATCATCCAAAAGTTGAAGGATTCTGGGGAATTGGACAAATTGATTGATGATGCTTTTAAAGCCTCTATCGAAAAATAGAAAGAAGGAAGAGAAATGAGTAAGGAAAAAGTTATTTTAGCCTATTCAGGTGGATTGGATACATCAGTTGCTATTACATGGTTAAAAAAAGACTATGATGTGATCGCTGTTTGTATGGATGTGGGCGAAGGAAAAGATCTGGAATTCATCCATGATAAAGCTCTCAAGGTTGGGGCTGTAGAGTCTTATGTCATTGATGTTAAGGAAGAATTTGCGAATGACTATGTTTTAGTGGCCCTTCAGGCTCATGCCTACTATGAACAAAAGTATCCCTTGGTATCTGCTCTGAGTCGCCCTCTTATTTCAAAAAAACTCGTTGAAATAGCTCATCAGACGGGGGCAACCACAATTGCCCATGGTTGTACAGGTAAGGGAAACGACCAAGTTCGGTTTGAAGTCTCTATCGCAGCTTTGGATCCCAATCTAAAGGTAGTTGCGCCTGTTCGTGAGTGGAAATGGTCTCGTGAAGAAGAAATCCAATATGCCAAAGAAAACGGTGTTCCAGTTCCTGCTGACCTTGACAATCCTTACTCTGTCGATCAAAATCTTTGGGGACGTGCAAATGAATGTGGTGTTTTGGAAAATCCTTGGAACCACGCGCCAGAAGAAGCATTTGGAATCACATCTTCGCCAGAAGAGGCGCCAGACAGTCCAGAATTTATTGACATTGAGTTTAGCTGCGGGGTGCCCATTTCCCTCAATGGAGAAAAGATGAAAGTGGCGGCTTTGATTCAAAAGCTCAATGAAATTGCAGGCAAACACGGTGTTGGTCGTATTGACCATGTTGAAAATCGCCTAGTCGGTATTAAGTCAAGAGAGATTTATGAGTGCCCAGGTGCTGTGACTTTATTGGCAGCTCATAAGGAGATTGAAGATTTGACTCTTGTGAGAGAAGTGGCTCATTTCAAACCTATTATCGAAAATGAGTTGTCCAATCTCATCTATAATGCCTTGTGGTTTAGCCCAGCAACTCAGGCTTTGATTGCCTATATCAAGGAGACACAGAAAATTGTCAATGGAACTGCAAAAGTTAAACTCTATAAGGGGAATGCTCAGGTAGTGGCTCGGAAATCTCCAAATTCTCTTTACGATGAAAATTTGGCGACCTATACTAGTGCGGATACTTTTGACCAAGATGCCACTGTTGGATTTATCAAGCTTTGGGGGCTTCCGACTAAGGTTTATTCAGAAATTCAGAAAAATGTTGAGTAGTGACGCGATAGAAAGGGACGACAGGATATGTCGAAAAATACAAAATTATGGGGTGGTCGATTTGAAGGCACTGTGGAAGAGTGGGTAGAACAGTTCGGTGCGAGTATTTCCTTTGACCACCAGCTGGCAAAATTTGATTTGATGGGTTCCTTAGCTCATGTTCAAATGCTAGGACAGACTGGCATTTTAAGCTTGGAAGAGGCAGAGCAGATCCAAGATGGTCTGAAAGCTTTGTTGCGAGATTTAGAGGCAGGAGGGCTTCATTTTGATATTGCAAATGAAGATATTCATATGAATATGGAAGTGTTGCTGAAAGAGAAAATCGGTCCTCTGGCTGGGAAATTGCACACGGCTCGTTCTCGGAATGACCAAGTCGCAACGGATATGCACTTATATCTAAAGGAGCAACTTGGCCATGTCTTGGATAAGTTGGCGAATCTGAACAGTGTTTTGCTGGATTTGGCTGAAAAACATGTGGAAACCATCATGCCAGGCTATACCCATTTACAGCACGCCCAACCGATTAGCTTTGCCCACTATCTCATGGCTTATTACAATATGTTCCAAAGGGATAGCGAGCGCTTTGCATTTAACTCGAAACATACGGACCTATCTCCCCTGGGTGCGGCTGCTTTGGCGGGGACAACTTTTCCAATCAATCGTCAATTATCGAGTGATTTATTGGGTTTCCAACAACCCTATACCAATTCCTTGGACGCAGTGGGTGACCGTGATTTTATCTTAGAATTTCTGTCAAATGCCAGCATTTTGATGATGCATATGAGTCGTTTTTGTGAGGAAATCATCAATTGGTGCAGTTTTGAGTATCAGTACATCAGCTTGTCTGATAGCTTTTCAACGGGTTCGTCTATCATGCCCCAGAAGAAAAATCCTGATATGGCCGAATTGATTCGAGGGAAGACAGGAAGGGTTTACGGGAACTTACTTGGACTATTGACCGTCATGAAGTCTTTACCTCTGGCCTATAATAAGGATTTGCAAGAGGACAAGGAAGGCATGTTTGATACAGTAGACACGATTTTAAATTCTCTGGAAGTGTTGGCGGGTATGCTATCGAGCATGCAGGTTAATAAGGCCAAAATGCAGCAATCTACAGAGAATGATTTTTCGAATGCGACCGAACTGGCAGATTATTTGGCTGAAAAAGGCCTCCCTTTTAGAGAAGCGCATGAAATAGTAGGGAAATTGGTTCTAGACTCTATCAAGCATAGTAAAAATATCCAAGATTGGGATTTGGAGGAGTTGCAAGTCTACCATCCCTTGATTGAAGAGGATATTTATATCTACTTGCACCCAGAAACCGCTGTTCAGAGACGGAATTCCTTAGGAGGAACCGGCTTTGAGCAAGTGAAATACCAGATAGAACAAGCGAAGAAAGAACTTAAAGGGGAAAATTGATTCGTTTGCAAAGTAAGAAAGAGAGGTTGAGATGATTTATCAGCCTCTTTCTTGTCTTCTTCTTTAAAGCATGCTATAATGAATCTTGCTCAAGCGACCTTCAATCGTTGAAGCACACACGACCTTCAATCGTGAATAAACGAATAGATGGGAGACTTACCATGAGTGATAACTCTAAAACACGTGTTGTTGTGGGGATGAGTGGTGGTGTTGATTCGTCGGTGACGGCTCTCTTGCTCAAGGAGCAGGGCTACGATGTGATCGGTATCTTCATGAAGAACTGGGACGACACAGATGAAAACGGCGTCTGTACGGCGACCGAAGATTACAAGGATGTGGCTGCGGTGGCAGACCAGATCGGCATTCCTTACTACTCTGTTAATTTTGAAAAAGAGTACTGGGACCGCGTCTTTGAGTATTTTCTAGCGGAGTACCGTGCAGGGCGCACGCCAAATCCAGACGTTATGTGCAACAAGGAAATCAAGTTTAAGGCCTTTTTGGACTATGCTATGACCTTGGGAGCAGACTATGTGGCGACTGGGCACTATGCTCGAGTAGCGCGTGATGAGGATGGTATCGTTCACATGCTTCGTGGCGTGGACAATGGCAAGGATCAGACCTATTTCCTCAGTCAACTTTCGCAAGAACAACTCCAAAAAACCATGTTCCCATTGGGGCATTTGGAAAAGCCTGAAGTACGAAAACTAGCAGAAGAAGCAGGTCTTGCGACTGCCAAGAAGAAAGATTCGACAGGGATTTGCTTTATCGGAGAAAAGAACTTTAAAAACTTTCTCAGTAACTACCTGCCAGCCCAGCCTGGTCGCATGATGACTGTGGATGGACGCGATATGGGTGAGCATGCAGGTCTCATGTATTATACAATCGGTCAGCGTGGCGGTCTCGGTATCGGTGGGCAACACGGCGGTGACAATGCCCCTTGGTTCGTTGTCGGAAAAGACCTAAGCAAGAATATCCTCTATGTCGGTCAAGGTTTCTACCATGATTCGCTCATGTCAACCAGCCTAGAGGCCAGCCAAGTCCACTTTACTCGTGACATGCCAGAAGAGTTTACGCTCGAATGCACGGCTAAATTCCGCTACCGTCAGCCTGACTCTAAGGTGACTGTACATGTCAAAGGAGACAAGGCAGAAGTCATCTTTGCAGAACCGCAACGCGCGATTACGCCAGGACAGGCAGTTGTCTTTTACGATGGCGAAGAGTGTCTAGGTGGCGGTTTGATTGACAATGCCTACCGCGATGGACAAGTTTGTCAGTACATTTAGATTGACAAATTTTCTCAATTTGCTACAATAATAAAAGCAATAGAAATGATGGTCAAAGCTCATGGATGTTGCAGGCTTTTTTGTCCTGCACTTCTTACGAGTTTTGACTGTTTTTGTGTCGTTTAAGGGAAAGGATAAAAATGACTCAACAAGACTTTCGGACAAAAGTGGGAAATACAGTTTTTGGTGTTCGGGCGACAGCCTTGATTCTCCAAAATGGCAAGCTCCTAGTTACCAAAGACAGGGGCAAGTATTACACTATTGGCGGTGCGATTCAAGCCAATGAAAGCACGGAAGACGCGGTAGTCCGCGAAGTGAGGGAAGAACTGGGTGTCAAAGCTCAAGCTGGTCAGCTAGCTTTCGTGGTTGAAAATCGTTTTGAACAGGACGGTGTTTCCTATCACAACATTGAGTTTCATTATCTGGTGAACTTGCTTGAGGATGCCCCATTGACCATGCAGGAAGATGAGAAAAGGCAGCCTTGTGAGTGGATTGATTTGGATCAGCTCCAGAATATCCAGCTCGTTCCAGCTTTTTTAAAAACAGCCCTACCAGATTGGGACGGCCAACTAAGACACATCCATCTTGAGGAATAGGAGAGAAAATGACTTATAATTTTACGGAAGAATACGATATTATTGTAATCGGTGCGGGGCATGCTGGGGTGGAGGCATCTCTAGCTGCTAGTCGTATGGGCTGCAAGGTCTTGCTAGCGACTATCAACATTGAAATGCTGGCTTTCATGCCTTGTAATCCCTCTATCGGTGGTTCTGCTAAGGGGATTGTCGTGCGTGAAGTCGATGCTCTGGGTGGTGAAATGGCTAAGACCATTGACAAGACTTACATCCAGATGAAGATGCTTAACACAGGGAAGGGGCCAGCTGTTCGCGCCCTTCGTGCGCAGGCTGACAAGGAACTCTACTCTAAGGAAATGCGCAAGACAGTTGAAAATCAAGAAAATCTGACCCTTCGTCAAACCATGATTGATGAGATTTTGGTGGAAGATGGCAAGGTTGTCGGTGTGCGTACGGCGACCCATCAAGAGTATGCTGCCAAGGCTGTTATCGTGACCACAGGAACTGCTCTCCGTGGGGAAATCATCATCGGAGATCTCAAGTACTCATCAGGTCCTAACCACAGCCTAGCTTCTATTAACCTTGCTGACAATCTCAAGGAACTGGGCCTCGAAATTGGTCGTTTCAAGACAGGAACACCTCCACGTGTCAAGGCTTCTTCTATCAATTACGACGTGACAGAGATTCAGCCAGGGGACGAAGCGCCAAATCACTTCTCATATACTTCACGTGATGAGGACTATGTCAAGGATCAAGTGCCATGCTGGTTGACCTATACCAATGGTACCAGTCATGAAATTATCCAAAATAACCTCCATCGTGCGCCTATGTTTACAGGTGTGGTCAAGGGAGTGGGACCTCGTTACTGTCCATCTATTGAGGACAAGATTGTTCGCTTTGCGGACAAGGAACGTCACCAACTTTTCCTCGAGCCAGAAGGGCGCAATACAGAGGAAGTCTATGTTCAAGGACTTTCAACCAGTCTTCCTGAGGATGTCCAACGTGACTTGGTGCATTCCATCAAAGGTTTGGAAAATGCTGAAATGATGCGAACAGGTTACGCCATTGAGTATGACATGGTCTTGCCTCACCAGTTGCGTGCGACACTTGAAACCAAGAAAATCTCAGGACTCTTTACTGCTGGTCAGACAAATGGGACGTCAGGTTACGAAGAAGCTGCTGGTCAAGGGATTATCGCTGGTATTAATGCGGCTTTGAAAATCCAAGGCAAGCCTGAATTGATTTTGAAACGAAGCGACGGTTATATTGGGGTCATGATTGACGATTTGGTGACCAAGGGAACCGTTGAACCTTACCGTCTCTTGACCAGCCGTGCTGAATACCGTCTCATCCTCCGTCATGACAATGCCGATATGCGTTTGACAGAGATGGGGCGCGAGATTGGCCTTGTGGACGATGAACGTTGGACTCGCTTTGAGATTAAGAAAAACCAATTTGACAATGAGATGGCTCGTTTAGATAGCATCAAACTCAAGCCAGTCAAGGAAACCAATGCTAAGGTTGAAGCGATGGGCTTCAAGCCGTTGACTGATGCCGTGACCGCCAAGGAATTTCTCCGTCGACCAGAAGTCTCTTACCAAGACGTGGTGGCTTTTATCGGGCCAGCTGCAGAGGACTTGGATGACAAAATTATCGAATTGATTGAAACAGAAATCAAGTACGAAGGTTATATTTCCAAAGCCATGGACCAGGTTGCCAAGATGAAACGCATGGAAGAAAAACGCATTCCAGCCAATATCGACTGGGATGATATTGACTCGATTGCGACAGAAGCCCGTCAGAAGTTCAAACTTATCAATCCAGAAACCATCGGTCAAGCTAGCCGTATTTCGGGAGTAAATCCAGCAGATATTTCTATTTTGATGGTGTATCTGGAAGGTAAAAATCGTAGTATTTCTAAAACTCAAGAAAAGAAAGCATAGAGAAAAACAGCTCCGAAGATGGGGCTGTTTTATAATTTATTCTTCATCTGGTGTGAGGATCATCGGGATGATAATCGGTTCACGTTCTGTATTTTCATAGAGGAAGGGGCGAATGGCGTTGACAATGGCGCCATTGACAGATTGGACGCTGGCGTCCTTGTTTTTCAGTGCGATACGAATAGCATTGAAGAGGATGCGCTGGCTTTGGCGAATCAAGTCGCCAGACTCTCTCATGTAGACAAAGCCTCGGCTGAGGATGTCTGGGCCAGACAGAATCATCTGCGATTTGAAGTCAACAGTTGCGACTGCTAGAACGACACCGTCTTCAGATAGATCACGACGGTCTTTGAGGACGGCTGCACCGATTTCGCCGATACGATTTCCATCGACATAGATGTCTTGGGCGTTGAAATGGCCTGCAATACGAGCAGAGTTAGCAGTAAGGGCAAGCACATCACCATTGCTCATGATAAAGATATTGTCCTTCTCGACACCAGTATCCACCGCTAGTCCAGCGTGGACTTTTTGCATACGATATTCACCGTGGACAGGCATGAAGTATTTGGGTTTAATCAAGCGGAGCATGAGTTTTTGCTCTTGCTGACCACCGTGTCCAGATGTATGGATATTGTTCACTTTACCGTGGATAACTTCGACACCAGCTTCAGAAATAGTGTTAATCAATTTGTTGACGCTAGTGGTGTTTCCAGGGATTGGGCTAGAAGAGAAGATAACGGTATCGCCGGGTTGGAGTTGTACCTGACGGTGGGTTCCGTTGGCGATACGAGAGAGGGCTGCCATAGGCTCACCCTGACTACCTGTACAGAGGATGAGAATCTCGCCTGCAGGGTAGTCTTTGATTTCATTTGGCTCGATAAAGGTTCCCTTAGGAGCTTTGATGTAGCCAAGCTCGATTCCGTTGACAATGGCTTTTTCCATAGAACGTCCAAAGACCGCAATCTTACGCCCAGTCTTAACAGCGGCATCCGTTGCTTGCTGGAGACGGAAGATATTTGAGGCAAAGGATGCAAAGATGATACGTCCTTCAATGCCTTGAATGATCTTCATGATGGACTGGCCAACGACTTTTTCAGAGTTGGTAAAGGTTGGCACTTCTGCATTTGTCGAGTCAGAGAGGAGACAGAGCACGCCTTCTTCCCCAAGGGCTGCCATACGGTGCAAGTCCGCAGGTTCTCCAACTGGCGTGAAGTCGAACTTGAAGTCACCCGTACAGACGATTTTTCCTTGAGGAGTATGGATGACAATCCCCAAAGGCTCTGGAATGGAGTGAGTGGTTCTAAAGAAAGTTGCCTTGAGATTTTTAAAGGTCAACTCAGTGTTGTGGTTGATTTCGTAAAGTTTGGCGTTGCGCAAGAGGCCGTGTTCTTCGAGTTTTCCACGGATCAAAGCCAGGGCAAGCGGTCCAGCGTAGATAGGGACATTTGCTTGTTTGAGCAGGAAAGGAATCCCACCGATGTGGTCCTCGTGTCCGTGTGTGATCAAAACAGCCTTGACGCGGTCAATATTGTCTACGATGTAAGAATAATCAGGAATGACATAGTCGATACCAAGCAAGTCATCTTCTGGAAATTTAATCCCAGCATCGACGATGATAATCTCGTCTTGGTATTCAATTCCGTATGTGTTTTTCCCGATTTCTCCCAGACCACCGATGGCAAAAACGCCGACTTCTTCAGGTTTAAGAGTATAGGCCATATTAGAACTCCGTGATTTCGAAGACGCCAGTTTCTTTTTCGTAATCTAGCAATTTGTCAGACAAGAGTTCGATATACTCGATGTTGTACTCTGGGCGGTTTTCTTCGACAAGTTGGCGAGCAGCGATACGGCCCTCAAGTTCTGAGCTGGCATCGATGTCTAGGTAAAGTGCGCGTGTTGTTTCACGACGTGGGCTACGTTCTTTTGTTTCTTGATAAAAAACTTTGTAAATCATATAGTTCCTTTCTATTTACAGGTCAGCTTATTCCAAACTTTTAGTATAGATTTGCTTGATTTCATTCCATTTTGTGTCTAGATTGACCTTGATTCGTTACAATTATTTCAATTATACCACAAAATGAAAAATTAGTAAAAGACGGAAATGGAGAAAGTAGGGAGGGTAAGAAGGAGCAAAAAGACAGGTAGGATTTGGTCGGAGAGCACTTAGGTGTTATAATGGAAAGAGAAAGGGAAGTTTATGGATGGGAATATTCCCTATAGCTTTTAAAACAAGGAGGATTAAGAATGTTTAGTTTGTTTGAATTTGCAGTAGGGGTTCGCCTCTTGATGTTTATAGTCTTTGTAGCCTGTGTCTATGGGGGGAATGCCCTGTTTGTGCATCTGGAACACCGCAAAACAAAATTCCTTTGGAAGCTTGCTTTTGTGACGCTTTATTCGATTTTTCTCCTCCTTGTAACCTATGTTGTCTGGTTTGTTTTTTACTTTGGTTTAAATGCTTAAGCTTCAGTACTCATCTAAATATAGAGAAAATCCACCTCGTCTTGATAGATGGGATGGACTTTTTCTATTTTTAGGTGCTATCTTTATTGTTATGACGATGTTCTCTCGTATCGAAAATCGAATTGAAACATATATGCCTGATCCAAATTTTTTACGAAGAACCTTTCAATTTCCTTGTTCACTTTTCTATTCCAAAAGCTACAACTTTTTTTAAATTTTTGTGCAGAATTGTTTTTCTAAGTGACAGGCCCTTTTGTTTCAAAACAAAGAAAATTTCCATGCGCTGGCTTTTGTAGTATAATAGTAAACAGACAAAAAGATAGGAATGTGTTATGAAAGTATTAGCTTTTGATACGTCTAGCAAGGCTCTTTCTCTCGCTATTTTAGAGGATAAGCAGGTTCTTGCCGAGACCATAATCAATATCAAGAAAAATCACAGTATTACTCTCATGCCTGCCATCGATTTTTTGATGGCAAGTTTGGATTGGACACCCAAGAACTTGGACCGCATCGTGGTGGCAGAGGGACCTGGTAGCTACACAGGTTTACGAATTGCGGTAGCAACTGCCAAGACCTTGGCTCATACTCTGAACATCGAGTTGGTTGGTATGTCAAGCCTCTTGGCTCTGGTGCCACGCCAACAAGAAGGCTTACTTGTTCCCCTGATGGATGCACGTCGCAACAATGTTTATGCAGGGTTTTATGAAAATGCTCAGCCTGTCTTGCCAGAAGCGCACTTGTCTTTTGCGGAAGTGCTAGAGCAGGTCAAGGATGCTGAACAGGTAACCTTTGTCGGAGAAGTTGGAGCCTTTGTGGAACAAATCCAAGAACAACTACCACAAGCCAGCTACCAAGAAACCTTGCCAAATGCAGCCAATCTAGCTCTTTGGGCCTGGGATAAGGAAGCAGACTCCTTGCACGACTTTGTGCCCAATTACCTCAAACGAGTTGAGGCTGAGGAAAACTGGCTCAAGAACCACACCGAGTCTGGCGGGTCCTACATTAAACGCCTATGATAAAGATCAAACGAATCCAACAGCAACCTGACTTGGCTCAAGCTATCTATGCTGTTATGGTAGATGTTTACCCAGTCAGCCCTTGGACGCTGGAACAAATCCAAGCAGACTTGTCCCAAGATCAGACTTGGTATGCTCTGGCTTACGATGGGGGAGAAGTGATTGGCTTTCTAGCCGTTCAGGAGAATCTTTTTGAAGCAGAAGTCCTACAAATCGCTGTCAAAAAAGTCTATCAGGGTCAGGAAATTGCGTCAGCCTTGTTTGCTCAATTGCCGACAGATAAGGAGATTTTCCTTGAAGTCAGAAAGTCAAACCAACGAGCGCAAGCATTTTACAAGAAAGAAAAGATGGCGGTCATCGCTGAGCGAAAGGCCTACTACCATGACCCAGTCGAGGACGCCATTATCATGAAGAGAGAAATAGATGAAGGATAGATATATTTTAGCATTTGAAACATCCTGTGATGAGACCAGTGTCGCCGTACTGAAAAACGATGATCAGCTCTTGTCCAATGTCATTGCGAGTCAAATTGAGAGTCACAAACGTTTTGGGGGCGTAGTGCCAGAAGTAGCCAGTCGTCACCATGTTGAGGTTATTACAGCCTGTATCGAGGAGGCACTGGCAGAAGCAGGAATTACCGAAGAGGACGTGACAGCTGTTGCAGTTACTTATGGACCGGGCTTGGTTGGAGCCCTGCTAGTTGGTTTGTCAGCTGCTAAGGCTTTTGCTTGGGCGCATGGACTTCCGCTGATTCCCGTTAACCACATGGCTGGTCACCTCATGGCAGCTCAGAGTGTGGAGCCTTTGGAGTTTCCTTTGTTGGCACTCTTGGTCAGCGGAGGACACACCGAGTTGGTCTATGTGTCAGAGGCTGGCGATTACAAGATTGTTGGGGAAACGCGAGATGATGCGGTTGGTGAGGCCTATGACAAGGTCGGTCGTGTCATGGGCTTGACTTATCCAGCCGGTCGTGAGATTGATGAGTTGGCCCATCAAGGTCAGGATATTTATGACTTCCCTCGTGCCATGATTAAGGAGGACAATCTAGAGTTTTCCTTCTCAGGTTTGAAGTCTGCCTTTATCAATCTTCACCACAATGCCGAGCAAAAGGGAAAAAGCTTGTCTACAGAGGATTTGTGTGCTTCCTTCCAAGCAGCTGTCATGGATATTCTTATGGCCAAAACCAAGAAGGCTTTGGAAAAATATCCTGTTAAAACCCTAGTCGTGGCAGGTGGCGTGGCAGCTAATAAAGGCCTCAGAGAACGCCTAGCAGCTGAAATCACAGATGTCAAGGTCATTATCCCATCCCTGCGCCTATGCGGAGACAATGCAGGAATGATTGCCTATGCCAGCGTTAGCGAGTGGAACAAAGAAAACTTTGCAGGCTTGGATCTCAATGCCAAACCGAGTCTCGCCTTTGATACCATAGAATAAAGAGTCAGCTAGAGGCTGGCTTTTTAACTCCGAAAAATGTCAGAATATTTTGACATAACTGTAAAAATGATGATATAATATGTAAAAATTAGGAGGTGCTCAGATGATTGAGAGAATGGAATTGGGAGAATTTTACAAGGAATTGCGGCTGGCGAGAAAGCTCAAGCAGTCAGATGTGGCTTGTGAGGGTCTAACAGCATCCCAGCTATCTAAGTTTGAACTAGGGCAGTCTATGCTGTCTGCGGATAAACTGATACTAGCTATCCAAGGGATAAATGTGACCTTCGATGAGTTTGGACACAAGCTTAATAATTACCAGGAATCCCCACATATGCGAATCGGTCGAAAGGTTGTAAATCGTTTTGCCCATCAAGATATAGCTGGCTTAGAGAAACTATTAGAGGAAGTCGAGCAAGAACAGATGGCACATACCTATCGTCGTTTAAATGCTATTGTGATCAAAGATGCCATTCATTCCTTGGATAAAAACTATCTGCTAGAAGAGGAGGATAGCGAGTTTTTGACTACTTACCTCTATGCTATTGAATCTTGGACCTGGTTTGAACTCTATCTTTTTTGCAATACCATGCCCTTCTTGAGTAATCAAGATCTGATCTTTTTATCAACCTCCTTACTCGAAAAATCCAAGGAATTTAAAGAGTTAGTACACAATCAATTGTATATGAAAAGTGGTTATCTGAATATCATCTCAGAGCTCATGGAGCGCAAACTTTTTTCCTATATCCCAATCTTTGAAGCCGAGTTGGGGAGCATGCTCCGACCATATGATGTTTTCGAGAAAGTATCATTGCAGTTTTTAAAGAAATTGAGCATTTTCCTTCAAACCAAAGGAAGCAATCAAAAAGAGATTGAAAACTTTATCCAATCTCTGCAAGTATTAGAAAATCCCCAATTAACAGCCCTTTTTGAATTACGCTTCCAGCAATACAAAGAACTCATCGACTAATCCACTATCGCAAATGAGAGATTTCTATGAGAAAAAATGTCAAATATGCGATTTTCTAAAATGAGCTAATTTCCGTGTTATACTATCCTTATTTCATAGTATAGGAGAAAATAGAATGAAAAAGATAATCTCACGTCACTACTTTATTATGGCTTTTCTACTAGTTATTGCTGACCAGAAGTTCAGTGGTCTAGTTTTACGCAGCAACCTTGTTACTGGTCTATCTGACTTTACCTATTATCTGTCGGATATGATGTTGAATTTTCTTGTGGTTTTATTTGCTCTTATTGCTATGATTTGGTCGGGAAAATGGCAACAAATCAACAGTAGAAAGTTTAAAGGATCCTATCTTGTCTATTCATTTTTAGCTCTGCTTGCTTTTGTTATTTGGAATTTCGTTACCTTTTTTCTTTTCCCACCTACTCGAAATGAAATTTCTTATCAACATGCTGCTCCTACTTTTACAGGAGCTACGGCATTTTTAATGTATTTTTTCTATCCTGTAATTGCAGGTCCCATTTTTGAAGAGATAATTTATCGTGGGTTGGTGATGACCGCTCTGGAAAAAGGGAAGAAATGGGGACTGGATGTGCTCGGTTCGGCTGCTTTGTTTGGAATCTTGCACATTAGTAATCATGGTTGGGTTTTGACAGACTTTTTCTCATATATGGGTGGTGGTCTCATATTTGCAGTCTTATTTAGAGTGACAAAGTCCATTTATTGGCCTATTGGACTGCACATAGTCTACAATGGCATTGGTCAAATTTTATCGTTGCTGTAATTTTAGGTGCTCAGTAATATCGGTCTATCTTGCGGGGGAAAAGTTCCCATTTGAACTCAAAAAGGAGTTGCGATGAAAGTATTTATTCAAAATAGAGATTTTAGGCAATTAACCATCAACCAGTGGATTTCGACGGTTGGGGATACGATTTTTTATCTTGCTTTTTTGAATTATGTGGCAGATGCTTCGTTTGCCCCCTTGGCAATTTTACTCATCACGATTTCAGAGACTGTTCCTCAAGTTCTACAAATCTTTCTGGGAGTTTTGGCGGATTTTCAACATCATCGTGTTCTAAAATATACAATTATTAGTTTTGCAAAATTTTTGCTTTACTCTATAGTTTCTTTATCACTTTCAGGGCAATCCTTTTCCTTGTTATTAGTAGCATTTATTTGTCTGATTAATCTTTTATCTGATACATTGAGTTATTTTTCAGGCGCCATGCTCACTCCGATTTTCATTAGAATTATTGGGCAAGACCATCTGGCAGAAGCTATTGGATTTAAACAGTCAACTGTTAGTTTAGTTCGGACAATCAGTAATATTCTAGGAGGGATTTTACTAGGAATTCTTTCCATTCAGTTTATTTCCTTGCTAAACGCTCTTACGTTTCTGATAGCATTTGTAGGTATTCTCTTCATAAAAAATGATCTTTTGAAAGTTGAAAAAACAATTAGCTATCAAGAAGGTCTTTCTGTAAAATCGTTTTGCCAGCATTTGTTCCAATCATCGAAATTGATCGGGAATATGGATAGAGTGATCTTCATTTTATTTATCGTCTCTATCAGCCAAGCTGTGATCAATGTCACTGTTCCTATTTCGACTCTTTTTTTAAGAAACCAACCTTTTTTGAATTTACAAACTGGTCAATCTCTCGCTTTGTTATCAACACTAGAATTATCAGCACTTATTGTCGGAAGTCTTGTAAGTGGCTATCTGAAAAATACGATTTCTATAAAAATAGCTCTATATGCCTCAGTTGTCATCCAGTTACTCCTTCTAGTAGGATTTGCCACAAGTCATTTTGGTTTGATTTTGCTTTTCAGCTCCTTGGATGCCTTCATCGCAGGGTTACTCTCTCCTAGATTGCAAGAACTCGTCTTTAAACAAATACCTGAGGAGTCAATGGGAGCGGTTCAATCCTCTATTGGTGCTATTACGGTTGTTTTACCAAGTCTATTCACAATTGTTTTCGTAACAATTGCTACAAGTTTTGGAACCCTAGCGGTCAGCTTTATTCTATTGCTATTACTCCTAACCGCATTTGTCATGCTCTTGAATATTCGTGAGAGCATTTAGCGGAAAATTTGTATAATAGGTGTTTGAGACTGGATTGCCAGTCTTTTTATGATGGCCAAAATCAGCAGACTTTTTTCTCTTCTTTGAATATGTTATAATAGTCAGTGCTGTGGCTGTGATGACGAACAGACTCAATTGGAGAGAATATGAGGAGAAAGATGAAAGAAAAAGGATTCTGGGAAGGTGCACAGGCAGCCATGCCAACGGCCCTTGGTTATGTCAGTATCGGACTGGCCTGTGGGATTATCGGTGCGCCCTATGTGACACCTGTTGAGATGGGCTTGATGAGCCTCTTTGTTTATGCTGGGAGCGCCCAGTTTGCCATGTTGGCCTTGATTGCGGTCCAAGCGCCTGTCGCAGCTATTGCTATGACGGTTTTTCTAATCAATTTGCGTCTCTTTTTGTTGAGCTTACACGCATCGACCTATTTCCGTCATACTAGTCTCTGGCAAAATATCGGCATGTCCAGTCTCCTGACAGATGAAACTTACGGGGTTTTGATGGGAGAATTAGCCCATACAGACAAGGTCAATCCTATGTGGATGCACGGGAACAATCTCAATAGTTATATAGCCTGGTTTATTGGGACAGTTGCGGGGACAGCTTTAGGTGGGCTTCTTCCAAATCCTGAGGTCTTTGGATTAGACTTTGCCCTTGTTGGGATGTTTATCGGGATTTTTACCTCGCAATTTCAGATTATGCAAAGACGGGTTCCTGTACGGAATCTGCTGCTGATCCTAGCCGTTGTTGCGGTGTCCTTCTTTTTGCTCTTGACAGTGGTGTCTCAGTCGCTAGCTGTTCTTTTTGCGACCTTGCTAGGTTGTACCATGGGGGTGGTCTTAGATGGTCAGTAAATATCTTTTGTTAGCCGTTATATTTTCAGGCCTAGTGACTTGGATTCCCCGCATGATTCCCTTCATCTTGGTTAAGTACAAGGGGTTGCCAGCTATCGTTGAGCGTTTTTTGAAGTTCTTGCCTGTTTCCATTATCTTTGCCTTGATCCTTTCAAGCGTAGTGACTGGCAAGGTTGGCAGCCTTCCTCAGATCAAATGGTTGGACTTTTTAGCAGTCTTTCCAACGGCTTGGGTAGCCTTTCGCTACCGCAATCTAGTGGGTACGGTTCTTTTTGGAGTGGTCTTGGTTGCAGTCTTGCGTTTGGTTTTTTAAATCAGTCATAGAAAAAACTTATCACCGATATAGATATCATATAATGGCGTAAATTTCTTTTTTCTGTTAAGATAATACAGTATTCTATTTTGGAGGAAATGACATGAAAAAAATCGTTAAATATTCATCTCTTGCTGCCCTAGGGCTTGTTGCCACAGGTCTACTAGCAGCGTGCTCAGGTGGAGATAAGAAAGATGCAGCATCAGGTGAAGCAACATCAGGTAAAAAAGAAATCGTCGTAGCAACTAACGGTTCACCAAAGCCATTTATCTATGAAGAAAATGGTGAATTGACTGGTTACGAGATTGAAGTGGTTCGCGCGATCTTTAAAGACTCAGACAAGTATACTGTCAAGTTTGAAAAGACAGAGTGGTCAGGGATTTTCCCAGGACTTGATAGTGACCGTTATCAAATGGCTGTTAACAACCTTAGCTATACCAAAGAACGTGCAGAAAAATACCTTTACGCAGCTCCAACTGCTAAAAACCCTAACGTTCTCGTTGTGAAGAAAGACGACGATAGCATCAAATCGCTCGATGATATCGGTGGAAAATCTACTGAAGTCGTTCAAGGAACAACCTCAGCTAAACAATTGGAAGCATATAACACAGAACATGCAGACAATCCAACGGTTCTTAACTACACCAAGGCAGATTTCCAACAAATCATGTCTCGTTTGAGTGATGGACAATTTGACTACAAGATTTTTGATAAGATTGGTGTTGAGACAGTTATCAAAAACCAAGGTTTGGACAATTTGAAAGTCATCGAACTTCCAAGCGACCAACAACCTTATGTTTACCCACTACTTGCTAAAGGTCAAGATGAGTTGAAATCATTTGTGGACAAACGCATCCAAGAACTCTACAAAGATGGAACACTTGAAAAATTGTCTAAACAGTTCTTCGGGGACACTTACCTACCAGCAGAAGCTGATATTAAATAATCGTATGAAATCATCCAGTCTGAGAAAGGCGGATGATTTCTCAATTTTTAGGTATATAGTTTCAAACTATATGTCTGCCTATCTAATAACAATTTGCTAAATCAAATAAAGTATGAGATACTAGTACGGTATTATTTTTAAAGGAGATAGAATCATGAAAATCAAAAAATGGCTCGGTGTAGCAGCTCTTGCTACAGTCGCAGGTTTGACTCTAGCAGCTTGCGGAAATTCAGAAAAGAAAGCAGACAACGAAACAGTTGTTAAAATCGCAACAGTTAACCGTAGTGGTTCTGAAGAAGCACGTTGGGACAAGATTCAAGAGTTGGTTGAAAAAGATGGAATTAAATTGGAATTCACAGAGTTTACTGACTACTCTCAACCAAACAAGGCAACTGCTGACGGCGAAGTTGACTTGAACGCTTTCCAACACTACAACTTCTTGAACAACTGGAACAAAGAAAACGGGAAAGACCTTGTAGCGATTGCAGATACTTACATCTCACCAATCCGCCTTTACTCAGGTAAAAATGGAGAAGAAAACAAGTACACTAAAGTGGAAGAAATCCCAGATAACGGTGAAATCGCCGTACCAAACGATGCAACAAACGAAAGCCGTGCGCTTTACTTGCTTCAATCAGCTGGTTTGATCAAATTGGATGTTTCTGGAACTGCTCTAGCAACAGTTGCTAACATCACAGAAAATCCAAAGAACTTGAAGATTACTGAATTGGACGCTAGCCAAACAGCTCGTTCATTGTCATCAGTTGATGCTGCCGTTGTAAACAATACCTTCGTTACAGAAGCAAAATTGGACTACAAGAAAGCACTCTTCAAAGAACAAGCTGATGAAAATTCAAAACAATGGTACAACATCATCGTTGCGAAAAAAGATTGGGAATCATCACCTAAAGCGGATGCCATCAAGAAAATTATCGCGGCTTACCACACTGATGAAGTGAGAAAAGTCATCGAAGAAACATCAGACGGTTTGGACCAACCAGTTTGGTAATAAGACACAGGGAGGTGGGAGAGAGTTTCCACCTCTTGCTTTTGTATAGAGAGTTGATTTTAAAGAGGAACTTGTTGTCGTTTTGAAGACGCAAGTACGTAGTAGAAAGAGAGAGAAAATGGTTTTTCCTAGCGAACAAGAGCAGATTGAAAAATTTGAGAAGGATCATGTGGCCCAACATTATTTTGAAGTCTTGCGCACCTTAATTTCCAAGAAATCAGTCTTTGCCCAGCAGGTTGGACTCAAGGAAGTCGCAAACTATCTGGGTGAGATTTTCAAGCGTGTGGGGGCTGAAGTGGAGATTGATGAGAGCTACACGGCTCCCTTTATCATGGCGCATTTCAAGAGTTCGCGTCCGGATGCCAAGACCTTGATCTTCTATAACCACTATGACACTGTGCCGGCGGATGGTGACCAGGTGTGGACAGAGGATCCTTTTACCCTTTCTGTGCGAAATGGCTTTATGTATGGGCGTGGGGTTGACGACGACAAGGGCCATATCACGGCTCGTTTGAGTGCTCTGAGAAAGTATATGCAGCACCATGATGACCTGCCTGTCAATATCAGCTTTATCATGGAGGGAGCGGAGGAATCCGCTTCTATGGATCTAGATAAGTATTTAGAGAAACATGCAGACAAACTTCGTGGGGCGGACTTGCTAGTCTGGGAACAAGGGACCAAGAACGCCTTGGAGCAGCTAGAAATCTCTGGTGGGAACAAGGGGATTGTGACCTTTGATGCCAAGGTAAAAAGCGCTGATGTCGATATCCACTCTAGTTATGGTGGAGTTGTGGAATCAGCTCCTTGGTATCTCCTTCAAGCCTTACAGTCTCTTCGTGCTGCAGATGGTCGTATCTTGGTCGAAGGCTTGTACGAGGATGTCCAAGAGCCGAATGAACGAGAATTGGCCTTGGTGGATACTTACGCCCAACGAAATCCAGGGGAAATTAGTCGCATTTATGGTTTGGAATTGCCTCTCTTACAAGAGGATCGTGTAGCCTTCCTAAAACGTTTCTTTTTTGAGCCAGCCCTTAATATCGAAGGGATTCAGTCAGGTTATCAAGGGCAAGGGGTTAAAACGATTTTGCCAGCAGAAGCTAATGCCAAGTTAGAAGTTCGTTTGGTTCCTGGCCTAGAACCTCACAATGTCCTGGAAAAAATTCGGAAACAGCTAGACAAAAATGGCTTTGATAAGGTAGAATTATACTATACCTTGGGAGAGATGAGCTATCGAAGCGATATGAGCGCACCAGCCATTCTCAATGTGATCGAATTGGCCAAAAAATTCTATCCACAGGGCGTTTCAGTCTTGCCGACTACAGCAGGGACAGGACCTATGCATACGGTCTTTGATGCCCTAGAGGTACCAATGGTGGCCTTCGGTCTAGGAAATGCCAATAGCCGAGACCATGGTGGAGATGAAAACGTGCGAATCGCCGATTACTACACCCATATTGAATTAGTAGAGGAGCTGATTAGAAGCTATGAGTAGAGATATTATCAAGTTAGATCAGATCGATGTGACTTTTCACCAAAAGAAAAGAACCATCACAGCGGTCAAAGATGTGACTATTCACATCCAAGAAGGGGATATCTACGGAATCGTTGGATATTCTGGAGCAGGGAAATCAACCCTTGTACGGGTGATTAACCTCTTGCAAAAGCCATCTGCAGGAAAAATTACCATTGATAACGACGTCATTTTTGATGGCAAGGTGACCTTGACAGCAGAGCAGTTGCGTCGTAAGCGTCAAGACATTGGGATGATTTTCCAGCATTTTAACCTGATGAGTCAAAAGACAGCAGAGGAGAATGTGGCCTTTGCCCTCAAACACTCTGGGCTCAGCAAGGAAGAAAAGAAAGCAAAAGTAGCTAAGTTGTTAGACTTGGTTGGTTTGGCAGATCGTGCTGAAAACTACCCTTCACAACTATCAGGAGGGCAAAAACAGCGTGTAGCCATTGCGCGTGCCTTGGCCAATGATCCAAAAATCTTGATTTCAGACGAGTCAACTTCTGCCCTTGACCCTAAGACAACTAAGCAGATTTTGGCCTTATTGCAAGATTTGAACCAAAAATTAGGCTTGACCGTTGTTTTGATTACGCATGAAATGCAGATTGTCAAAGACATTGCCAATCGTGTAGCAGTTATGCAGGATGGGCATTTGATTGAAGAGGGAAGTGTCCTTGAAATCTTCTCAGACCCTAAACAACCTTTGACCCAGGACTTTATTTCAACAGCTACAGGAATTGACGAAGCCATGGTTAAGATTGAGAAGCAAGAAATCGTAGAACATTTATCTGAGAACAGTATCTTAGTGCAGCTCAAGTATGCAGGGGCTTCGACAGACGAACCACTTTTGAATGAATTGTACAAACATTACCAAGTAACGGCCAATATCCTTTATGGAAATATCGAAATTCTCGATGGCACTCCTGTTGGAGAATTGGTTGTGGTCTTGTCAGGTGAAAAAGCAGCGCTAGCAGGTGCTCAAGAAGCTATTCGTCAAGCAGGCGTACAGCTAAAAGTATTGAAGGGAGGACAGTAAGATGGAATCATTGATTCAAACCTATCTACCAAATGTCTATAAAATGGGCTGGGCTGGTCAGGCAGGCTGGGGAACAGCCATCTACCTAACCCTTTATATGACAGTTCTTTCCTTCATTATCGGAGGATTCTTGGGGCTTGTTGCAGGTCTTTTCCTTGTCTTGACAGCGCCAGGTGGTGTTTTAGAGAATAAGGTCGTTTTTTGGATTTTAGACAAGATTACCTCTATTTTCCGTGCGGTTCCTTTCATCATCCTCTTGGCAATCATGTCGCCACTTTCTCACTTGATTGTCAAGACTAGTATCGGTCCAAATGCAGCCCTTGTGCCACTTTCTTTTGCGGTCTTTGCCTTCTTTGCCCGTCAGGTGCAGGTGGTCTTGGCTGAACTGGATGGCGGTGTCATTGAGGCGGCTCAAGCGAGCGGAGCGACCTTCTGGGATATCGTGGGTGTTTACCTATCAGAAGGTCTTCCAGATTTGATTCGTGTGACGACAGTGACCTTGATTTCCCTTGTTGGGGAAACAGCTATGGCGGGAGCAGTTGGTGCTGGTGGTATCGGTAACGTGGCCATTGCCTATGGCTTCAACCGTTACAATCACGATGTGACTATCTTAGCAACCATCATTATCATCTTGATTATCTTTACGATCCAGTTCTTGGGAGATTTCTTGACCAAGAAATTAAGTCATAAATAAATGGAAGGAGCCCAACGGGACTCCTTTTTGTTTTCTCACCGAAATGCAAGAAGAGTAAAGCTTCTTTTTAGAAATATGCTATAATAAAGAAAGGTCCCTCAATTAGCAAATCGGAAAGTTTGCTGTAGGAGGGATGATAATGTAAAGGAGTCTAGCTGGTATGAATTATTTCGAGGGAAATGAGTTTTTCCTTCTCTTATTTGTAGTTTTACTAATTGGTTTTGTGGTAAACTTTTTTGAAAAACGTAAGGACTACTATATTTTGGTGCTCTCTCTCTTATTTGCAGGAGCTATCTATGGTAAGAGTCGAGCGATGATGGTCTATTTGCTCGCCTTTATCGTTTACCAGTATTTTCTGGTTTTTCTAGCACAGCGGATAGAGGCAAAGTGGCTGAAACCACTGGTTTTCCTTTCCATTCTTCCTTTGGTGATCAATAAAGTCTTTGCCCTGACTTCTCTGCATTTGTTGGCCTTTATTGGAATTTCTTACATGTCCTTTAAGACCATTCAGATCATGCTAGAGATATCGGATGGCTTGATCAAAGAAAAAATCAGTGTAAAAGATTACTTACAGTTTTTGCTCTTTTTCCCAACAGTTAGTGCTGGTCCGATTGATCGGAGTAGGAGATTTTTAAAAGAGATAAACGAGGTCATGCCTCGAAAAGAGTATCTAGAGTTAGCAGGGGACGGTGTGTATCGTATCGTTCTAGGCCTTCTTTACAAGGTTGTTTTATCAACCTATGTTTACCAGATGTTACTCACTCTAAATAATACTGGCACAGTCGTTTACTCAATCAAGTATATGTACCTTTACACCCTGTATCTATTCTTCGACTTTGCAGGCTATAGTCTAATGGCCGTTGGAAGTAGTAATATTCTAGGTATTCAGACACCGATGAACTTTAACAAACCTTTCTTGAGTGTTGATATCAAGGATTTCTGGACTAGATGGCATATTACCTTGTCGACCTGGTTGAGAGATTTTGTATTTTCAAGAGTATTGATGCAGGTTATCAGGAAAAAATGGTTTAAAAACAGGCTACACAATGCAACCTATGCCTATATGGTCAATATGTTGGTCATGGGTTTTTGGCATGGTCTTAGTGTTAGCTACATTCTTTATGGTTTTTACCATGGTGTCTTGATGGCTGGATTTGAAGTGTATCAAAAGAAAAGCAATTTTTATAAGAAAAATAAAAATAAAAACTGGTATAAGCTACTAAGTTGGTTTGTAACCATGAATTTGGTTATGATTGGTTTCTTTATCTTTTCAGGTGAACCCTATAAAATCTTACTTACGATTTTAAAGAGATAAGAGATTGAAAAGAAGTCTGCCAGACCGAAGGGATAGGATAAAACGAGATGATTAAATTAAAAGCATTTTTACTATCGCTTGTGCTCGTAATTGCGACGCTTGCCCTTTTAAATGTGACGTATGTCAAGAAGATTGATGATTATTATAAAGTCAAGGATAACAGTATTCGTTATAGCACCTCGTATGAAAAGTATAAAAGTAGAGATATTATAACAAGCAATATCACCCCCAATACACTGGTTCTAATGGGTTCTTCAGAGTTGGTTGCGACGATAAATGAAGACTATCATCCAAATAAAATTTTTAACTACAACGATTTTAATATCATGCAGATTGGGACCAGTTATTCTCAAAACATCATTCAGGCTTCTACTTTAGCCTCTATTGAAGGATCTATGAGTAAGCGAAAAGTAGCTATAGTAGAGTCTGTTCAGTGGTTTGAAAAAGATGGGACTCATCAAGATGCCTTTTTGAACAAGGCTTCTCAGGAACATATTTTTCACATGCTAGATAATGACAAGATTAGTAAAGAAACGAAAGAAAAACTAATCAATCGCATTATCGAGATTACCAAGGGGAACAAGCAACAAAATGACATCTACAAAAAATACAAAAGTTATTTCATAGATGGAAAAGGAACCATTGTTGATAAAAAACTATTAGAATTAGATAACGCGATGTATTCCTTTAAGCTCAAACGAAAATTTTATGAAAATCATGAGAAATCAGATTATCCCTCATCAGGAGATAAAACCCCAGACTATGATTGGCAGAAAATGACGAATCAGTTTGTGGAAGAGGTCAAAAAGAAAACAGACAATAATGACTATGCTGTTGATAATAACTACTACAATACTTACTTAAAAGATCGCTATGCATCGCTGAAAGATTCCAATAAAGATTTGAGCTATCTGGAGTCACCAGAATATTCAGATATGGAACTCTTCTTGACAGTTGCCAAAGAATTGGGCATTGAAGTTGAGGTTATTATTTTCCCAGTAAACGGGAAATGGAACGACTACACTGGTGTCTCAAGAGAAATGCGAGAAAAAACTTATAAAAAAATAGAAGATGTCGCAAAAAGCCATGGTGCAACGGTACTAAACTATGGAAACAGAGAGTATGATGATTACTTTTTATTTGACGTGATGCACGTTGGAGTGAAAGGATGGATGGAAGTTGAAAAAGAACTTTACAAATTTGCAAACCAAGCTAACTAACACACACCGTTTAATCTTGTGGACGCTATTTTTCTATACGGTTATCTTGAGCATCGTGATTTACTGTTTTGTGACCGATTTTTCGAATATTCAAGAATTTATCTATAGTGAATTTTAGGATTGTATACAAAAAGGCCCTGGAACTAGGCATTGCTAGTCTTCAGGGCCTTTAGCTTATAGTTTATCAGCTATTTTTTGACTTAGAAATTGGCCAATAACAGCTCCCATCAAGGCGCCTAGGAGGATACTTATGACAAAGAGAAGGATTTTGTCCAACTCTGGAGCGACCATGATACGGTCAATGTATTCTTGGGATTTTCCACGCGCGAGTAAGGTGGCCACGTAAGCTTTGGGGCTGATCCACATGAGGAGGATAGGGCCACTTGTGCTAAAAGCAAAGACGAAGAAGGAGAGGGTGTTTTTGATTCGATCTTTGTAGTTACCGAGACGAGCGATGGCATCTGCTGCAAGACCACAGGCGACTCCTGGGAGAAAGGCACCAGCGCCATGCTTGCTAGCTAGGAAAAAAAGTGCCATAAAAAGGCCTAGAGTTGTAATAGCGCCAAAACGAGGGACCTTCGTCAAAAGAAGCATGTAGACACTGCCACCGACAAGGGCAGAAAAGGCAGGCGCGTAGAACATATTGCCTGTCTGGTCGACCAGGTGTCCTAGGAAGACTCCAATCCCTACACAGAGAAAGTAGAGGACGGCGGCCAAGAGGGTGGTTAAGATATTTTTCTTCATGAGAATCTCCTTGATGCGAATTAACAAAACCAATTGTATCACGCTTTTTAAGGATTGTAAATGGAAACTCTATATTTTTGAAAACGCTTGAAATATGATATAATGGTTACATTGTTAGTTTAAGGAGAGTAACATGGGAAAATTTCTAGAATTCGTCTTTAATCGTATCTTTTTGGGAATGATTGCGACGGCTTATTTCTGGCTATTAACACTGGCAGGAGGAGTGGTCTTTGGTTTGGCACCAGCTAGTGCCACCCTTATGAGTTTGTATGCGGAGCATGGTTATACCTATCGAGCCTACCATTTGAAGGAAGCTTGGGAATTGTATAAGAGCAATTTTGTCAAGAGCAATCTAGCTTTCTATAGTTTTGTGTTTGTGGATCTTGTTCTAGTTTATGGTTTGTATCTTCTAGTTCAATTGCCCCATCAGACGATTTTCCACCTCTTGGCGACCTTTCTCAATGTCCTTGTAGTTGCTCTTGTCTTTCTAGCCTATACTGTTTCCTTGAAACTTCAGGTGTACTTTGATTTATCCTACCGAAATACCTTGAAACTGTCCCTTATCGGGATTTTCATGAGCTTACCTGCGATTGCCAAGGTTTTACTCGGGACGACTCTCCTTGTAGGAGTTGGTTATTATATGCCTGCCTTGCTCTTTTTTGTAGGAATTGGAATGTGGCATTTCTTTATCAGTGATATGTTGGAACCTATTTATGAAAGTATCCATGAAAAATTGGCGACAAAATAGAATGAAGCAGTTCTGGCTTCACTCTCTTTTACGGATTTATAGTTTGGTTATGATCGTGGTCATTGCCAGTTTTGCGATTATGCTATCGTATGCTGACTGGGACTCGCGTGAGAAAGAGGCCCAACGGGTTGCAGAACGTGTGACCACTCGGACAGTGAGTGAAGTGGAATATTATCACAGAGAGTCAACTCAACTCGCTCAGTCTTTGGTTGAAAATCAAGCCCGAATTGAAGGAATTTACAAGTATTTCAGTCTTAGCACCCCAGACTATTTCTATTGGCAATTAGAGCGTAAAACTTCGCCTTATATTTCTGTATCCTTGTATGAAAATATTGATAATATCTATGTTCGGAATGATTTTGTGACTGGAGTGGCGATTGTCCTTCAGGACTATAAGGAAGTGTATGTTTCGACTAGAGAAAAACGCAGCGGAGAGAAAGTCCCTGCGGAGGATTTTAAGCCGACAGCCAACAGTTTTGCCATTCCCGTTTCCGATCCTGTGTCTGATAAGGATTTAGGAGTTATCTATATATCCCTATCCCCAGATGTTCTACATGGCGCTATTGACAATACAAGGGGCCATATCCCGATGGCTGTAACAGTAACTTCTCCTTTTGAGACCGAGATGTTCCATATTGGGGAGAAGGTATCAGCCGAGCGAGAAAACTGGTTTGTAGGTGTCACCTCTCACGGTTATCAGGTTCGAGCTGCTGTTCCTAAAAATTTTGTTCTTACTGGAACTTTGACGAGTTCAGCTATCATTATTGGGCTAAGTATTCTCTTTATCATCATTTTGTACGTGACTCTTAGACAGACTTTTTCAAATTACCAAAAGCAGGTCGTAGACCTAGTAGATTCGATCGAGGTGATTGCTCAAGGAGAAGAAGGCCTTCGAATCGATACCTCTGAAAAAGACCAAGAGTTGCTTCTCATTGCAGAAACAACCAATGATATGTTGGATCGCCTGGAAAAAAATATTCACGATATCTATCAGCTAGAGCTCAGTCAAAAGGATGCCAATATGCGAGCCCTACAAGCTCAAATCAATCCTCACTTTATGTACAATACTCTGGAGTTTTTACGGATGTATGCCGTTATGGAAAGCCAGGATGAACTGGCAGATATTATCTATGAATTTAGTAGCTTGTTACGCAACAATATCTCCGACGAGCGGGAAACCACGCTGAAGCAGGAGTTGGAATTCTGCCGAAAATATAGCTATCTCTGCATGGTGCGTTATCCAAAGTCAGTTGCCTATGGTTTTAAGATTGCACCCGAATTAGAAAATATGAGGATTCCCAAGTTTACGCTCCAACCATTGGTCGAAAACTACTTTGCCCATGGTGTTGACCATCGCAGAACAGATAATGTCATCAGTATCAAAGCCTTGAAGGGTCAAGGATTCGTTGAAATCTTAGTAGTAGACAATGGTCGGGGAATGTCCTCTGAGAAACTAGCTAGCTTGCAAGAAAAATTAGCTCAACGAAGTTTTGAACACGAGGCAAGCTATAGTGGGGAGCGGCAATCAATTGGAATAGTAAATGTACACGAACGCTTTGTTCTCTACTTTGGGGATCGCTACCAAATCAGTGTAGAGTCAGCTGAGCAAGAAGGTGTTCGTTACCATATCACTATCCAGGATGAATAGAAAGGGTAGAAATGTATAAAGTTTTATTAGTAGACGATGAGTACATGGTGACAGAGGGGCTCAAGCGATTAATCCCCTTTGAAAAATGGGATATGCAAGTCGTCGCGACAGCTAATCACGCAGATGATGCTTTGGACTATGTTAAGAAAAATCCAGTGGATGTGATCATTTCCGATGTCAACATGCCAGATAAGACAGGACTTGAGATGATTAGGGAAATGAAAGAGCTACTTCCAGATACCTATTATATCTTGCTGTCTGGTTATCAGGAGTTTGATTATGTCAAAAAAGCCATGAACCTTAGTGTCGTGGATTATCTGGTCAAGCCAGTAGACAAGGTGGAGTTGGGCAATTTACTAGAAAAGATTGCGCTACAGCTTCAAGAAAAGGTGGAGCAAAGTCAGACCCTCAGTCAAGAATTAGATGAAGAAGGCTTTATCAGTTTCTTAGCAGGTAAAGAAAACTGGTGGATAGGACTTTCAAAGGAAAAGCAAGGCTCTTTTACCATTCCTTACTATGTTTTGGGGCAAGACTGGCAGATTTTCATCTCTGATCAACCGCTCGATGGCATCGTCGTGACACCATTTGAAGCACCCTACCAGCAGTCCTTTGAGAATTGGAAGATCAATGCTGAAAAAGCCCTCTTCTACGGTTCAGTCAATCTAGAAAAATCCGAGAGTTTGTTTGCTTATTACGAGCCGATTTATCGGGTGATTATCCAAGGGAATATCAATCAAATCATTGAAGAATTAACCCTGCTAGAGAAGGTTGTTTTGAAGAATACCCCGCGCGTTGCCATCACGAAGCAGCTTTTCACTCAGTTTGTCATGGATGTCTTTCATTTGTTTGAACATCTAAAAGCAGATGATATGACGGAGATTGTCAAAGCCATCCATGCCATTAACTCCTTTGAAGAATTGGTTGCCTATATCAAAGAAACCTTGACCAAGTTCTTTGGCCAGTACCGCATGAATGAAAATGTGGTGAGCGTTCTGGAGGTGATTGGGCGTGATTATCAGAAAGAGCTCTCACTTAAGGATATCAGTAAGGATCTCTTTATCAATCCTGTCTATCTCGGTCAGCTAATCAAGAGAGAAACCAACTCAACCTTTGCGGAATTGCTCAATAAACAGCGAATTAAGGCAGCACAACAGCTCTTGCTTTCAACCAATGATAGTATTGAAGATGTTTGCTATGCAGTTGGCTACAGTAATGTTGGATATTTCTACAAGGTTTTCCGTAAATTGTGCGGAAAATCACCAAAAGCTTATCGTAAACAAGTCGAAACCAGCTTGTAAAAGTTGTATTCCTGTACAAAAAATGCTATAATGTTCAAAATATCTTATGGAGGAAAACATGAAAAAGAATCCTATTTATCTTTGGGTCTTGCTAGTCCTATCAGCCCTTATTTCATCTATGTCACTATTTGGAATCTTGAGTCCATTGCCAAGTAAAGATGCTCTTCGTGCTAGCCTGGCGAATAGCGGGACGCTCACTGCCCAGCAATTAGAAGACACGGTCAACTATACTTACAAAGTGTCAGAATCCTCTCACTCTATTTTTAATATGTTGTTGATTATTTTATCTGCAATTTTAGTTGTAGTAGCCTTTGTATTTCTCGTACGTAAAAATGTGCAACTTGCAAACTATACTTATATTGGCTATGTTTTACTAGCTATTGTTGGTTTGGTTTATAGCTATATGAACATTCAAGATGCAGTTCAATTAATCAAAGATAGTGCCCTTGGCTTAGGAATGGGAGCATTAGCAAAAGGGACGGATATTTTGTTCATCATCATCAATGTTCTCTTTTTAGCCTTAGTCTTTTACAAGATGTGGCGTCAACAAAAGGACTTGACTGAGGAAGTCGAAGCAGAAGAGGCTGCGTATGTGTCCTAAATTGGGAGAATTGAATAAATAACATTGAGAGAACGTGAATAGCGTTCTCTTTTGTTTTTCTCAATTTAATCTCAGGAGGTCACAAATGATATCAAAAGAAAAAGAAACACGTGAATTGATTATTTCATTCTTGATGAAACAGACAGGGATAACCCGTCAAGAATCAATAGACAACATTAAAGAACTAGAATCTTTTGGATTGATTGCTTTTAATTCAAAAGGTGATCTTAGATTTAGGGAGGTTTAGGTATGGAAAGAATCTCACTTGCACAGGTTAATAACGGAGAAAGATTCTTCCGTGTACCAAAGTTACTTTTTGAGTCTGAACTCTATAAAAAGATGTCTGCTGAATCTAAATTGCTTTATGCCATCCTAAAGGATAGATTTGAGTTATCAGTAAAAAACAACTGGATTGATGCTGATGGAAATATCTATTTCATCTTTACCGTTGAAGAAATTGGAGAGATGTTAGGTTACGGAAAAGATAAGGTTATTAAGCTGAAAAAAGAGCTGAAAAAATATGACCTACTCGAAGAAGTTCGCCAAGGTTTAAACAAACCAAATTTGATTTATCTTGGTTCTTTAAAGGTTGAAAATGTGGCTAAACCCTTGATACCAGCGGAATTCGGAAATTCCGACTTCCAGAATTCTGAAATTCCGAATTCTGGAACTCTGGAAAACAGAATTCAAGACTTCGGAATTTCAGAACCTAATGATACTGATTCTAGTGAGCCTGAGTTTAGTGATACTGATTTTAGTTTAGAGGAGGAAGAAGAGAAAGCCCCTCAAAATTCTGAAGGAAAAAATAGAGTCAATCTTTCCCGAAAAGTTGATAAGGCGACTAAGTACGACCGAGACTATATTTGGAACTTGGTTCATGACCAGTTACTAAAAGAAAACTTCTCACAGGCTACCGCAGATTATGCGATGATACATTTTGATGACCGCTATCAATACGCTTTAGAGAATATGAGGTTTGCCCGCTCGTCTGAAATGGTTGCTGAATACGTATTTAACGGCGTGATGGCTGAATGGAGTCAGAGGATCAGAAAGCAACAAAATAAAGGGGTAAGCTGATGAAAAAGTTAGTAAAGAAAATTGCTCTAAATTTGCTGATTATTACTTGTATTTTTTGCGTATCATACTTTATGCCCAAAATTTTCCTTTCGGATTTTCCTGGTTTCCAGCAACTTATGAGCTTGTGTATGTTAGTAGCTGGCTATGGCCTCTTCTATGCTGATTAATATTTTCTTTGACCCGAGCAAGTCAATAAACTGCTGAAGCACTTTGACAACTGAATACCCCCTCTGCCCTGATACAGCGTGACTATGAGATACAAAATTGGGGGCGGAGTGTAAAGCTAGACTCTAGCCTCAGTCACAATTCGCATTTTCGCGGGTTTGTCGTTTTGACCATAAACGGTGCGCAAGAAATACAGATATAACCAAAAGGAAGTTATACAGCATGGGTGTAAATCAACCTAAATTTATTCGAAATGGAGAGAAAGAATGAATAAATTTGAAGACCTTGCAAACAATGACGTTTGCATCAGAGACTTAAAACAATTAGGACGTGAAGGTGGTGCTTCTGCTTATCTTGATAGTGGTGAAATACTGAAGTTAAAACCAAAGTATGGCACAGTATCAAGAAAAGCCTATGTTGCAGGAAAGCATATGTACGTTGATCTAAAGATTGAATACAAAGACGTTTTTTCCGCAATTCGCACAATAGAACGAAATGGAATTTTGGTTGCGAGAAGATGTCGATTTGGAATGACCAACGTGCTTAGACTTACAGGGACGGGCTATCACCGCACTAGAAAACGAAGCACAGGAGGAAATTTATGACGGATTGGGAAAATGACAAAGGTTGGAAAGAAAGTTTTGAAGACCAACAAAAGAAAATCCAGTCCAACCGTCAACCAACAAAAGATAATAATGAGCCTATACGCTTTAAAATCATTGAGACGATTGCCGTCCTATCAAAGAATGACAGAGGGTGGCAAAAGGAACTAAACATTATTTCATGGAATGATGCCGAGCCAAAATATGATATACGGTCATGGAAAGATGACCATTCACGAGTTGGCAAGGGTGTCACACTTTTTGAGGACGAAATGGTCGTCCTTGCAGATGCAATTAAACATTTACAAATTACAAAAAAGAAAGAGGATTAAATCTTATGGATACAGCAGTTAAAGTTTTTCAAATTGTTCAAGCAGTCGTTGGTATTACAGGACTTGTATGGGTTCTTGCAGGAATTATTGACTTCTTTGGGGGTCGTAACAACAATGACTCTATGCGCCAGGAAAAAGGGGCAAATGCCATGATAAATGGTGGCGCTATCGGTGTTATCGGGGCGGCAGTCTGCCAAGCCATTATTGCAGCGCTTCAAGCTATCAGCTAAATCTGAAAGGAGCTAGAGTGAATGGATAATATCACAAATTCTCTAGCTGAGTATAGTTCAACAGTCAATCAATACGCTGATAAGATTAACGGGGCTTTATTGCCAGTCGCTTCAATCTTGATTTTAACCTTCTTTCTATTTGACATTTTTTCATGGAATAGACGGTTAGGACAAGAGGGCGGTGGCTTAACGGTTCAGCTTTGGATGGAAGTAGCCCTTGGATATGCTATTGCATTTCTATTGGTTTATAACATTTCAGAAATCTTTGATTTTATCGTATTTGTCTTTAACAGGGGGATTGCTCTTGTCGATGGCGTGTTACCGAATAAAACATTTAAGTCTGATATGGATACTTCAGGTATAAGTGGATGGATAGCCAAACAGATTGTCAATATCGTAGGCAACTTTACTGAGCTAATAGCTGATGTATGTGCGAAATTACTTGTCTTTATGAGATTTTTCCAAATGTATCTCTTGAAGGCAGTCGCTCCGCTAATTGTGGCTTTCTTCATGTCTGAACAGACAAAGCCAGTAGCCATCAACTTCTTAAAACACTTTTCAGCTTACGCCTTACAAGGGTTATTGCTTGTCATTATTGTCAGACTTTACCCAGCTTTGGTAACGGATGACTTATTTAAAGCATCATCAGGAGATTGGGCGACTGCTTTTGCATCTATCGCAAAAAGTATTGTCTATATTGTCGCCTTGTTCGGTAGTCAGCGCTTGGCAAAAACACTTTTAAATGCCATGTAAAAAAGCAATAAATTTGGTAAAATAGTTCTATAAGGAGGTGAGTTCATGTCAGAAAAACGATACTATATCAAGCGAGAAGGAAACCATTTCAAATTGTCTCCTCAATCGCAAGAAGAACCAGTAGAAACCCCTACACCAGTTCAATCAAACGCCCCTAAACGAGTGAAACGCTCCATTTGGTCAATGATTGGCAACTTCTTTAGTCTGATTTTATCAGGTCTGATTATGATTATTGGATTTCTGATTGCAACTCCATTTTTCCTTTTAAGTGTCCTTTGGAATTGGATAATCATGTTTATTGGTCTATCTATTTTTTGGAGTATTGCAGGAGTTATTTACTATGGGACGATTTTAGATTACGAAGTTAATACCAACCTTATATTTAATAATACTTCGATACCAATTCTTTTGATTGTGGCTTTAATTGGTGCTATCATGTCAACGATTGGACGCATGAGAGACTAACAAAATTGAAACTGTTGAACAAACACTTTGCCAGAGCAAGGTGTTTTTATTGTAGCTAGAAAGAGGTTGTATGAACAAATTAGGAAGTGAGTTCCTCAAGCAGTTTGACAACTATGAAAGACCCGTCGCCTTTGGGATGACCAAACGTCTTTTAGTCATGATGCTTGGGATTGGGATAGTGGTGTCACTCACTATCACCATTTCCATAATGGGACTATCAGATATTTTTATGTACCTTGTGGCGCTCCTCATTGCCCCTCCCTTTATCATTTACGGGCTAGGCTTTGATGAAACAGTCAAAGACAAGGTCATGTTTAATCTAAAAGTTCAGAAGCGAGCTTTTATTACAGAATTTGAGGAAGGAGAGGAGTTCACAAAAGATGATTTTAAATCTTGGAAGAAAGTCAAAGAAGTTGACGAAGGCTGAAAAGGAACGTAAGGCACGCCTAAAACGCTCCTTGAAGGCTTCAACACAAAATACCATTAAATACAATAGCCTATTTGAAAATGGGCTGATGCACATTGCCAAAAACGAATGGTCAAGAACCTATCGCTTGGGTGATGTCGCCTATCTATCCGCTAATCAGGAAGAAAAGATTGACGTGATTGATACACACGCTGAAGCGCTCAATTCACTTGATGCAGGCTCTACTTATCAGCTCCTGGTTATCAATCGGAGAGTCGAAGACAACGCTGTTGAGCAAATTAAGTATGATGAGGTTGGTGACGGCTTTGATAATTTCCGTAAGGAATACAATGAAATGATTGAAAGTCGTTTTTCAAGTGACTCAAAGAATTTTAAGGTTGAAAAATATGTGACCTTGAAGACAGAAGCCTATAATCGAGGGCAAGCGGATGCCAACTTAAGCGAGCTAGGCAACTCACTTGAAAATCAATACTCTCAAATGGATATTACCTTTGAAGAAATGGATGGGAAAGAACGTCTTGACGTGTTTGCGGAGTTGCTCCTGGGCAAACACAAACTCCCTTATAACTTCAGGGATATTGCCCTTTCAGAATTACATACAAAAGATTTTATCGCCCCTAACAGGCTTCATTTCTTGGAAAATCGTTTCCGTATCAATGAAGGGGTCGCAAAGGTCATGTATGCTAGAAACTTCCCAACTTTCTTAACAGATCGACTGATTAAGAGTTTAACGGATATAGGCGTTGAGTTGGCTATCACGATTCATGCTGAGCCTTATGAGCCATCTAGCTTTATGCGTAAGATTAACAATGCGGATACAACTATCAAAGCTGAAATGGTCAAGGCTCAACGGTCAGGTGCTCAAGAAGGGGTTGACCAGGATCTGGCTGTCTCAGGTCGAGCACGTGAAATTTCTGAGTCAACGAGACGATGGAAAGAAGAGATTGACGACAATGACCAAAAAGCCTTTTCAGGTTTGATCGCTCTTTATTTCAAGGCTGAGGATGAGGAGGAGCTGGCAAGTATCACAGATAAAGTCTTGACCGCTTCACGTAAGGTTGGCGTTGATTTTCAAGAGTGTTACTATTACCAGGAAGAAGGACTTAATACCATCCTTCCTATTGGTCACACCTTCTTAAATGTGAAACGTCGCTTTATCCGTGATATGACCACAGCTAACTTGGCTACACAAGTTCCTTTTATGAACGTTGACCTAAAGTCAGATAGTGAGAGGGCGCTCTATTACGGTCAAAATCAACTATCTAACAATGTGATTACGGTTGACCGTAAAGCAGACCTGAACACTGGTTCGGGCGTAGTTCTTGGCTCTTCAGGTTCAGGAAAGTCTGTTACTGTAAAAACCATGGAAATCATACCAACCTATCTGAAGAACCCTGAAGACCGTATCATCATTGTTGATCCTGAAGATGAATATTCCGATATTGGACGTGAGTTTGGGGCGCAGTTGGTTGATATTTATATCGGTTCTAAGTCACACCTAAACTTGATGGACTTGCCTGATTCGAGTCAACTGAAGGATGAAGATGATGACCCTATCGGGGATAAGTCAAACCTTCTCATGGGGCTCTTTGAGTCTATTCTTGATGAAGTCGGTGACGTGCAATATACCATTATTGACCGTGTCACCCGTGAAACTTATAAACGGTTTGCGGATGAAGATAGAACGCCAACGCTTGCAGATTGGCACGATGTTTTGCTTGAACAAGAAGAACCTGAAGCCCAGGAATTGGCGCTCAAGTCTGAAATCTATGCCAAAGGGTCACAAAGTATCTTTGCACACGAGACCAACGTTGATATTACAAACCGCTTTGTGGTCTTCAACTTGAAACGCTTGTCAGGAAAACTCAAGCCTTTTGCGATGATGGTTATTCAGGACTATATTTGGAATCAAGTTGTCGCTTCCCAAGGGAAACTCACTACTCGCATTTATTTTGACGAGGTACAGCTCTTCTTCAAAGAAGAAGCCCAGGCTACCTTCTTTACAGAGTTGTATTCACGGGTTCGTAAATATGGGGCGATTGCCACAGCCATCACACAAAATATTGAAACCCTGATGAACAAAGAAGAAGGGCGCAAGTTGGTATCTAATAGTGAGTTCATGATTCTCTTGAAACACAAGAAATCAGACTTATTGGCTCTTTCTAAAGCCATTTCTTTAACTCCAACTTTAGTAAGATACATTGAAAAACCAAAAGCAAAAGGAACGGGCTTGATTGTCGCAGGTCAAGTGGTTGTACCTTTTGAAAATCCTATCCCAAGACACACAAGACTCTATGAGCTTGTCACTACAGATGCTTAGGAGGTGTAACGTTGTCGAGAAAAACAAGACGTGATCTCCGTGATGCCAAACGTGAGTACAAGGAAGCCAAGTCTGACCTCAAGACAACGAAAAACAGCTATAAACAAGCTGAAAAGAGAGAAGCTCGGCTCTTAAACCCCAAGACAGATGCCGAAAAGCGTTACCTGGGGCAGAAACAAAAGGCAAGACGGACGGTCGCTAGTAAAGAGATTGAAACGCTCAAAGAGCGTAAGAAGACCGCTAAAGTAAAGAAACGCCAAGCCATTCAGCGTAACGGTGGAACAAAGGTTCAAAAGCTGGGGCGAGTTACTCATCACCAGGCTTCTCATTTTGTGGATTCGGCTTTTCAGGATAATGATGTGCTTGAAGATATTGCTTCAGCACGTCAGACTATCCGTAGAACACACGCTGAAGTAAGACAAGCTAAGAAGCTAGGCAATTATACCGTCAAGATTGGTAAAGGGGCAACTAGGGTCGTATATGGTGCAGGAAATCGCACCTATAACCTTGTCCGTGGTCGTAGTTTTACCAGGACTCCTGTTGCCAATCGATGGGAAACGAAAGTTACTAATAAATACGAACGTTTACGGGCGAGATTAAGAACTTCAAAGGCAGGTAAGACCACTAGTGCTACTAAAAAAGTAGCCGTAAAAGTTGGGAAGCCTATCTTGGCAGTTCTTAAAAATCCCTTATCAGCTAAAGCCTACTTGATTATGTTTTTAGGAGTTCTGATTATTGCCTTGTTAGGAGTCGTGACAGGTGGAGGAACTTCAACTGTAGCACAAAACGAGTTTGATCTTACAGAAGCTTGGACTCATATTTCAAAAATTGATAGAGAAAAATCAACAGATAAGGTTGATTATTGGACAAATATTGATGAAATAATGATGTTCATGGGTTACAAATATGAAGATTACAAGCTAGATTCACCCTATAATACTGATAAGAAGTGGTGGGAATTAAATAAACCTTATAAAGATCTTTTATCAACAATTTGGGATGATTTAAACAAGGATAAAGACAACCTTAAAACAATGGCTGATATTTATACTTCTTCAGATAATAAATATCTTAAATTAAGCGAATCTGAGTTGAAAGAGTATAATGAAGTTTTAGAGCAAGCTAAACAAGTTGGTTATTATGTAACCTACAACGATTTATCGAACCCCTTTAATGCTGAAGCAAATGATGAAAAATTAGATCCAATACGGATTGATAAAAGGTTTGGCTATGTTTCAAAAACAGAGATATATAATGGTTCTGTTTTGCAAGCGAATCAAGGGTCAAAACTTTATGCTGTAATGGATGGTACAATTTCTATAAAAGAGCAAGATGTGATTATATCATCAGAAACGGCAGAGTTTACTTATAAGAATGTGACTCGTGTTCGTGTTAATGATGGTGATAAGATTAAAGTTGGGAATGAAATCGGTGAGGTAAGTGATGTAGGAGGGCAAGAAGTTTACTATAGAAAACTCAAAAACAAGAAAAAGAAAGAATGGGTTTGGGTAAATGTTGGTTTCTATCTTCCAAAAGTTGAATACAATCAGACTACTTCAGTAATTTCAGATATGAACCTAGATGGTGATATTGGAAAAAAAATAAATGAGATATATAACTACTTCAAAAAACAAGATAGCAGCGTAACTTTAAACGGTGTCTCAGCAATTTTAGGAAACTTCTGGACAGAATCATCAATAACAGCAAAAAGGGCCGAAGGAGACTATTTAAGCCCTCCTGTGGGCGCATCAGCTAACTCATGGGATGATCCTAACTGGTTAAACATGGGTAATGCTGAAGTATATCAAGGGAAATATCCAAATATTGTCCATAGAGGTATTGGACTTGGACAATGGACTGATACCCGTGATGGTTCGATCAGACATACAATGTTATTGAACTACGCAAAGGATAAAGGGAAAAATTGGTATGATCTTGAACTTCAACTTGACTTCATGCTAAATGGTGATTCTCCTTACTACATTGAACATTTAAAGAATATCCTTCATTCAAGCGAAGATGTAGATTATTTAACTAACAGATTTCTTGTATATTGGGAAGGAAACGAAGGAGATAAAGTAAAAGAACGGCAACATAATGCTCAACAAGTTTTATCGTATCTCAAAAATCCTAGAGGTCACACTAGAGGAGGAAGTTCCGTTTTAGAAAGTTCATGGGGTTTTCCTTCAGAGTATTCATCTAAAATATCTAGCTATCCTTCATCAGCGACTGTATCAGCTAGTCTTGATGGTAATACTTACCCTATTGGTCAATGCACCTGGTACGTGTATAATCGGTTAGTAGAAGCAGGAGCTCCTCATTATAATTGGTTAGGAGATGGACAGAACTGGGTTAGAGGATTGACTGCTAGAGGATGGAAATATAGTTCAACTCCTGTAGCAGGAGCGGTTATGTCAATTCAAGGAGGTTTTTGGAATACTCCAGAAGAGAATGGGCATGTATCTTATGTTGAACATGTAAATGAAGATGGTAGTTTCCTTGTTTCTGAATGTAACATTCAAGGAGTTCAAAATAGAATACATTGGACTCTTTGGACAAATCAAAGTTACCTTTCATTTGCAATTCCGCCAAAATAGAAGAAAGAATGGAGAATTATGATAGATTCATCTAAATTAAAAGTAATAAAATTTATTGGTTATATACTATTGATTATCCTTGCCGGATTTATTGGAGTAGGTATAGGACAAACAGTAGCAGATCACAATCAAAAAAAGGAAATTGCTGAAAGTAAACAGACAACAACAAAGGAGGGGCTTAATCAGGAAGAGGTAAAAGAATTTTTAGTGAACTATTATACCAAAAAAGATCTTGGAGAGAATAGGAATCGCTATAAAGAATATATGACTGATGGTCTATATAAACAAACAATAGCTAAAGAAGAAGAACCTGTGAGCCAAACATATAAAGGATTTGTTGTAGATTTTCAGTTTAAATCAGCAGAAATTTATATCAATCAAGACAAATTACAAGTTATAGCGCAAGTAAATTATGTAAATACTTTACTAGATGAAAAGAAAAACTATAACACTGCTCAAAAAAATGTTTTGAACAAAAAGACGCTGAGAATAAGTTATACTAATGAAAATGGCAAAATGAAAGTAAATAAGATGGAATCCATTATTTTAACAGATCAAACAGGCGACTATGGAATTTTGGATAGTACAAAACCATCTGAAGGTTCTACAACAGATTCATCAACAAAACCAACGACAACACCTAGCACCTCAAATTCAAATTAAAGGAGAAAAATATGGCACCAAAAAAGACACAAACACAATCATTGAAGGGCAAACTTGAAAAATTTAATGCTGAGTTAGAAAAAATTCAAGAACAGAAAAGAGCCTTGAATCAAAAGGAAAAAGAGTATGAAGCGAAAATTAATGCACTTCAAGCAGAATATATCATTGCGTTAATGGCTGAGTCAGGTAAGTCTTTTGATGAATTTGAAAATTTTGCATTTAATAATTCTAACCAGGTAAATTCTTCTGAAGAGGTCGGTGAGGGTCATGTTCAGAATTATTAATCTACAAACAAATCAGCAAGAAACCTGTCAAAATAGGGATGAATTACTATCTCTTATTAATGATAGGTCGGTTTGGGCAGAAGATAGAGGAGAAACTATAACTATTCAAATAGACCAATTGGGAGAAGAGGGGATCATTTTAGACAGCCTATCTTTATCTCTCCCTCTTGAATCAATTGTGGAAGAAGCGCTCTCAGGGTTTGGTTTTAAAAGAGAAAAAAAATCATTTGGATTTTTAAAATCAAATAAGCAGAAAAAAGAAAAGCGTACCTCTGTTAAAAAAGATAAAAAGTTAGAATCTCTTAAGAGCGTAGAACAATCTCAAAATAACCTGGTTGAAGAAAAAAAAGAGACAGAGAAATTGATTAATAAATCAGTCTCAGATAAGCCAGTAAAAACTAGAAAATTAAGGTTTGGTTCGCTTGTTCTTACAATAGTTATCTGTTTAATTACAATAGCATCTATTGTTTCACTATCTCTTGTTCAAGTTCAATCTAAGAAAATTAATGATCTTGAAAATCGGATACAACTTGAAGAGAAACAAGGGAAAATTGAAGTTTTTGGTAGATTTTTTATCGCAAATTTCTATACTGGAAAAAGCGAAAATATTGTAGATTTTTTAAGCAGTGAAATGAAAACTGAAGGTCTTGAACTCAAAAAAGGAGTTCAAGCACAATCAACAATTTACGAATCACTAACCGAATCACAAGATATTATTCAAGTTACATTTGTAATCACTACAACAGAAGACTCGAATAATATTAAAACGATTAGAATGACTCTTCCTGTACGTGAAGAGGAAAAATCAATGTATGGTTATGTAATCGTAGGTAAACCTATCATTACAGGTTTTGCAGAATAACAAACATTAAAATAAATATTAAAACAAATATTAAAATAAACATTAAAATAAATATTAAAGAGGAAGAAAACATGAAAAAATGGGCTAAAATCATCACACTATCATCTATTGTCGTACTTGCTTCAGCGAGCGCTCAAATGGTTTATGCAGATACAAACGCTTCACAAAATGAAACTGCTATTACTGCTGTATCACCAAATACTGGAACTACAACAGCTTCATCAAATGCTACAACTGTTCCTGTTGTAGCGCCAAACGCTGGAACTACAACAATTCCATCAAGTGATACAACTGTTCCTGCTGTAGCGCCAAACACTGGAACTACAACAATTCCATCAAGTGATACAACTGTTCCTGCTGTATCACCAAATACTGGAACTACAACAGCTCCATCAAGTGATACAACTGTACCTTCTGTACCAACTTCACCTTCAGAACAACCTTCTGTTGTAGCTCCAACTGATCCTGGAACAACTGTAGCAACTGGTTCAAGCTCAGCAGCTTCATCAAGTAGCAGCTCTTCAGCAACTACAACTACAGCAACTACACCGACTTCTGAAGATAAGAACAAAAAAGACAATGCTACGTCAGATAATAAGGTTAGTGTTTCAACTATTGATGGGGGAACAACTACCTTAATTCCTGATGTTAAAGTGCCAACAAACAATCCTGGTGTATCTGCTCAAACAGCTGTAGAAGCAGGTGCTTCTCAGGTAGGAACAACGTCGCAAGTAACAGGTCAAGTTGTTCAAGAAGTGTCTCCTAGTTCACCAGTACAGACAGAAACAGGAGCTTCAATTGTAAGCACTCAGAACGGAAACGTTGTCCTCTCAGATGGCTCTGTAGTAGCGCCTGAGGTAATTGGAGGAACGGTTAATGAAGATAAGACTATCTCGGTTACTGACAAAGATGGGAAACTCAAAACACTTCCAAATACTGGTCTTAAAGAAAGTATATTACTAACATCTGCAGGTTTTGGATTATTGGCTATCGTCATTAGTTTTTTCTTAAAGAAACGTTCAAATTAAGGAATACGATAAAAGCACTCTTTTGAGTGCTTTTTTTAGAAAGGAGGATAAAAATGGATCAGGAGAGAATAGGAATGAAAGTAGCCGATATATATAAATTAACAGGCGAAATGCTTCTAAAATCAATGTATTATGCACTTGAAGAATCGTATCACAAACTAAATCACTATCTTGAAAACAAGACATATACGGATAAAACCAACTGGAATCAGTTTATGGCAACAAAGGATACAAAACATTTTGAAACGTTTCTGAACTCTGAACTGAACACAGAACGTTTGGAAGAATACTTAAAAGGTTACAATGTGGGATTTTCCATTATGGATAATAAGGACGGTACAAGTACAGTTGCCATCGATGCAAAGAACGTGCAAGCCTTAGAAGCAAGTTTCAAAGGGGTCATCAATGATTTAACTGAACCTGAAAAGGCAGAAAAACTTACTAAAAATCTTATCAAAACACCAAAGACCATGACTTTAAAGGAGAAATTGACTTACTACAAGAAAAAGGTTACCGCAGAAATCAAAACTAAAGATAAGGTTAAAACACCAACGCCTAAGAAGGCTATTGCGAAAGATGAAAAGGGGTTATAGATGGTTACAGAACAGAAAAAACGTCGCTTTCTCCCTTATTTGATTGTGGGTCTTATCCTTTGCTATGCGGTGCATTGGTTGGTCAAGCTTTATGACATAGCACCTGCAACTGAAGGAGTTACCTTTATAGATAATGCCCGTTTGGATTGGATGATGGAGAATTGGACAAGTAAGTCTTTTATTGACTTTAACTTCACTCAAGCTAGTCTATATGGTGGCGGTTTAGCTCTCTTTGTTGTCCTGATGTTTTACTTTCGAGTTGGTGACAAAGGGCGCTACCGCTACGGGGAGGAATACGGGTCGGCACGGTACGCCACGAACAAGGAAATAGCTTCTTTTCGGGATAAAGAACCTGAAAATGATATGATTTTCAGTCAAAATGGACGAATGGGACTTTTCAATAAACGCCTCCCTTTCAACCGTCAATTAAACAAGAACACGCTGATAGTCGGTTTACCAGCGGACGGGAAAACTTTCACCTTTGTGAAACCTAACCTGATGCAAATGAATAGTTCATTTGTTATCACTGACCCGAAAGGTCTTCTTGTCCGTGAGACAGGAAAAATGCTTGAAGATCACGGCTATAAAATCAAAATCTTTGACCTGGTCACTCTGACCAACTCTAATCAGTTCAACGTCTTTCACTATATGCACGATGAGCTAGATATTGATAGAGTTGCTGAAGCGATTATCGCAGGGACAAAACGGTCAGATAACACAGGTGAGGATTTTTGGAATCAGGCTGAAATGCTTTTGATGAGGGCGTTGATTGGGTATCTCTACTTTGACGGAAAAGTCCTGAAGAAGTATGAGCCAAATATCGCTCAGGTTGCAGACCTTTTAAGAAATATCAAGCGTGAGGATGAAGATACTCCAAGCGTGGTTGAAAGACTGTTTGAAGAACTTGAAGAAGAATTGCCAGGAAACTATGCTAATAGACAGTGGGAATTGTTTAATAGCAACTTTGAAGGCAAAACAATGACGTCTGTATTATCTATTGCTTCTTCACGTTTTGCCGTCTTTGACCATGATGCGGTTAGAAACCTGACCGCCCGTGACTCAATGGAAATGGAAAAATGGCAGATTGAAAAAACAGCCGTCTTTATCGCTATTCCTGAAACAGATAAGTCTTTCAACTTTATTGCAACGACTATGTTTACCATGATGTTTAGGCAGCTACCAAAGACAGCGGATGAAATCCTTCAGGGAGACCATCCAACGTGCAAACCTGAAGACTTGTTACATATCAGACTTATCTTAGATGAGTTTGCCAACTTTGGACGTTTCCCACACTTCACGGAAACACTTTCTTCAGTTCGCTCCCGTGAGATTTCAATTGATATTATCATTCAAGCCATCAGTCAATTGAAGGCACTCTATAAAGACCAATGGGAGACCATATTCAATAACTGTGCTACCCTAGTTTACTTGGGGACGAATGATAAGGAAACAATGAACTATTTCTCAATGCGAAGCGGTAAGCAGACTATCAATGTTAAGAATCAGTCGCAAACAAGAGGAACGCAAGGGTCAAGCAGTCAGTCTATTCAAACCATTCAGCGTGACCTTCTCACACCTGATGAGGTGGCTCGTATTGGGGTTGATGAAGCCTTAATCTTTATCTCTAAACAAAATGTCTTCAGAGATAAGAAAACTAACGTTCTTCAGCATCCACGTGCTAAAGAACTGGCGAATAGTCCAAGTGATACGAACTGGTATCGTTATACCCGTTCCATGTCTGATATGGATGACTGGGATGCCAACGTCAACCATGATAGGGTGATAGAAACAACTAGCGCAAAGGTGCTAGAAGTAAAATTACCATTTGAGGAAGTGGCTTAACCAAAAGAAAACCTGTTAGGATTGCCTACCAGGTTTCTTTTGTATTTTGAGGAAAAGGAGGAAAACATGACACAAACAACTAATATGAGGGGGATAGGTTACTTTGATACCCTCTTTTCAGTCGTTGAGATGCCAACGATGGCGGAAGCACTCAAACAGTTTGCACTTGAGCATCAAGTGACTGGAAAGAGCAACCAGGGGGAGGTCTTAAATGACTTTGTCAGCATCTTGATTAAGACGTTAGACGTTGAAGATTTTCAAGCAGTCTCTACACAGCTTTTTAGCTACCCTAAACGGTATAGAGGAGTGCTTGAAGTTGAGGAGATTGAACCTTCTAAGGAAAAGCTGATTTACTTAAAAGCTAATATTGATAGCTTGCTTCAGGAAGAAATAGAGGTAAGGAGCAGGATAGATGGCGAGTATTGAAGAACTCAAAGCCCTGTCAATTCTAAAAGTGGCAGAAAGCCTGGGCATGAGTTTACAGCGAACAGGAAGCTATACTTACACTTGGGAAGAACATGACTCTTTCACTATCAATGTTAGGGAAAACTATTTCAATTGGTTTGCCCGTAGCAATGGCGGTGATGTGATTAAAATGGTTCAAGTCGTTCAGGAAGAATTGACAGGGGAGAAGCTTTCTTTTAAGCAAGCAAAACACTTCTTGGAAGAAGGTAGTTTTGACGTGGTCGATGTGACCAACGTTCCTGAAAAAGAACCCTTCAGCTATTACCTTGAGCCTTATGAAACTAAGTTCATAGAAGCCAGGGAATATCTGAAGGATGTCAGGGGCTTGTCTGATGAGACGATCGATTTTTTCGTAGAAAAAAACGTCTTATCACAAGCAACTAAAAAGACAGGGGACTACTATGAACCTGTCATTGTTTTCAAGAGTTTAGACAACCAAGGAGAGGTTATAGGCGCTTCTCTTCAAGGTATTAAGGAAAATCATGACCTTTACGAGAGAGGGCGCTTAAAACAGATTATGAGGGCTTCTGATGGTATGACGGGAATGCACGTTGATATTGGAACACCTAAACGATTAGTCTTTGCGGAAGCTCCTATTGATTTGATGAGCTATTATGAGCTTCACAAGGATAGTCTTGAAGATGTCCGCCTGGTTGCGATGGATGGCTTAAAAGAATCAACGGTGAGTCGTCACGTGGCAGAACTCTTGTCTGAAGTTGGTGAACTTGATGATGAGGTTGACCAGGAGAAAAAATCTTCCTTCCTCGCTAAAACAGCTAAATTAAGCACTTTTTTTAAGGATGGAAAGCACCAGGACTTAATTACCCTTGCAGTTGATAATGATGAAGCAGGTCACGCCTTTATTGAGCGGTTGACCAATAAAGAAATTGGATTGACTCCAGATCTCCCCCCGAGATTGGAAAGTCAGGACAAGATGGACTGGAATGATTACCTGAAGGAGAGCAAAGAAAAAGCCCTTGACCGAAGTCAAGAGCCACTTAATAACATTGGGGGCGAACTAATCAATCGCAATTCCGGTTATTTAGAAGGCGAACCTTCAAGGACAGCACCACAGCCTGAAGAGTCAAAGACTCAACCTGATTTTCCTGCCAATGTTCAATTATATTTTAACATTGATAGGTCAAAAGAGTCAAGTGTTGGGCTTAGAAATGGCTATCATTATGCGACTGATAAAGATTTGAGGTATCTCAATCGTTACGCTGAAGAATTTCAAAAATCGGCTGACTGGTATCTTAATGAGTTGGCTGATAGTAAGGTCACGTATTTTTACCAGGATAAAGAAGACGTTCAGATGCTTCAGGTGGATTTTGAAAAAAGGCATTGGATGCACTTGACAGGGATTGCTCCTGTTTATCATGAGTGGGCTGAAAATTTATCAGAGCAATTCATTGAAGACGTAGCTTCAGGAAAAGGCGATTTTGCAAATTTAACAGTTGGGATTGGCTTTAGAGATAAGGCAAAATTACTCCCTATGCTCCCTGAAATCTTTGAGTCAGATTCTTTTGTCTTTGATGATTTATCTTCCGTTGAGAAGATGGGGCGGTTAGATGTTTCAAGTGCTATTCGTTCAGACGATAAAGATATTCTTTTAGCTTTTCGGACGGATGATAACTCAACCTTCCCTGCAACATTGCTGAAGCCTAGCCGAACGCTCAACATTGAACTGGATACTTTAAATCAAGAAAAAACGATATTAGGGGTCTTTGTTGAGAAAGACGACAGCATCAAAACAATGTCAATCAATCCTGAATTTGTTAAAGATAATGGACAAGCAATGCTTGATATATTGCGACAAAATAAAGATTTTGAACCCTTTAAAGATGAACCAAATTTACAAAATGGAGGTCTAGCTATGGCAGACAATAATGAACCAAATTTGAGAAATCGCATTGAGCAAATTCTCAGAGAAGACGAAGAGAAAAAACAAGCTGAAGCACGAAAAGAAGAGCTTGAACGTGATTCAGATGGTGATGGTATTCCTGATGAAGTTGAAAAAGCTCAAGGGACAAGTCCTTTTAATGCTGACACAGACGGTGACGGAAAGTCAGACCAGGAAGAGGTTAGTTATGGGTCAAACCCGATTGACAGCAATCATCCAAATAATCAAAATCAACCTTCACCTGAACCACAAAAAAGCATTGCTGAACTGATTCAGGCAAAAGACAGTAAGGGGCTTTCTCAACTTTTGAAAGATGGCGTTAAAGACTATTTTCAGTCTGACACTTACAAACAATACTTGACCACAATGAGTAAATTTCACAATTACTCACCGAGAAATATTCAGTTGATTTTAATGCAAAACCCTGAAGCTTCTCACGTGGCATCCTTCAAAAAGTGGAAGGATGAATTTGAGAGAAGTGTCAATAAGGGAGAAAAGTCATTACGGATTTTTGCCCCTATAACTCTAAAAAGACGAGACCCTAAAACTAATGAACCACTCTTAGATGAGAATGGAAATGAACAAACATTTATGTCTTTCAAACTTGTCCCAGTCTTTGATGTCTCACAGACAAATGGAAAAGAATTACCCAAACCAATCTATGAACTTGAGGGGACTTATGAAGATTATGGCAATCTTTACAAGTCAGCTAAAGAGGTATCTGAAGCTAATGGTGTTCCCCTTTCTTTCAGCAAAGACACCAAAGGCTCTAACGGTTTTTATTCCGTAACCAACAATGAAATTGTAATTAAGCAAGGGATGTCCGAGCAACAAACACTAAAAACAATCTTTCATGAAATGGCACATTCTGACCTACACAATATGGAGAAATTACAAGAAACTCCTCTTAAAAGAAGTACCGCAGAATTACAAGCTGAGTCAGTTGCTTTTGTGGTAGCTAGTCATTATGGGTTAGATACAAGTGAGTACAGTTTTGGCTATTTGGCAACATGGACAGATGACCCTGACGGACTATCTGACCTAGAAGGTCAAATTAAAATTGTACAAAAAGAAGCAGATAGTTTGATTTCAAGAATTGATAAAACTCTTGAAAAGTATCAAACTAAAGAACTGACCAAGGATGCCTTTCAAGAAAAAATTGATCGCTTGAAAAACCAATCTAAAGAAAAAGAGGTTGAACCTAAAGAGAAAGAGCAGGCGAAAGATGCTCCAAAAAAAGAGCAGAAGAGCGACAACGAGATGAGCCTGTAAAAGACCTTGTCGCTCAATTATCCGCAGGCTTTATGAGTCGCAGAAAACAAACGGAGGACTAAAAAATGAATGACACTATTGAAACAACATTACTTCTCAACTTGTTCTATTTCGAGAATGGAACGTACACAAGAAATGAAAACTTTATTGAAGCCAAGCGCAGAAAAGCCATCGCCCTTTTAGATGAAGATGCAGACGAACTCAAAAGCATTGACTCTGACCTAGCTGAAGAATATCAAGAAACAATTTCCTATCTTGACTCTCTTTCTGATGAAGACTACCAGTCCTTAAAAGAGGAGTTGCTTCAACAAGTTGAAGTCAACTAAGGTCTGAAAGACGACTAAGGGGCTTGGGGCTTTTCCCCAAAACTTTGAAAGATTTCCCGACCCCGAATTGGCAGAATTGCCAGTATTTGGGGTTGGAAAAATCTTTTAAATTTCGCAATTGGGTACCCAATTGCTATGCTTGCCAGTTTGAAAAGTATAGAGGGCTACAGCAAAGATGTCAAGAAAAATGAATGAGGTAAGAATCAATGACAGAAGAAAAACGGTATCGTGAAATTCAGCGAAAAATGAGAGTTACCCCAAGAGAAAATGAATTGATTAAAGAACGGATGGAACTTCACGGATTTAAAAATTTCAATACCTATGCACGTTATATGCTTTTGACAGGTGAGGTCGTAACCGTTGATTATTCGGAGCTTATAAAATTAAGAACGGAGATAAATCGTATTGGTACAAATATCAATCAGCTTGCAAAGTACGTCAATACAAATGAAGAAATTACACTTGAAAACTTTCAAAATTTACAGGATTCACTTGCAGAAGTTAAGCGGTTGATGGATGACAATTTTGATAAAGAAGTGGCTATGATTGAAAAAATGATGAGAGACAGAAGGGAGTAAATTGACTTGGTTGTTACAAAAGTTAAGCAGATAAAATCGGTCAACAAGTTAGCTGATGGTATCAAGTATATTGAAGATGGTGCTAAGACTATTGGAACAGAATTGATTGATTCTGATTTGAACTTTCCTGTAAAGATTGTAGATGGTCAGATAGTCTCTCAGCTAGTTTCGGGAAATTTGGTGATTGATGTTGAGTCTGCTTATTCAGAATTTATGATGTTGAAGCAACTTGCCAATTTGGAAAAAGGAAGACCAATCAATAATGAAGAGTTGGTCAAAAATGATGTTTTGGCACACCATATCATTCAGTCCTTTTCCCCTGAAGACAATTTGACACCTGAGCAAGTACATGAGATAGGACGGAAGACAGCTCTTGAATTGACAGGTGGCAGTCATCAATTTGTCATTGCAACTCACATGGATAAGGGACATCTACACAATCACATTTATATCAATTCCACTAACTCGGTCACACTCAATAAATTCAGATGGCAAAAAGGAACAAAGAAAGCCCTTGAACAAATTTCTGACAAGTATGCAGACCTGGAAGGTGCAAAAATTCTTGTTCGTCAAAATCAATTCGGACACAAAGAATATTCAGCTTACCAAAAAGAAAATGTTTTTAAGTTAGAAATTAAATCACGGCTTGAGTTTCTCCTGAAGCATTCAACCAACCTTTCAGATTTTCAAGAAAAGGCAAAGGCGTTAAATCTTGCTGTTGACTTTTCGGGGAAATATGCCAAGTATAAATTGCTTGACAAAGACCAAAAAAGAAATACCCGTGACAGCACTTTATCAAAAAAGGGGAGGTATTCCTTAGAGCAAATTAAGGAGCGCCTGGCTAAAAATGAAATCGTCTATCCGTTAGAAAGTATCAAGAGTGAGTATGACACCTTACAAGCTGAAAAGGCAGAAGATTTTGAAATACGGGTAAAAATTGAACCGTGGCAGGTCGAGCATGAAACGGACACAGGTATCTATCTTCAAATGCAATACGGTATTGCCAACCAAGGTACGGTCAAAATTCCTAGTCGTCTTGTTGATAAACAAGAGGACGGCAGTTTTGATATTTTTATCAAGAAGTCAGATTTTTTCTATTTCATCAATCCTGACAATTCAGCAAGCAATAAATTCATGAAAGGGTCAACGCTTATCAATCAACTTGCCTACGAAAGCGGAGAATATATCTTAACCAAGAACCCTAACATTTCTAAGTTGGATTTGTTGGTCAAAGAATATAATTACCTGGTTAGTCACGGGGTATCCGATTCAGACCAATTCCATGAGTTACATGACCGCTTCCTGGGACAGATTGAAGAAACACAAGAGTCACTTGATAGATTGGATGAGAAAATCGAGCGACTAAATAAAATTGCTTCAGCGCTTGAAGATATTCACGCAGAGAATCCGATTGATGCCAAAGTAGCTTATCAAATTTTGGAAGAATTGAATATTTCACCTTCAGTCAATCCAAAAGAAATTGAAAAGCAGGTGGTCGAGGTCTCCATCGAGCGAAAAGCCCTGAAGGAAAAATTTGACAGTATCGTCAAAGACTTTACTCAGTATGAAAAATTAGAACGTAACGCTGAAGTAAGACGTCAAGATGTTAAAAGTCATTATGAAACAAGTATGGATGAAATTTAATTTTGAGACTAATTTTTATTGAAATTTGAAACTAAAAATAGTATAATGATTCTGCTAATATAGACCTTAGCGGATGATTACTCTTGTGCTAAAGTGTGTATTAGTATGTAGTGTTTTAGGGATAAACTTGGACATATCGCTTCTTTGTGATTTAATTCAAACCTATATTGCTATTTCTAGCTTGAAAAGAGGTGTATCTATGAAGTTGTCTATTTCAAACTTGGTGGTTAATGGTGCTGTTGGAGTGACCATTGAATTGTTTATCCTAATTACAGAAAGTACCAAATAGCGCCTAGAGGGTTCGAATCCCTCACACTCCATAAAAACCACTTTACTACAAGCGGTCAATAGGCTATAGCCTATTGACCGCTTGCCGTTTTCTTGATTTTAAAGGGATGAGGAGGCGGACAATAGGGTTAGGCAAAATAGAAAGGGGAAATATGACAAAAATTGGGTATGCAAGGGTCAGCACGACTGACCAAAACTTGGATAGGCAACTGGATCAACTGAAGCACGTTGACAGGCTCTTTCAGGAAGTGGTCAGCGGTGTCAGCAAAGACCGCCCACAGTTGAAAGCCATGCTTGACTATATCCGTGAAGGGGATATAGTCGTTGTGACAGAGCTAGAACGACTTGGAAGAAATAACCAGGAGCTAACTGAAGTCATGAATCAGATACAAACTAAAGGGGCTACCTTGGAAGTGTTAAACCTTCCAACCCTTCGAGGGATTGAAGATGATAACTTGAGACGGCTTCTAAACAACTTAATTTTAGAGCTATACAAGTACCAGGCACAAGCTGAAAGGGAACGAATCAAGGAACGTCAAGCCCAAGGGATAGCTATTGCAAAAACTCAGGGCAAATACCAGGGCAGAAAGGCACTCTTTACTGAAGACGATAGCAGACTAAAACACGCCTTCGAGCTTTACCTTTCAGGAATGTCTGATAAAGACGTGGCAGGCTTAACAGGCATAAACGAGCGAACGTTTAGGCGCTACCGTGAAAAATATCAGATAAAAAGATAGTGATTTATATCATGATTTTAATAGTGATATAAATATTTATTAAAATCATGATTTCTATATTGATTTTTATCATGATTTATATTATAATAGAAGTATAGAAAAAGGGAGGAGAAAAGAAATAAATGAAATTACTCAGCTTTGTTGCCATCAAGGGTGGAGTCGGAAAAACAACTTTAGCCCTTCTAACAGGTCAGTATTTAGCTAGTCAAGGTCATAGAGTTTTATTTATTGATCTAGACCATCAAAGCAACCTAACACACTTTTATGACGTTTACGAGGATTCAGGAACAGTTGCTAATGTCTTTACTGGTTCAGGAGACGTGACCATTTTATCGGTTGCGCCTAACATTGATTTAATTGCAGGTTCTATGAGACTAGATGAAGCTGAAAGAAGACTTGAAACCAATCCTAATCAGAATATGTTTCTGTATGACTGGCTAGGTGAAAATCTTGAAGCAAAGAACCTAGCACAATACGACTATGTGATTTTAGATTGCAGACCTGACTTCGGGATTGCTACAAGAAATGCTATCGCTGTTAGTCATGCTCTTTTCAGTCCCATTACGCCAAGCGATTTTGCTTTTGAAGCGAAACAAAATCTTGAAGTCCGTCTTGACGAGTACAGAAAAACAGAAATTGTCCGTCCAAGCCGTGAGTCTCTAATTACTGCTAAACTCTACTTTTTGCCTAACATGATAAAGCATAATACGGCAAAATCGAAAGAGTTGTTATCTGTCCTTGAAAATGATGACAATGTTGTTGGTCAAATTCCTCAAAAGGAATTGTTTAACCGTGCATCAAAAGACAATACTGTTATTGACATCATGGCTGACCAAACATCACGAAACGAACACGAGGCTTTCTTTTCAGCTTTGGAAGAAACACTGATCCAAATTCAGACCGTGTCGGATAACTCCTAATATCAATCAATATAAAAATCATGATTTTAATAAATATTTATATCACTATTAAAATCATGATATAAATAGCTATTTAAAAAGAGGTATGCAATGGCTTTTGAAATCAAAAAGGACAAAATTAGTAAAGCGTTAGGCGAGACAATACCGTCAGTCCCTAAGGCAAAATCACAAGGGCGAAGAGCAGGTCGCCCATCAGGGAAGACCAAACATCCTTATCAGTTCACCTTGAAGCCCCAAAATCGAGAAAAGCTAGATAGGATTGCGGAGCAAGCAGGATATAGCGGAGCATCAACTTTCCTTGATAATTGGATTGAGAGTTATGAAGAAGAATAATCGTCAATATTTTTATCACAATTAAAATCATGATAAAAATCACTATAATATTATTTACGCAGGTGACCTATGCAACCAACCTATGAAATTGATAACCCCAACCTTTCCTATCAGACTAAACTTGACTTATGGCAGACTGGCTTTGGTCTTCAGCAAGTGGACGGTCTTGAGCCATCACGCTATATGGTTGAATTGGCTAAAGAGCAGATTGAAGGTAAGATTGAGTATCAACAAATTTATGACCAAATTACCAAATACCATGAAGAGACCGATGATAGCACGAAAGAAGCTGATATTGTCTCTTTAAGGATTGTAGAGCTGTTATCAAGCAACGCCTTCAAGTTTGCCCCAACCACTCTAAAATCAATCCATAAAGAGCTATTCTTTGGCGTTCTAAGCCAAGGTATTCCTTTAGGAGAATATCGCCATTATAACATCACTAAAAAAGAGCCGATTTTAGAGGGAGATAGCGTTATCTATGATCATTATCAAACTATCTCGGCTAGCTTAACCTATGATTTTGACCAGGAGTCACAATTTGACTATCGAGGGAAGACACCTGAAGAAATGGTCAAGCACTTGAAAAAGTTTGTATCGGGAATTTGGCAAATCCATCCGTTTGGAGAGGGCAACACCCGAACTGTTACGGTCTTCATGATTAAGTACCTACGTTCACTAGGCTTTGAAGTTGATAATAGCCCGTTCAAAGAGAATGCACGTTACTTCAGGGATGCCCTGGTTTTGGACAATGCAAAATTGCTGAAGAAAAATCCTGAATACCTGGATAGATTTTTTGAAAATCTATTGTTAGGTGGTCAACATGAGCTATCTCTAAAGAAAATGTATCAAGAGGTTTTACCAACTGCATCCGCTCCAAAGAACCAAAAAGACCAAGGTTTATCACTTTAGATATTGATTTTTATCACTATTAAAATCATGATATAAGCCAATGTTAAAATCACTATAAAAATATAGCCTCTTCCGTTTGGAGAGGTCTTTTTTCTTTTCTTGTTTTTGGGGTATAATAGGCGGTAGCGAAGATTGAGGTGACAAAAATGGATATAACCGTGTTAGACGAAAGAGAATTTTCAAGGCAGTTGAACCAAAATAATCAACGGGCTTTTCTGAAGATGATTGAAAACTATGAAAAATTCATTGCCCCTAGTATGCGAGCGCAGGGGTACAAAAGAATCAATCAAAAAGAGCGGACAGTTATTTTTTCTTTTGGAGAAATGACCTTTTCACGTAGCAGATGGAAGAAAGATGACACCATCCGAATCCCTGTTGATGAAAAGCTAGGACTAGAACCAAGATCGAGGTTTTCTCAGGAGCTACTTTACCAGGTGACCAAGCTTGCTAATTTTATGCCCTATCGTAAAGTTGTATCGGTGATGGAAATGTTAAAGGAAATCTATATCACCAAGAATACAGTTCAGCACGCTTTAGACGTGGCAGGTGAACTCCTAGCTGAAAAAGAGGAGTACGACTCCTTATCAGCTTCAGACTGGTCTGAAGATAACCAGGACAAAGTGAGAGCAAAGAAAGTCTATATTGAAGGTGATGGGGTTTGGGTCAAACAGGCAATGCCTGACAGGAAAAAGAAGTCTATTGAGTTAAGTCATTTTGTTGTCCATACTGGAAGCAAGAAGGGGAAGAGGAATATCTTAAAAGACAAGATAGAAGTTATCTCTACACGCTATCATAAAGCCAAAGATAGACTAATGGATTTGTTGACTAGGCATTTTGAAATTACTCCCGAAACGGTCATTGTGACTAATTCTGATGGTGGTAAAGGCTATTCTCCTACGGACTTTAAGGACTTAGTTAGTGCTTTTAAGCCTAAAGAGCATTTGCACTTTTGGGATGCTTTTCACGTGAATCAAGCCCTGAAAAAGAATTTACGTACTTTTCCTTTAGTGCTGACCAAACAAGCCTTTGAAGCGGTCAAGAGCCGAGATAAGGGGTTACTAAAAACGGTACTTGATACGGCTGAATCTTTGATTAAATCAGACAAAAAATTAGAGTCTTTTCAACGCTTCAGAAGACAACTTCTGAAAAACTTTAAATATACTGATCATCCTGAGAGCTTTGGACTCAGTAGCAAGGGTATTGGTATCATGGAATCTCAGCATCGAAAAGTGACGTATCGAATGAAAAATAGAGGTATGTATTGGAGTGAGAAAGGCGCTGATACTATGAGCCAAACCATTCTTTTAAACCATACAGGAGAATTGAGAGACCTCTTTTTCGGAGATTGGAGGAAATCCTACCAAACAATAAAAGACCAGGAAAAAGATTATCCTGGTCACTTTCAACATACTCAAAAATCAGATTATACACTACCACAGGTCAATCTCTCAAACCGAAAACCGAAGTATTGGGGAGCTCTTACCGATGAAAGGGATTGAAAAACAGATGAAACCATGATTTGTCAAGCCTTTTAGAAAAAAAGTTTGGGAAAATGCTTGCATTCCCCTCCCAAAGTGGTATAATGGAATTATAAAAAACACGAACAAAAGGCGCTGAGTGCTACTAACACTCAAACGCCCACCGATTAAACAACCAACACTTGTTCAATCAGTTTAAAGCTATTGTATCATCAAAAGAACAATAAATCAAGACTGGGACAGGAAAAAGTTGAAAGTTTCGGTCTTTTATTTACGTTCTATTGGTGATTTTTCATTTTCTCCCAAAAACAGACACACTCAGAGGCTGCTTAAGTATTGACAAAAAAGAACTATCAAGTTACAATTTTGGTAGTTCTTTTTATATCGTAAACATAAAAATCGAGGTCAACATGAAAAAAATATCCTTAGTGTATATCAGTCTGAGTGGGAATACAGAAAGTTTTGTAACCCGACTCAAGGATTATCTCTTGTCCCAGTACGAAGGGATTGAGGTCCAAAAAATCCATATCAAGGACCTAGTCAAGGAAGGTCAAGAATTCTTTGAAATGGAACATCCCTATATCGCTTTTTTGCCGACCTATCTAGAAGGTGGGAACGGCGTCGATAACGGCGATGTTGAGATTCTAACGACTCCAGTGGGCGACTTTATCGCCTATGGGGACAATGCTAGTAAGTGTTTTGGGGTAGTCGGTTCTGGTAATCGTAATTTTAACAATCAATACTGTCTGACAGCCAAGCAGTATAGTCAGCGCTTTGGTTTCCCAGTTTTGGCTGACTTTGAAATGCGTGGTATGCTGGGAGATATTAAAAAGGTCGCAGCAATCATTGCAGATTTGTATGAGTTAGAAACAGAAAAATAAAGTAGTACTGAGGGGCAGTTGAGATTTTCAACTGCTTTTTGTGTATACAAAAAGCACCCCGTAAGGGTGCCATTTATAAACTATCCTGCTTTTCCGATAGCAAGTGCATAGATAAAGAAGATAGCGAAGCCAAAGAGGAAAATCAATCCTGCGATAGCGAGGAGTTTCAACCAAGAAGGAAGATTTTTATTTTCACCTGTGACCAATACATAGTTCAAAAGAGCGAAGAATGGTGTTGTCAGGAAAGAACCAATCATGGCGAAGCGAAGCATGGTTGATACTTGACCAGCAAAGAACTTGATGATGATGATACCGATAACAGCTGTGAGGGTCATCCAGATGTTCAAAGATTTGCTATCATCCTCTTTTTGACTTAACAAGAGTCGTAGGGAAACCTGATTAACGCGGGAATAGCCATCGATAACAGTAATGACTGTTCCAAAGATACAGAGAAAGGCGATGAAGGTGATCAAGTAACGGGACCATTCTCCAAGAACAGAGGCATACATACCCACGAATTGAGAGATGTATTTGGCTGAAGCGGCCTCAACTGCTTGTCCTGTAGGATACTGAATGAGTGCTCCGAGTGCTACAAAGAATACAGCCAGGATAGCAGTTCCAATGTAACCAACGTTAAAGTCGAAAAGGGCGTCCTCTGTATTAAAGTTGACAGTCTTTTTCTTTTCAGCAGACCAGAGTGAGTTGATGGCTGAAATTTCAATAGGGGCAGGCATCCATCCTAGGAGGGAAACAATAAAAGGGAGGGCCGCCATTTGCCAAGGTGTCTTTTCGACAAAATCAGAGCTGTATTCTGGATGCTTAATTGCTGCAATGATAACTGCAAGAACAGTTGCAATAGTCAAAGCAGACATGATCCATTTTGCCATACCATCCAACAGTTTGTAGCCACCAAATAGTAGCATGGCCCAAATGACTGCAACAAGGATCAGGGACCACTGAGTGATGCTAAGGCCAATCATTGGGAAGGCGCTAGCGATGATGGCTGAGCAAAGGATAGCGACTCCAGCTGTATTAACCATGGCAGAGAAGACGTTGAGGACAAAGAAAATCCAGAGATAGAGTTTTCCTTTTTCGGCATAACCTTCCACCAAGGTTTTGCCAGTGTCGGCAGTATATTCGGCACCAAAACGGAAAAATGGATATTTAAAAACATTGGCCAAGATAACCAAGAGGAGTAGTGACCAACCATAGGAACCACCAGCTTGAGTAGAAGATACAATGTGAGAACCTCCAACGGCAGCAGAAGCCATTAGGATTCCTGGCCCCATTGCCTTTAGTTTGCTTGCCCAGGTTGACTGGTTTGATAACGTAACTTGTGACATAATAAACACTCCTATTTTTGAATTTTCAGAATAATCTGAATAGATAGCTACTATTCTACAAAAAACTTAAAGGAAATGCAGGAATATTTTGAAAAAAGTTAGAAAATCCTGAAAAAATTCACAAAAATCATATGAAAATAACTGTGGCTGTTTCAAGGGGATGACGTTGACTAGGGCGAATAAAAATCCGAGAAGAAAGCTTCTCGGATTTTGATTATTTCAATTGATCTGTGACGTCTTTTGAGAGCAACATTCCCAGATGGTAAGTTTTATTGATATGTGCAATGACATCATTGATGTTGTCAGTCGTGTGAATTTTCTCTTTGATGTCAGCCTTAAATATTTCATCCTTCAAGAGTTGCTCTTGGTAGAGCTTTTGCAGTCTTTCTTTCTCGTACTTATTGAGCAGAAAAAGGAAAACCAAGCTAATTATAACGAGGATATAAGCATATTGGCTCATAGGAAATCTCCATGTATGATAAAGAAATAGTAGTGAATAGATCGAATTAGTGAAGCGCCTAACCAAATCTATGATAGGCTTTGACATTCGTTGCTTAGATTGACTTGCATTCAAGTGACTTGAAGATTACGACCAGCCCTTAAACTAATTAATAGATTTGATTGACCAATTTAGTGAGGTGTTTAGGCAAGTGTCTCTGGTTACGACGTAAAGAAACATAAATCGAGAATATTTATGTTTCTTTACTAGTGAAGCGCCAAGCCAAATCCCTGATAGGATTTGGTGTTAGTTACTTAGATTGCTTTGCAATCAAGTAACTTTGGCGATTTACATCTTCTCCGGTGCCTCTACTCCGAGCAAACGAAGAGCTTCTTTGAGGACGACTGCGGTTGCGTAGCTGAGAGCTAGACGACTGTCGCGCTCAGAACTTTCATCTAGGATACGTGTATGTGCATAATATTTGTTAAATGCTTGAGCCAAACTAATCGCAAATTTCGCAATGATAGAAGGTTCAAAGTTATCTGCTGCACGATTGATAATACGTGGGAAGTCTTGGAGTAGTTTAATGATTTCCCAGCTTTCAGCATCATTCAGGCTGTAGTTGCCAGCTGTATTTGGTTTAAAATCGGCTTTGCGCAAGATAGATTGGATACGAGCGTAGGCGTATTGAACGTAAGGCCCAGTTTCTCCTTCAAAGGATACCATAGCTTCAAGGTCGAAGTCATATCCATTTGTACGGTCGGTTTTAAGATCATAGAACTTGATAGCCCCAACTCCAACAGCGTGGGCAACCTGGTCTTTATTTTCTAACTCAGGATTTTTCGCTTCGATTTGGGCCTTGGCACGACTAACAGCCTCTGCAATAGTAGGCTCTAGCAAGATGACATTTCCTTTACGAGTAGAGAGTTTTTTCCCTTCTTTTGTTACCAATCCAAATGGAACATGGACAATGTCTTGACTCCAATCGTAGCCCATCTCTTGTAGTACTGCCTTGAGTTGTTTGAAGTGGGCAGATTGCTCTTGACCAACAACATAGATGGATTTTGCAAATTGGTATTCGTTTTTACGGTAAAGGGCTGCAGCTAAGTCACGTGTGATATAGAGAGTTGCACCATCAGATTTTTTGATAAGGGCTGGATGTTCAATTCCATATTTCTCAAGATTGACAACTTGGGCTCCCTCTGACTCAACAAGAAGTCCTTTTTCAGCGAGAATGTCTACAACAGCATCCATCTTATCATTGTAAAAGGCTTCCCCGTTGTAGCTGTCAAATTCGACTTGCAATTCATTGTAAAGGCGGTTGAATTCCACTAAACTTTCATCACGGAACCATTGCCAGAGAGCGAGGGCTTCCTCATCTCCATTCTCCAGTTTGCGGAACCATTCGCGTGCTTCTTCATCCAAGCTAGGGTCTTTTTCAGCTTCAGCATTGATGCGAACGTAGAGTTTAAGAAGTTCATCGATTGGATGCGCTTTAACGGCTTCCTCATTTCCCCATTTCTTGTAGGCAACAATCAACATTCCAAACTGTTTTCCCCAGTCTCCTAGGTGGTTGACCTTGACCGTTTGATAGCCGATTTTTTGGAAAATATGTGATAAGCTATCTCCGATAACCGTTGAGCGCAGGTGACCAATAGAAAATGGTTTAGCGATGTTGGGACTAGACATATCGATAACGACATTTTCTTGCTTGCCAATGGTTTGGTCAGCATAGTGCTCTTTTTCAGTGATAACATCCTGTAATACTTGAGCCGAAATAGCACTTTTATCAAGGAAAAAGTTGACGTAAGGTCCTGTAGCAACAACCTTTTCAAAGGCTTGACTATTGATTTTTTCAGCAATATCTGCTGCAATCATTTGCGGAGCTTTACGCTCGACCTTTGCTAGAGAAAAGGCAGGGAAGGCGATGTCTCCCATTTCTGAGTTTTTAGGTGTTTCCAGTAAATTTAAAATAGCCTCTTGGTCCAGGCTATCAATGACGCTAGCCAACTCGCTAGCAATCAATTCTTTTGTATTCATAAGGGCTCCTTTTGGGCTTTTTTACTATTTTAACACAATTTACTACATTTTTTGAGAAAGAAAAGAATTTTTTTGAATTATCTAGTTTTTTTGGTATAATGTAGTTATAAAATAAATGTAAAACTTGTTATAAATATTCACTTAAGAGGATAATATGAGAAAAAGAGAACGGCATCAATTGATTAAAAAGATGATCACCGAAGAAAAACTTGGGACACAAAAAGAGATTCAAGATCGTTTAGAAGCTCGTAATGTTTATGTGACACAAACGACTTTGTCACGTGATTTGCGTGAAATCGGCTTGACCAAGGTTAAGAAAAATGATATGGTGTATTATGTACTAGCAAATGAGACAGATAAGATTGATTTAGTTGAGTTTTTGTCTCATCATTTAGAAGGAGTTGCAAGAGCAGAGTTCACCTTGGTACTTCATACCAAACTTGGAGAAGCTGCAGTCTTAGCAAACATTGTAGATGCAAACAAGGATGAATGGATTTTAGGAACGGTTGCTGGTGCTAATACCTTATTGGTTATTTGTCGAGACCAGCACGTTGCCAAGCTGATGGAAGATCGTTTGCTAGATTTGATGAAAGATAAATAAGGTCTTGGGAGTTGCTCTCAAGACTTATTTTTAGCAAGGAGAGACGGAAAATGGCAACAGAAAAGCTATCACCCGGCATGCAACAGTATGTGGATATTAAAAAACAATACCCAGATGCTTTTTTGCTTTTTCGGATGGGTGATTTTTACGAGTTGTTCTATGAAGATGCAATCAATGCAGCACAGATTTTAGAAATTTCCTTAACGAGTAGGAATAAAAATGCAGAAAATCCGATACCCATGGCAGGTGTCCCCTATCATTCTGCCCAGCAGTATATCGACGTATTGATCGAGCAGGGCTATAAGGTGGCCATAGCCGAGCAGATGGAAGATCCCAAACAAGCAGTCGGTGTTGTCAAGCGAGAGGTGGTCCAGGTCATCACGCCTGGAACGGTCGTCGATAGCAGTAAGCCCGATAGTCAGAATAATTTCTTGGTTTCCTTAGATCGTGATGGCAATCAATTTGGTCTGGCTTATATGGATCTGGTGACGGGTGACTTTTATGTGACTGGTTTATTGGATTTTACGCTAGTTTGTGGGGAAATCCGTAACCTCAAAGCCCGAGAAGTGGTACTGGGTTATGACTTGTCAGACGAAGAAGAGCAAATCCTCAGTCGACAGATGAATTTGGTTCTTTCTTATGAAAAAGAATCCTTTGAGGATGTCCATCTACTGGATTCGCGCTTGGCAGCTGTGGAGCAAGCGGCAGCTAGTAAGCTGCTCCAGTATGTCCACCGTACCCAGATGCGGGAATTGAATCATCTTAAACCAGTTATTCGCTATGAAATCAAAGATTTCTTACAGATGGACTATGCGACCAAGGCTAGTCTGGATTTGGTTGAGAATGCCCGTTCAGGCAAGAAGCAAGGCAGTCTTTTCTGGCTTTTGGATGAAACCAAAACGGCTATGGGTATGCGGCTCTTACGTTCTTGGATTCATCGTCCCTTGATTGATAAGGAGCGAATCGTCCAGCGTCAAGAGGTGGTGCAGGTCTTTCTTGACCACTTCTTTGAGCGTAGTGATTTAACGGACAGTCTCAAGGGAGTTTATGATATTGAACGCTTGGCTAGTCGGGTTTCTTTTGGCAAAACCAATCCCAAGGATCTCTTGCAGTTAGCGACTACCTTATCTAGTGTGCCACGGATTCGAGCGATTTTAGAGGGAATGGAGCAACCTGCTCTGGCCTATCTCATCGCACAGTTGGATGCCATTCCAGAGTTGGAGAGCTTGATTAGCGCAGCGATTGCTCCTGAGGCCCCTCATGTGATTACAGAAGGTGGCATTATCCGAACTGGATTTGATGAGACCTTGGATAAATACCGCCGAGTACTCAGAGAAGGGACTGGCTGGATTGCTGAGATTGAGGCTAAGGAGAGAGAAAACTCTGGTATCAGCACGCTTAAGATTGACTACAATAAAAAGGATGGCTACTATTTCCATGTGACCAATTCGCAACTGGGAAATGTGCCAGCCCACTTTTTCCGCAAGGCGACCCTGAAAAACTCGGAACGCTTTGGAACCGAGGAATTAGCTCGTATTGAGGGAGATATGTTGGAGGCGCGTGAGAAGTCAGCCAACCTAGAGTACGAAATCTTTATGCGTATCCGTGAGGAAGTCAGCAAGTACATCCAGCGTTTACAGGCTTTAGCCCAAGGAATTGCGACGGTCGATGTCTTGCAGAGTTTAGCAGTTGTGGCTGAAACCCAGCATTTGATCCGACCTGAGTTTGGAGAGGACTCACAAATCAATATCCAGAAAGGACGTCATGCTGTCGTTGAAAAGGTTATGGGGGCTCAGACTTATATTCCAAATACCATTCAGATGTCAGAAGATACGAGTATTCAGCTAATCACAGGGCCAAACATGAGTGGGAAGTCTACCTACATGCGTCAGCTAGCCATAACAGCGGTTATGGCCCAGCTAGGCTCGTATGTGCCGGCTGAGAGCGCCCATTTGCCTATTTTCGATGCTATCTTTACTCGCATTGGAGCAGCAGATGACTTGGTTTCAGGTCAATCAACCTTCATGGTAGAGATGATGGAGGCCAACAATGCCATTTCGCATGCGACCAAGGATTCCTTGATTCTCTTTGATGAGTTAGGACGGGGAACTGCGACTTATGACGGGATGGCTCTTGCCCAATCCATCATCGAATACATTCATGAACATATCGGAGCCAAAACCCTCTTTGCGACCCACTACCATGAGTTGACCAGTCTGGAGTCTAGCTTGGAACACTTGGTCAATGTTCATGTGGCAACCTTGGAGCAGGATGGGCAGGTCACCTTCCTTCACAAGATCGAACCAGGGCCAGCTGACAAATCCTACGGTATCCATGTTGCTAAGATTGCTGGCTTGCCAGTAGAACTTTTAGCAAGAGCAGATAAGATTTTGACTCAACTGGAGAGTCAAGGGACGGAAAGTCCTGCTCCGATGAGAGAAACAAGTGCTGTCACAGAGCAGATGTCACTCTTTGATGCGCCTGAAGATCATCCTATTCTAGAAGAATTAGCTAAACTGGATGTGTACAATATGACACCTATGCAGGCTATGAATGTCTTAGTTGAGTTCAAACAAAAATTATAAAAAGAATCCCACTCGCGCCTTTGTGAATGGGATTTCTCTATTACTTTTTATGAGCCAAGAGTTGATTGATGTGGTCTACTTTTTTAGCTTCTCTTTTATAGAGAATAGCCCAGATGATGAGGTAGACAATCGTAAACTCTGGAATGAGCTGGAGATAGAAGGTCCAGTGGAAGGGGAACCAACCAGCCAGAGTTGCCAGTGGGACAAAGCCAGCCAGCATGAGGAAGAAATGGGAAAGTGTGGCACGGAGCAGGCTCCAGTCACGGTTGAATAAGCGGCTGCCAAAGCTAAAGAGAACGCCGATAGCTGACCAGATAATCGTGCAGTAGAGCAAGACCAGGGCACCATGAACCTGATGTTGAACCATCACTTGGCCGATAAGAGACTCGGGACTCAGTGGGGCATAGGTATTTGGTGCATACATGAGTGAAAAGAGGATAGAGAGGATGAGGCCGATAAGAACACCAGCAGCAGCATCGTGAAAGATTTGTTTTTTCATAGTTCTAATTTCTCCTTGATGGTTTTTAGGTAACGCCGTGAAGAGTAGGTGAATCTTTCATTTTTTAGAAAGATTTCTACCAGACCGTTGGGGGTGAGCTTGAGATGAGAGATGGAGTTGATATTGACGATTTCAGATTGGGAAATTTGGATAAAAGTGGTCGGTAGAATTTCAAGAACTTGATAGAGTCGCAAATCAATGCTGTAGGTCTGACTCGACGTTTCTGCTAGAACCTTTCGATTCTCGATATAGAAGCGCTGAATCTTGCCAATTTCAACTAGATAGACCTGACCATCAATCTTTCCTTTGATTGTTTCTTTTTGGTCAAGATTTTCTGCGAACTCGATGACTTTCTGGACTTTTTCGGTCGGCTGAGGTGCTTGGATAATTAGCTTTTCCTCCTCGTAAGTCTCCTTAATCTGTAGTTCTACTTTCATAAATTTCCCTCCTTTTCAGTTATACAAGATTGTGATCACTTCCTGTACACCTTTATTAAACACTATTTTACGACCCATGGCAAGAGCTTTTGTCTATGTGGAGAGATTTGGAGTCTATGTGGTATTTGCTTTTTCTGATAGTATCTGAAATATGGTATAATAGCACTAATCAATTTCTAGGAAAATAGATACAGAAAGGGGCTGAAAGATGTCTCATATTATTGAATTGCCAGAGGTGCTGGCAAACCAGATCGCGGCAGGAGAAGTCATTGAACGTCCTGCCAGTGTGGTCAAAGAGTTGGTAGAAAATGCTATCGACGCGGGTTCTAGCCAGATTATCATTGAGATTGAGGAAGCTGGTCTTAAGAAAATCCAAATAACAGATAATGGTCATGGAATTGCCCACGATGAGGTGGAATTGGCCTTGCGTCGCCATGCGACCAGTAAGATAAAAAATCAAGCAGATCTCTTTCGGATTCGGACGCTTGGTTTTCGTGGTGAAGCCCTGCCTTCTATCGCGTCTGTCAGTGTTTTGACTTTGTTGACGGCGGTGGATGGTGCGAGTCATGGGACCAAGCTCGTTGCGCGTGGGGGAGAAGTTGAGGAAGTCATCCCAGCGACTAGTCCTGTGGGGACTAAGGTTTGTGTAGAGGACCTCTTTTTCAACACACCTGCCCGCCTCAAGTATATGAAGAGCCAGCAAGCGGAGCTGTCTCATATCATTGATATTGTCAACCGTCTGGGATTGGCTCATCCTGAGATTTCTTTTAGTTTAATCAGTGATGGCAAGGAAATGACGCGGACAGCAGGGACTGGTCAACTACGCCAAGCCATCGCAGGGATTTACGGTTTGGCGAGTGCCAAGAAGATGATTGAAATTGAGAACTCTGACTTAGATTTCGAAATTACAGGTTTTGTGTCTCTGCCTGAGTTAACTCGAGCTAATCGCAACTATATCAGCCTCTTCATCAATGGCCGTTATATCAAGAACTTTCTACTAAATCGCGCTATTCTTGACGGTTACGGAAGCAAGCTCATGGTAGGGCGTTTTCCACTGGCTGTCATTCACATCCATATCGACCCCTATCTAGCTGATGTCAATGTGCATCCAACCAAGCAAGAAGTGCGGATTTCTAAGGAAAGAGAACTGATGGCACTTGTCTCAGAAGCCATCGCAAAGAGTCTTAAGGAACAAACCTTGATACCTGATGCCTTGGAAAATCTTGCCAAGTCGACCGTGCGCAATCGTCAAAAGGTAGAACAGACCATTCTCCCACTCAAAGAAAATACGCTCTACTATGAAAAAACAGAACTCTCAAGACCTTGTCAAGCTGAGGTGGCTGATCATCAGGTTGAATTAACTGAGGAAGGGCAGGATTTAACCCTGTTTGCTAAGGAAACCTTGGACCAGTTGACTAAGCCAGTAAAACTGCATTTTGCAGAGAGAAAGCCTGCTAACTATGACCAATTAGACCATCCAGAGTTGGACCTTGCTAGTCTCGATAAGGCTTATGATAAGCTGGAGCGAGAAGAATCGTCAAGCTTTCCAGAATTGGAATTTTTCGGGCAAATGCACGGGACCTATCTCTTTGCCCAAGGTCGAGATGGGCTCTACATCATAGACCAGCACGCCGCTCAGGAACGGGTCAAATATGAGGAATATCGAGAAAGTATTGGGAATGTTGACCAGAGCCAGCAACAACTCCTAGTTCCCTATATCTTTGAATTTCCTGCGGATGATGCCCTGCGTCTCAGGGAAAGAATGCCTCTTTTGGAGGAAGTGGGCGTCTTTCTAGCAGAGTACGGAGAAAATCAATTCATCCTGCGTGAACATCCTATTTGGATGGCAGAGGAAGAAATCGAATCTGGTATCTATGAAATGTGTGACATGCTGCTCTTGACCAAGGAAGTTTCGATTAAGAAATACCGAGCAGAGCTAGCCATCATGATGTCCTGCAAGCGGTCAATCAAGGCCAACCATCGTATCGATGACCATTCAGCCAGACAGCTCCTCTATCAGCTCTCTCAATGTGATAACCCCTATAACTGTCCCCATGGACGTCCTGTTTTGGTGCATTTCACCAAGTCAGACATGGAAAAGATGTTCCGACGTATTCAGGAGAATCATACCAGCCTCCGAGAGTTGGGGAAATATTAATACTCTTCGAAAATCTCTTCAAACCACGTCAACGTCGCCTTGCCGTATATATATAGATAACTGACTTCGTCAGTTTTATCTACAACCTCAAAGCAGTGCTTTGAGCTGACTTCGTCAGTTCTATCTGCAACCTCAAAACAGTGTTTTGAGCAACCTGCGGCTAGTTTCCTAGTTTGCTCTTTGATTTTCATTGAGTATAAAAATACAAAAAAATCTGGGGGAAATTTTCAAAATCAGAAAAACGCATAAAATCAGGTATTCAAAAACCTTGATTCTATGCGTTTTATCATAGAAATATTTACTTTTTTCTTCCGAATACTCGTCAAAAATCTCTTTAAACCACGTCAGTTTTATCAGTAATCTCAAAATAGTGTTTTGAGCTAATTTTGTCAGTTTTGTCTGTAACATCGAAGCTGTGTTTTACCAATCTGCGACTGGCTTCCTAGTTTGCTCTATGATTTTTATAGGGTATTAAATTGCGATTTTGCCAAGTTTCTTTATTCACTTAAAAGTAGAGTCTGTTCTAAGCGTCTAACGTACGAATTAGGTTGACCATTTCAATAGCTCCTTGTGCACACTCAGAACCCTTATTTCCTGCTTTAGTACCAGCTCGCTCTATGGCTTGTTCAATTGTATCTGTCGTTAGCACACCAAACATAACTGGGATTTCGCTATTTAAACTGATTTGGGCGATTCCCTTAGATACCTCGCTACATACATAATCATAATGACTTGTACTACCTCTAATGACAGCTCCCAAGCAGATAATTGCATCATATTTGTTACTTTTTGCCATTTTTGATGCAATCAGTGGTATTTCAAAAGCTCCTGGAACCCAGGCTACCTCGATATCTTTCTCGTTTACATTCTCTCTTTTGAGATTATCTAGTGCTCCAGATAATAATTTTGAAGTTATAAATTCATTAAATCTCGCTACAACAATGCCTATTTTAATATTGTTCGCTACTAAATTACCTTCATAAGTCTTCATTTATTTTTCCTCCATATTTAAAATGTGCCCCATTCGATTTTTCTTTGTCTTTAAATAAAAACTGTCGTAAGGATTAGCTTCTATTTCGATTGGTATTCTACTGGAAATGGTAATTCCATATTTTTCTAACTGTTCAACCTTGTCAGGATTATTTGTCAGTAAATGCAGTGACTGTAGTCCCAGGTCTTTAATCATTTGTGCTCCAATGTGATATTCTCTTAAATCACCTTCAAATCCTAACGCAAGATTGGCATCAAGCGTATCCATTCCTTGATCTTGTAAATGATAGGCTTTTAATTTATTGATAAGTCCAATTCCTCGTCCCTCCTGTCGCAAGTAAAGTAAGACACCCGAACCATTCTCAGCAATCATTTTCATAGCTTTATCAAATTGCTGTCCACAATCGCACCGTAAAGAGCCTAAAACATCTCCTGTTAAACATTCAGAGTGGACCCGACATAATACATTGGTTCCATCCTCTATATTTCCCATAATAAGAGCAAGGTGATGTTCCCCATTTAGTTTATCTATATAGCTAATTGCTTTAAAATTACCGTATCTAGTAGGCATATTGACAGTTGAAACTCGTTCTACCAGCTGATCATATACTTTTCTATATTCTTGTAATTCTTTGATGGTAATTAATGGAATGTTGTGTTTCTTAGAGAACTGAATTAAATCATCTGTTCTCATCATTTTGCCATCATGATTCATTATTTCACAACATAGGCCACACTCTTTTAGTCCTGCTAATTTTAATAGATCAACAGTTGCTTCTGTGTGTCCATTTCTTTCTAGAACACCACCGTTTTTCGCAATTAAAGGAAACATGTGTCCTGGCCTGCGAAAATCAGAGGGTCTTATATCTTCGGAGACACACATACGTGCGGTCAATCCTCTTTCCTCGGCAGAAATACCTGTGGTCGTTTCCTTATAATCAATTGAAACTGTAAAAGCAGTCTTATGATTATCTGTATTGTTTTCAACCATAGGTGAAAGCATTAATTGATTAGCTAAACTTTCGCTCATAGGCATACAAATTAATCCTTTGGCATAAGTAGCCATGAAATTAACATTTTCTGTTGTAGCTGCTTGTGCGGAACAAATTAAGTCTCCTTCGTTTTCTCTATCCTTGTCGTCTATAACAAGAACAAGTCGTCCCTTCTGCAATGCTTCTAATGATTCTTGTATTTTTCGATATTCCATTGACTGATCATCCTTTCTGCTAAAATCCATTTTGGTATAATAGTTCCTTAGATATCTCTGACTTCGGAGAGTTATCCATTAGTTTTTGCACATATTTACCTAATATATCATTTTCAAGATTTACTGTACATCCGACTTGTTTACTCTTAAGAATAGTTTGTTCCAAAGTATGAGGGATAACAGATACTGAAAAGTTTAGTTTGGAGACTTTAGCGACAGTCAGACTAATGCCGTCAATTGTAATAGATCCTTTTTCAACTATTAAATCTAAAATTTCTTTTTGTGTGTTGATTTGATACCATACAGCATTATCATCTTTTTTTATTGACGAGATTTTTCCTGTACCATCAATGTGTCCTGTAACGACGTGACCTCCAAGTCGACTGTTGACAGATAAGGCTCTTTCTAGATTTACCTCACTTCCATGTTTTAATAGTGTAAGAGCTGTTCGGCTCCATGTTTCATTCATTACATCAACTGTAAAGGATTGATGATTGAAATGAGTAACTGTAAGACAGATACCATTTACTGCTATACTATCGCCTAAATGGATATCCGTTAATACTTTTGAGGCTTTAATTGATAGTTTGCAATTACGAGAGTCTTTCTGTATTCTTTCAACTTTTCCGATTTCTTCAATTATTCCTGTGAACATGGATAAATCACTTCACTTTCTATGAGATAGTCATCTCCTATTTGAGAAAAAGCATAAGGTTTCAAGCTAATAGCGTCATTTGGCAAAGAAATACCTTCACCTCCGACAGGAAACTTGGCATTGCCTCCAAAAATTTTTGGTGCAATATATATTTTCAGCTCATCAACAATTTGTTGTTCTAAAGCACTCCAATTCATTAGACTGCCCCCTTCCAGAAGTAGGCTATCAATCTGCATGTTTCCTAGATGTTGCATTAAACTTGATAAGTCTATATGATTGCCTTTTTTCTTTATGGAAAGTATTTCACAGCCATGATTTTGATATAGCTTCATTTTATTTTTGTCTTCAGAGGAAGTGGCAATGTAAGTTTTAATATCATTTGCTGTTTTTACGATTTTAGAGGTAAGAGGAGTTCGTAAATGTGTATCGCATATGATACGGATAGGATTTTTCCCTTCCTCCAATCTACATGTCAGCAAAGGATCGTCTTGAATAACAGTATTGACTCCCACCATAATCGCACTAACATGGTGTCGTAACTGATGTACATGCTTTCTTGCCTCTTCTCCAGTAATCCATTTGGATTGATTTGTTTTAGTGGCTATTTTTCCATCCATTGTCATTGCATATTTCATAAAAACATAGGGTACATGCTGGGTAATATACTTTCTAAAACTTTTTATTAAGTTAAGACACTCATTTTCTAAAACTCCAACAGTAACTTGAAGATTATTTTCCTCAAGTATCTTTACTCCTTTTCCAGATACAATAGGGTTACAGTCTAGGCTTCCAATGACTACTCTTGTAATACCACTATCGATTATAGCGTCTATACAAGGAGGTGTTTTCCCGAAGTGACAACAGGGTTCAAGTGTTACATAAAGCGTCGCTCCGACAGGGGATTCTCTACAGTTTTTTAGAGCATTTCTCTCAGCATGTGGGCCACCAAAAAACTCATGATAACCTTGTCCGATAATGTGATTATCTTTTACAATAACTGCGCCAACCATAGGATTGGGATTGACGTAACCAGCTCCTTTTTGTGCCAATTTTATTGCTAATTTCATATATTTTGAGTCGCTCATCTCACTACCTCCAAAAAAAAATACCTTGAATAGGGGACTATTCAAGGCATACAAAAGAAAACTTATGCGATTAACAAAAATGCTCTGAAATGACAAGTAATCATTTCAGAGCACGCAAAAAGCACAAATATACTTTTATCTTCTTTCATCCAGACTATACTGTCGGCTTTGGAATTTCACCAAATCATGCCTTTCGGCTCGTGGGCTATACCACCGGTAGGGAATTGCACCCTGCCCTGAAGATAGTTATTCAATTACAAATGATTATAGTACTTAATTTTCAATATGTCAATAGATAAGCATAAATTATTTTTGATATACTGTATTTGTGATAGTCGATTCTCACTCCTCGGATAAAGAAAATATGATATACTAGATAAACGAAATAAGAGAAAAGGAAAACTATGTACGAATATTTAAAAGGAATCATTACCAAAATTACTGCTAAATACATTGTTCTTGAAACCAACGGTATCGGTTATATCCTGCATGTAGCTAATCCCTATGCTTACTCAGGTCAGGTCAATCAAGAAACTCAAATTTATGTGCACCAAGTTGTTCGAGAGGATGCTCATCTGCTCTATGGTTTCCGCTCAGAAGATGAGAAGAAACTCTTTCTTAGTCTGATCTCGGTCTCAGGGATTGGTCCGGTGTCAGCTCTTGCTATTATCGCTGTCGATGACAATGCTGGCTTGGTTCAAGCGATTGAGAGCAAGAACATCACCTACTTGACTAAGTTCCCTAAAATTGGCAAGAAAACAGCCCAGCAGATGGTGCTGGACTTGGAAGGCAAGGTAGTTGTGGCTAGTGATGACCTTCCTGCTAAGGTGGCAGTGCAAGCAAGTGCTGAAAACCAAGAACTGGAAGAAGCTATGGAAGCTATGTTGGCGCTGGGCTACAAGGCAACCGAGCTCAAGAAAATCAAGAAATTCTTTGAAGGAACGACAGATACAGCTGAGAACTATATCAAGTCGGCCCTTAAAATGTTGGTCAAATAGGAGCAGATCATGACAAAACGTTGTTCGTGGGTCAAGATGACCAATCCGCTCTACATCGCCTATCATGATGAGGAGTGGGGCCAGCCCCTCCATGATGACCAAGCATTGTTTGAGTTGTTGTGTATGGAGACTTATCAGGCTGGTCTGTCTTGGGAAACGGTACTAAACAAACGCCAAGCTTTCCGAGAAGTATTTCACAACTACCAAGCCCAACGTGTCGCAGAGATGGCGGATGGGGAGTTGGAAGCCCTGTTAGATAATCCAGCCATCATCCGAAATCGTGCCAAGCTCTTTGCTACGCGTGCCAACGCCCAAGCATTTCTACAAGTTCAGAAGGTGCATGGTTCTTTTGATAGCTATCTCTGGTCTTTTGTTGAGGGGAAAACCATCATCAATGATGTCCCTGACTATCACCTAGCCCCAGCTAAAACGTCTTTATCTGAGAAAATATCCAAGGATCTCAAAAAACGTGGTTTCAAATTCACAGGTCCAGTTGCGGTTTTGGCTTTTCTACAAGCAGCAGGTCTGGTTGACGACCATGAGAATGATTGTGAGTGGAAAAGCGGAAGTTAGTGAGTCCAAGCGTCTAACTATCTGAGAATATAGAAAAAAGCTGAGAAATTCCTCTCAGCTTTTTGATTATATGCTAGTAATTTTTATAGTGCAGTAAGAAATGTCAGTCCACCTAAGACAACGCCGGCTGAGTTTGGAATAATTAGTATCCAATCCTTCTTAGGTTCTTTTGTCCATCCGTAAATAACCCAAATTAAACAAGATACTGCTGCGGATAAAGGCTGGAATGGTTGAGCTTTGTTGCCTTGTAAATTGGCAAAAATTTGTGGGATGTAGGCGATAAATACAATAATCCCGATAAAGGCCCCGATTGAACCGACAATTTGATTTATTTTTTGTTTAGTCATATATACCTCCTTTAAAAAGATATCATAGAAATAAGCAAAATGCAATAAATTCAGACACAAATTGTAACGAAAATCAATACCAAAGCACAAAAATGGAGAAATTGTTTATTTTTTGTTATAGTCAAAGCGAATGACTTGATCCTGTGCATCCACATAAGCATGGACGCCGAAGGGCACAATAGCTCTTGGTGTAGTATGGCCAACATTCAGATTATAAACAATCGGGATATTGCTGTCAATGGTGTCCATTAAAGCCTCTTTATAGTCGTCATAGAAGGTTTCATCCATTGGCTTTCCGACCAAGAGTCCACTGATGACCTCGAATATCCCTGTTTCTTTCAAAGTCTGCATCATCTTTTTGAAGTTATCCGGCTCAGGCTTCTCTTCGCTTGTTTCTAACAAGAGAATCTTTCCTTCCCAGTCGGATAAGTCAGGGAAGAGTTTGTACTTTTGGCAGAGGACCGTGCTGTCTGCGTATCGAGAATTGTCAAAGATATCATAGAGAGATTCAAGGCAACCACCGAGAATTTCTCCCTCAAACTGAGCATTTCCTTGCAACAAGTCAAAACCTGTATTTACCTGACTGACACGAGCTGTTCCCAGGGCCTTAGGACTAAAGTCAGTCCGTTCCTCATACCAAACGTCGCTAGGACGGATTTCTGAGATTTTTCCAGTCTTGATCACTTCTTTAAAGTAGTGGAGACTATAGGGCAACATCTCCTTGTCTAATTCACAAATGTCTGCTAGAAAGGATTGCCCATAAAAAGTCTTGATCCCTAGTTTATGCAACATAAGGTGGTTCATAGTGGTATCCGAGAAACCAAGAAAAATCTTTTGTTTGATAACTTTTTGTAGTTGGTCATTTTCAAAAAGATAAGGTAGCAAGCGATAGGTATCATCTCCACCGATGGCGCAGAGGATCATGTCGATGCTATCGTCCGAAAAGGCCTGCATCAAATCCTCTGCACGCGCCTCAGGATGGTCCTTGATAAAGTCTAATCCTTTTTGCGAATGAGGCAAAAAGATAGGGTTGAGTCCCAGATCCTTGAGACGCTGGACACCTAGCTCCACTTCGTGTTTGACAAAGTCTTCTCCGATAATGCCACTAGACAAGCTCACGATACCAATAGTAGAAACTATATCTCATCCTCCTAGAAATAGATTGATACTCTTCGAAAATCAAATTCAAACCACGTCAGCTTTGCCTTGCCGTACTCAAGTACAGCCTGCGGCTAGCTTCCTAGTTTGCTCTTTGATTTTCATTGAGTATGAGCCTATTTTATCACAAAAGATGAGAGAAAACTACAAGAATGAGACTCAGAAGTTCTGTTGGATCTTAAGAAAGCAAGTGAAAAAGCAACCGCCTATGCAGTTGCTTTTCGTTTTTCTAATCTCGCTAGATATGAGTTACTTGGTCAACTCTTGATTATAGGAGAGAGCTAAATCAATCCAGTAAGGAAGTTCTTTTTGACCTTCTATATCTAGGTCTATATAGCCATGATAAGGTCTCCCTCTCATCAATGTAGTATGAGCTCCTGTTCGGGGTAGAACTTGCTTTTCTATTTCTTTGCCAATTCTCACCATAACCAGCTCGTCCTTTCTGGAACTGACTGTAAGGACCATTTTCCCACGAATCATAAAGGCAAGACCACCAAACAGCTTCTTTTCTTCTAGCTCTTCTTCGAAAATTTGGGGAGGAAGTTTGAGTGCTAGGATTTTTCGAATCTGCTGAGCTAAGGATTGACTATATGCCATAGCTTTTCACTTTTCTTAATAACGTGATGGGCCCGCGCTTGCACTTCGGATATTGAAACGTTTCTTGAGATAGAAGTGAAGGGCGAGAAGGGCTGCTCCCAGGATAGCCAAAGGCAGTGGAGCAAGGATTGGATTGAGGTTGGCTGGTAGGAAGCTTGTTGCGAAGAAGACAGCCAACCAGAGAAGCATAGCAGCGAGGATGACGAGGATTGATTTCCAGAAAGGAGGGCGCTGGCTACGATCTGTGTCTGGTCCATAATACTGGTAGACAAAGTAGTACATCAAGTAGAAGGCCACCCCTCCGACAAGTCCAACCAACAAGAGGGTAATCAAACCATAGCCAATAGCCTGGTCTGTAGAGAAAAAGTTGGTCAGAGCGCTAACCAGTGCAAAGAGACTGGTGATAAAAAGGGCTGAGTCCATAATCATGAGTTTTGGATCATCATTTTCTTTTGGATGCTCTTTTTCGTACTGTTCCTTAACTGTAAAGCTATGAGCCCAGTGGGTTGGAGCCCCGTAGAGGGAGCGAGCAGTCGTTCCTTTGGCTTGTTCTTCAAGGATTTTAGGAATGACTTCCTCAAAGACAGCCTTGATTTCAGCGTCTGTTTTACCATCTTTGATGAATTGTTGGGTAGCGATGTGGATAAACTCTTGGTTTTTCTTAGTTAATTTTTGTAAATCAATCTGAGACATAGGGATTCCTCTTAGAACCATTTTTTATGGATGAGATAGAGAGTGAGCGAGACACTCATAGCAAAGGCGATAAAGACGATTAACCAGAAGGCATGTGGCTCACCGTTCAAAGGGATTTCATTATCTTTAAAGTTCATCCCGTAGGCTGAGAAAATCATGGTTGGGACAGACATGACGATGGTCACGAGAGCCAGAGTTTTCATGATGTTGTTCTGGTTGTTGGAAATGATAGAGGCAAAGGTCTCTGTCATAGAGTGAAGGACGTTTCCATAGATATCTGCCATCTCGATGGCCTGTTGGGTTTCGATCAGGGTATCCTCGAGCAGGTCTTCGTCTTCTAGGTATTTCTTGATATTGCTAGTTGCGCTAGTCAATTTCTTAATCACGCGCTCATTTGTTTTAAGTGAGGCCTTGAAATAGACGATGGTCTTTTCCAATTCCATGAGCTCGATTAGCTCTTCGTTTCGAGTAGACTTGTGAAGTTGACTTTCGATTTGTTCACTCTTACGGTCAATCGAACGAAGGGCAGTCAGGTAAAGCTCAGCATTGCGATAAAGGAGTTGAAAGATAAAGCGTGACCGCATGAAAGTGTAGAAGTTACGCAGTTTGCGGTTGATGAAGACATCGAGAACTGGGAGGGACTCCAAGCAGGTAGTGATAATGGTTTCCTCGGTGATGATAATCCCTAGCGGAATCGTAACGTAGTAGGTACGATTGTTTCTCTCCTCTGTGATGGGGACGTCCACGATGATCAAAGTATACTCGTCTTCGATGGTAATACGGGACATTTCTTCCGCATCGAGTGGTGCTCGAAGGTCGGCAATATCAATGTCAAAGGCATTAGCAATTTCCAATGATTCATTTTGTGTAGGATTGACGAGGTTGATCCAAGTACCCGGTTCAAGCGTGTCGATCTCTTTAAATTCAGTTGTTGTTGAGAGAAAAACTTGTTTCATATCCCCTATCCTTTCCTACTATTCAGTGATTCATTTTTTGCACCGTACTATTATACTATAAAAACAGCTTTTTGGGTAATAGAATTTCACATTTTTTGGTATAATGGAAAGCAATAATGGACTAGAAAGAACAAAGATGCAAGATAAAATTGTGATTCATGGGGCACGTGCCCATAACTTAAAAAATATCGATGTGGAGATTCCGCGAGATAAGTTGGTTGTCGTGACCGGTTTGTCGGGTTCGGGGAAATCCAGTCTGGCCTTTGATACCCTCTATGCGGAGGGACAACGTCGCTATGTGGAGAGTTTGTCAGCCTATGCTCGTCAATTCTTGGGGAATATGGAGAAGCCTGATGTGGATGCCATTGATGGTCTCAGCCCAGCTATTTCTATCGACCAGAAAACGACTAGTAAAAATCCTCGCTCGACGGTGGGAACTACGACTGAAATCAATGACTATCTGCGTCTCCTCTATGCGCGTGTGGGGACGCCTTACTGTATCAACGGGCATGGGGCTATCAAGGCTTCTTCTGTAGAGCAAATCGTGGATAAGGTCTTAGAATTGCCAGAACGCCAGCGCCTGCAAATCTTAGCTCCGGTCATTCGTAAGAAAAAAGGGCAACATAAGAGCGTCATTGAAAAGGTTCAGAAAGATGGCTATGTCCGCGTCCGAGTAGATGGGGAGGTCTATGATGTGACCGAAGTTCCAGAGCTGTCCAAGAGCAAGCAACACAATATCGATGTTGTGGTCGACCGTATTGTCATCAAGGAGGGCATCCGCAGCCGTCTCTTCGACTCCGTTGAGGCGGCCCTTCGTATCGCAGAAGGTTATGTGATTATCGATACCATGGACGACTTTGAGTTGCTCTTTTCTGAGCACTATGCCTGTCCGGTCTGTGGCTTTACTGTACCAGAGTTAGAGCCTCGTCTCTTCTCCTTCAATGCGCCTTTTGGTTCTTGTAGTGAGTGTGATGGTTTGGGAATCAAGCTGGAAGTGGATACTGATTTGGTAGTGCCAGATACCAGCAAGACACTTCGTGAAGGGGCGCTAGCACCTTGGAATCCTATTTCCTCTAACTACTATCCAAACATGTTGGAACAAGCCATGACAGCCTTTGGTGTGGATATGGACAGGCCTTTTGAGGACCTGTCAGAAGCGGATAAGGACTTGATTCTCTATGGTTCAGATGGCAAGGAATTCCATTTCCACTATGAGAATGAATTTGGTGGTGTGCGGGATATTGACATTCCTTTTGAGGGAGTTGTCAATAATATCAAGCGTCGTTACCATGAAACCAATAGTGACTATACTCGCACCCAGATGCGTCTCTATATGAATGAACTGACCTGCGGGACTTGTCACGGCTACCGTCTCAATGACCAGGCCTTGTCTGTCCGTGTGGGTGGGGAGCAAGGACCACATATCGGAGAGATTTCAGACCTCTCAATCGCCGATCACTTGGAGTTGGTCAGCCAGTTGACTCTTTCTGAAAACGAAGCCATCATTGCTCGTCCCATTCTCAAGGAAATTAAGGACCGTTTGACCTTCCTCAATAACGTTGGGCTCAACTATCTGACCCTGTCACGTTCGGCAGGAACCCTTTCAGGCGGGGAGAGCCAGCGTATTCGCTTAGCAACCCAGATTGGGTCCAACCTATCAGGTGTCCTTTATATCCTGGATGAGCCGTCGATTGGTCTCCACCAGAGGGATAATGACCGCCTGATTGCTAGTCTGAAAAAGATGCGTGACTTGGGCAATACTCTCATCGTGGTGGAACACGATGAAGATACCATGCGCGAGGCGGATTACCTGATTGACGTTGGTCCAGGTGCCGGTGTTTTTGGTGGCGAGATTGTTGCTGCAGGAACACCCAAGCAGGTGGCCCGTAACAGTAAGTCTATTACAGGCCAGTACTTGTCAGGTAAACGTGCCATTCCAGTACCAGAAGAGCGCCGTGCCGGAAATGGTCGCTTTATCGAGGTGACGGGAGCGCGTGAGAACAACTTGCAAAATATCACCGCTCGCTTCCCACTAGGAAAATTCATTGCAGTGACGGGGGTGTCAGGTTCAGGGAAATCGACCTTAATCAACAGTATCCTCAAAAAAGCCATTGCTCAAAAACTTAACCGTAATTCAGACAAACCTGGTAAATTTAAGACGATTACAGGGATTGAGCATGTAGACCGCTTGATCGACATTGACCAGAGCCCTATCGGACGAACGCCGAGGTCCAACCCGGCTACCTATACGGGGGTCTTTGACGATATACGTGACCTTTTTGCCCAGACAAATGAGGCTAAGATTCGTGGTTACAAAAAGGGGCGTTTCAGTTTCAACGTCAAGGGTGGTCGTTGCGAAGCCTGTTCGGGTGACGGGATTATCAAGATCGAGATGCACTTTTTGCCTGATGTTTACGTGGCTTGTGAAGTCTGCCACGGGACTCGCTACAACAGTGAAACCCTAGAAGTCCACTACAAGGAAAAGAATATCTCGCAGGTCTTGGACATGACCGTCAACGATGCGGTGGAATTCTTCCAACATATTCCAAAAATTCAACGCAAACTTCAGACCATCAAGGATGTGGGGCTGGGCTATGTAACGCTAGGGCAACCAGCTACCACTCTTTCTGGGGGAGAAGCTCAGCGTATGAAGTTGGCTAGCGAACTCCATAAACGATCGACAGGAAAATCTTTCTACATTCTGGATGAGCCGACGACAGGGCTTCATACCGAGGATATTGCTCGCTTGCTTAAAGTCTTGGCTCGCTTTGTCGACGATGGCAATACCGTCCTTGTTATCGAGCACAATCTAGATGTTATCAAGACAGCAGACCATATTATTGACCTAGGACCTGAGGGCGGTGTCGGTGGTGGAACCATCATCGCAACAGGAACCCCAGAAGAAGTAGCGGCCAACGAAGCCAGCTACACCGGACACTATTTGAAAGGAAAGTTACATCATGAATAAACGTGTACAAGCATTTCTAGCTAAAATGCAAGAAAAAGAACTAGATGGCATCATCATCAACAACCTTAAAAATGTTTACTACTTGACTGGTTTTTGGGGCTCAAACGGAACAGTCTTCATCAGCCGTGACCGTCAGGTCTTGGTGACAGACTCTCGCTATATCATTGCAGCTAAGCAAGAAGTAACAGGTTTTGAGATTGTGGCTGACCGTGATGAATTGGCTGTCATTGCAGGCATTGTTAAGGATATGGGCTTGTCTCGAATCGGTTTTGAAGACGAGATTTCGGTCTCTTATTACCACCGTATGCAGGCTGCTTTTACAGGAATCGACTTGCTTCCGCAGACTCAGTTTGTTGAAGCGCTTCGTATGATTAAGGATGAAGCGGAGATTGCGACTATTCGCAAGGCATGTTCCATCTCAGACCAAGCTTTCCGCGATGCACTTGACTTTATCAAACCTGGAAAGACTGAGATTGAAATTGCCAACTTCCTTGACTTCCGCATGCGGGAGCTAGGAGCGGCAGGCTTGTCTTTTGATACCATTCTAGCCAGTGGTATCAACTCTTCTAAGCCCCATGCCCATCCAATGCACAAACCGGTTGAAGCGGGAGAAGCCATCACCATGGACTTCGGCTGTCTCTACGACCACTATGTCAGTGATATGACACGGACCATCTACCTCGGTCATGTCAGTGACGAGCAAGCAGAAATCTACAACACAGTTTTGAAAGCCAACCAAGCTCTGATTGACCAAGCTAAGGCAGGTCTAGGTTTCCGTGACTTTGACAAAATCCCTCGTGATATTATCATCGAGGCAGGCTATGGTGACTACTTTACTCACGGTATTGGACACGGTATCGGACTGGACATCCACGAAGAACCCTACTTTAACCAAACTTCGAAAGAAGCCATTAAATCTGGTATGGTCTTGACTGATGAACCGGGCATTTATATTGAAGGTAAATACGGGGTTCGTATTGAAGATGATATCCTGATTACAGATAACGGTTGTGAGTTATTGACACTTGCTCCAAAAGAATTGATTGTTATCTAAAAAATGAGATAAATCGTTGACTTTTATATTTTAAAGGTTTATACTGATAGACGAAAACGGTAGGTGAGGCTACCATAGGGATACGGATGACTACCGCAAAGCAGTGGAGACACTACTCGTTGGTCAACAGTCCTGGTCGCGAAGGCCAAAACTAAGCTCATTTCATTGCCCTATGGAGTTAAAGCTTGAACGAAAAACAGATAATTAGTTTTTTAATCCTGCCATTTTATGGCAGGATTTTCTACTGTTTTAGAACAGGGAAAGGAGACAGACGATGCAAATTGACGACCACCCAGAACCGCACATACACAGCCAATCGCTGATTTGTGTCGTTCTGCCCTTATAAAGTGATTGGTCTCTGTGTATGAAACACATCATTCATACAGATAGGAGAAACCAATGAAAACTACAAAAGAAAGATTAGTAGCAGCTATTCATACACCTTTAAACGAAACTCTATCTTTTTATAAGACAAGTCTAACAGGCTTAACTGAGGAACAGATAGAAAAGAATCGTGATTTATATGGTGAAAACACCATCACCAAGGGTCAAGAAGACAGTATCCTCAAAAAGATTTACGAATCTATTATCAATCCATTTACAATCATCCTCCTGGTCATCGCTATGATCTCCATGGTGACCAACGTCTGGTTGGCGAAGCCTGGGCAAGAAGACCCGACGACCTCTATCATCATCGTCGTTCTCGTTCTAATCTCTGGTGGCATACGCTTTGTCCAAGAATTGCGGAGTGACAAAGCTGCGACCAATCTTTCAAAAATGATTGTGAATACAGCTACGGTTATTCGCGAAGGTCAGAGTTTAGAGATCGCAATTGAAGATTTGGTCGTTGGAGATATAGTCAAATTGAGTGCTGGGGATATGATTCCAGCAGACCTCCTTTTGATTGAATCACGTGATTTCTTTGTTCAACAGTCTGGCTTGACGGGTGAAAGTGATTCGGTTGAAAAATTGGCTTTGTCAAAAATGAGTCAGTCAAATTTTGATAGTCTGCTAGAAGCAGAAGCGCTCGCCTTTATGGGAACCAACGTGATATCAGGAAGTGCCAAGGCTTTGATTCTAGCAGTTGGTGATGACACCATGATGGGGAAAATAGAGCAGACTCTCAATACTTATGACGAGCCTACCTCTTTCGAACGGGATATGAACAGTATCTCCTGGCTTTTAATCCGTTTGATGTTGGTCATGGTTCCCATCGTATTTCTTTCCAATGGTTTGACGGATGGAGATTGGTTAGAGGCTGGCGTATTTGCTTTGAGCGTGGGTGTCGGGCTTACACCTGAGATGCTTCCCATGATCATCACGGCCAGTCTAGCAAAAGGCTCCATTATCATGGCCAAGGAAAAAGTCGTTATCAAAAAACTCAATGCCATACAAGATCTAGGTGCTATTGATATCCTGTGTACGGATAAAACCGGAACACTTACCCAAGACGAAATTGTCCTTGAATATCCTTTGGATATACATGGGGCTTTGGATTTATCTGTGTTGAGACGAGCCTACCTCAATTCCTACTTTCAAACCGGTTTGAAAAACTTGATGGACCGAGCCATTATCAGTAGAACTGAAAAAGAAGCTAAAGAACACGCTATTCTACAAAATTTGGATACTAGCTTTCAAAAAATAGATGAATTGCCCTTTGATTTTGAACGCAGACGGATGAGTGTCATCGTCCAGGATGAAAACGAAGCTGTTAGTTTGGTAACCAAGGGTGCCCTAGAGGAAATGCTTGCGATTTCAACCCATGTGGAATATCAAGGTCAGATTAGCCCTCTGACGGATGATATCCGAGTGGAAATCTTAAAAGAAGTGGACCAACTCAATCAACAGGGCTTACGAGTCTTGGGAGTCGCTTATAAAACAGGCTTAAAGGAAGGTTTTGCTTACTCTGTTGAAGATGAAAAGGAGATGATTCTAACAGGATATCTTGCCTTCCTAGATCCACCAAAACCATCTGCAGCCCCTGCTATCCAAGCTTTATTAGAGTATGGTGTTCAAACCAAGATCTTGACTGGGGATAATGAGAAGGTAACCCAAGCAGTATGCGAAAAAGTTGGTTTAGACGTTGATCAAATCTTGTTGGGTTCTGATATTGACGCCATGTCGGACGAAGAGTTGGCTCAAGCAGTTCAGATGGTGACTGTCTTTGCCAAACTCTCTCCGGATCAAAAAGCACGAATCATTTTACAAATCAAATCGAATGGACATTGTGTCGGCTATATGGGAGATGGGATCAATGATGCCCCTTCTATGAAAGTGGCCGATGTGGGGATTTCTGTTGATACAGCAGTAGATATTGCCAAAGAAACGGCTGATGTCATTTTGCTAGATAAGGATTTGATGGTGCTTGAAAAAGGGCTGGTTGAAGGGCGTAAGGTCTACGCTAATATGACCAAATATATCAAGATGACGGTCAGCTCTAATTTCGGGAACATTTTCTCTCTGTTAGTGTCTGGTATCTTTTTACCTTTCCTTCCTATGGCTCCGATTCACTTGATTGTGTTAAACCTTGTCTACGACCTTTCTTGCATCGCCTTGCCATTTGATAATGTAGATGAAGACTTTTTGAAACATCCTCATAAGTGGGAAGCTAAGTCTATTACTCGCTTTATGATTTGGATGGGTCCGATTTCTTCTGCCTTTGATATTTTGACCTTTATCTTACTCTATTTTGTCATTGTCCCAATGGCGACAGGTCAAGCCTATGCTCACGGAGCAGAGTCTGCAACGGGCTTTATTATTTTGTTCCAGACAGGTTGGTTCATTGAATCCATGTGGTCCCAAACCATGGTTATCCATATGCTCCGTTCAGCAAAACTTCCTTTCTTACAAAGTCGTCCATCATGGTTTGTTCTTGGGACAACCTTGCTAGCAGCTAGTTTTGTGACCTTCCTTCCCTACTCTTCAATTGCTAGCCTGCTTCATTTAACCCCTTTGGAACCAATTTATTTCCTCTTTTTGCTTTTGATTATCGTTCTCTATATGATAAGTGTTACAGTTGTAAAACGATTGTATATCAAAAAATTTAAAAGTTGGTTATAAATTGATTTTGTCAAGAAAAAAGTACGAAAATCGCGAAAAAAGTTAATTTTTTTTAAAAATAGGTCGCAAGTCGGATGTTTTTTATGGTATAATAGACTAAACTGATAGTAACATGTAGCGAAAGGGGTAGGTACATGATCAAAATTTATACAGTCTCAAGTTGTACTAGCTGTAAAAAAGCGAAAACCTGGCTCAATGCCCACCAGTTAAGTTATAAAGAACAAAATCTCGGTAAAGAAGGAATTACAAGAGAAGAGTTATTAGATATTCTCACGAAAACAGATAATGGAATTGCCAGTATCGTTTCGTCAAAAAACCGCTACGCTAAGGCACTTGGAGTTGACATCGAGGATTTGAGTGTCAATGAAGTGCTCAACTTAATCATGGAAACACCACGGATCTTAAAGAGTCCGATTCTCGTTGACGAGAAGCGCCTACAAGTCGGCTATAAAGAAGATGATATCCGTGCCTTCTTGCCACGCTCTGTCCGTAATGTAGAAAATGCAGAAGCACGTCTACGTGCAGCTCTATAAAACATCAAGGCTGGGAGTGACTCCTGGCCTTGTTTGCCCTTTTGTTTTAAAATCATGTGAGGAATTATGAAAAAGTTACTAATTGCTAGTTTTGCTCTCCTCTTTTTGCTTGCGGGATGTGGGCAAAAAAAGGAAACTCCTGTTGCTTCCACAACAGCATCTGAACCTCTCCAATCCAACCTTCCCGTTTTGGACAATGCCGAAAAGAATACGGTTGTCACCAAGACCTTGCTGATGCCGAAGTCAGAAAATGGGACGCAACAGATTCAGACCATTACTTATAAAGGCAGTCAGTTTTTGACCTTGACCATCCAGCAAAAACGACCTGTCGGGGATGAACTCAAGACCTTTATCTCTGAAAATGGCCTAGAGGAAACGCAAAAAGCGCTTCTTGAAGCAGAAGAAAAGGATAAGACTATCCAAGAGGCGCGCAAACTGGCAGGATTTACACTGGAAACCAAGCTACTCAGTGAGACAGAAATCCAGACTACAACGACTTATGATTTTCAAGTATTGGATGTCAAAAAGGCATCTCAGATGGAATATTTAAAAAATATCGGTCTTGAAAATCTCTTAAAAAACGAACCTAGCCAATATATTGCAGATAGAGTGGCAAATGGGGCGACAGAACAATAGAAAATCCAAATTAATAGACTGACTTATTTGTAGAACGTTAGGGAATGTGCTATAATAGTACTATTCTAAGGAAAGAGGGTGTTAGAATGGGATTTACTGAAGAAACTGTACGGTTTAAATTGGATGATTCCAATAAGAAAGAGATTAGCGAGACGTTGACAGATGTCTATGCTTCTTTGAATGAAAAGGGTTATAATCCGATAAATCAAATCGTCGGTTATGTATTGAGTGGAGACCCTGCCTATGTTCCTCGTTACAACAATGCACGAAATCAAATCCGTAAGTATGAGCGTGATGAAATTGTTGAAGAATTGGTACGCTACTACCTTAAAGGACAAGGAGTCGATCTATAATCTATGAGAATTATGGGATTGGACGTTGGTTCAAAAACAGTGGGTGTTGCCATTAGCGATCCCCTAGGCTTCACTGCTCAAGGCCTTGAAATCATCCAGATTAATGAGGATCAGGGCCAGTTTGGTTTTGACCGTATCAAGGAATTGGTTGACAGCTATAAGGTGGAACGCTTTGTAGTAGGTCTGCCTAAAAACATGAACAATACCAGCGGTCCGCGAGTAGAAGCCAGTCAAGCCTATGGTGCCAAGCTAGAAGAACTCTTTGGTTTGCCAGTAGACTATCAGGATGAGCGTTTGACAACGGTCGCTGCGGAGCGTATGTTGATTGAACAAGCAGATATCAGTCGTAACAAACGCAAGAAAGTTATTGATAAGTTGGCTGCTCAGCTAATTTTGCAAAATTATTTAGATAGAAAATTTTAAGACAGAGGAGAAACTATGTCACACGATCACAACCATGACCACGAAGAACGTGAATTGATTACACTAGTAGACGAGCAAGGAAATGAAACCTTGTTTGAAATTCTTTTGACCATTGACGGGAAAGAAGAATTTGGTAAAAACTATGTTCTTCTAGTGCCAGTTAACGCGGAAGAAGACGAAGACGGGCAAGTTGAAATCCAAGCCTACTCATTCACTGAAAATGAAGATGGAACAGAAGGCGAATTACAACCAATTCCAGAAGACTCAGAAGACGAATGGAACATGATTGAAGAAGTCTTCAACAGCTTTATGGAGGAGTAAAAACGTCCGGGGGGACGTTTTTAGCCCAGTGCTAGAAATTAGAAACGCAGGAACGTCCTGAGGATATTTTTACCCCAGTTCCTTGAAATAAGAGAGAACTAGTAAGTCCAGTGGTTATTTTTAGCCCACGTTGAAATTCATAGTAGCTAGTGATTAGCTAATCAGGTAAGAGGTCGGGATTTTAGTCCCGACCTCGCTTTTATTTGTAATCATACTTTGATGAGGTAGTTGATTGGACTTTTGTTAAGGAGATATGTATGTTTGAAGTAGAAGAATGGCTTCATAGTCGGATTGGTTTAAACTTTAGATCTGGTCTTGGACGAATGCAGCGAGCTGTGGATTTGCTGGGAAATCCTGAGAAGACTTATCCCATTATCCATGTAACAGGGACTAACGGTAAGGGGTCGACTATTGCCTTTATGAGGGAGTTGTTTGTCGTCCATGGTAAACAAGTTGGTACTTTTACCTCTCCTCATATCATTAGTATCCATGATCGAATCTGTATCAATGGACAACCGATTGCAGATGAAGACTTTATCCGTATAGCTAACCGAGTCAAAGAGATGGAGAAAACTCTTTTAGAAACACATGACCACTTGTCTTTCTTTGAGTTGTTGACCCTGATTGCCTTGCTTTACTTTAAAGAGCAGGAAGTGGATCTAGTTCTTCTAGAAGTGGGGATTGGTGGTCTTCTTGACACCACTAATGTCGTAACAGGGGAGATTGCAGTTATTACCTCTATTGGTCTAGATCATCAGGAGACCTTGGGCGATAGTTTGGAGGAAATAGCAGATCAGAAAGCTGGTATTTTCAAGTCTGGCAAGAAGGCGGTCATTGCTAAGCTTTCTCCAGAAGCAGAGCTTGTCTGCCAAAGTAAAGCGAGAGAGTTAGACGTAGACCTTTATCAAACCGGGCAAGACTTCACCTTAAATGCGGGGAATTTTTCAAGTAAGCTAGCAAGTTTTTCACGGCTTGAAATCGGGTTGGAAGGTGCCTATCAGCAAGAAAATGTTTCCTTGGCTTTACAAACTTTTCTTCTGTTTATGGCGTCAAGAGAGGAAGGTGTCGAAGAAGAGCTTGTCAGACAGGCCTTGAAAGAGACCCACTGGGCCGGTCGATTGGAACGGATTCGTCCGCATATCTACCTAGACGGGGCTCACAATCTTCCAGCTTTAAGTCGTTTAGTTGAGTTTATTCAGGAAAAAATCCAGCAAGGCTTCCAAGTTCAAATCCTTTTTGGCGCCCTTAAACGTAAGGATTATCAAGGGATGCTAGGTTATTTAACAGATGCTTTGCCAGAGGCGGAAGTCAAGGTGACTGGCTTTGATTACCAAGGCTCTTTAGAAGAAAGCGATGTTTCTGGTTATAAACTGGTTGACTCTTATCGTGATTTTATCAGCGAATTTGAAGAAAATGCTAATGATCAGGACCTGCTTTTCGTGACGGGCTCCCTTTACTTTATCTCGGAAGTGCGAGCGGGTTTGGTGGGAAAGCGTGAGATTAGTTGACCTTCTAGACCTAAGTTGCTATACTGGGGGGGAGGAAAAATCGAAAACGATTCCAGCAAAACATTGGCACAAAAGAAAGGAAATCGCTATGAAAACGAAAACATTCACACTTTCTATTGCTTCTTTAGCAATTCTTAGTCTTTTAGCAGCTTGTGGACCTAAGGCACAAGCCCCTACCCAGCAATCTGCTCAGCAATCATCTACTCAACAAGAATCATCTTCTAGCACTGCTACAAGTGCTAGTCAACCACAGGCATCCTCAAGTCAGGACACTACTGTAGCTCAACCTACGAATATCGATGGTACCTATACTGGAAAAGATGAGAATGACCAAATCACTCTTGTTGTAACAGGTAAAACTGGTACATGGACTGAGGTCGAGCCAGATGGAGATAAGGAAATTAAGCAAGTCACCTTTGAGCCAGAAAATCAACGTGTCATTATCGGAGATGATGTTAAAATTTACGCGGTTAATGGTAATCAAATGATAATTGATGATATGGACCGAGAGGCATCTGACCGAGTGATATTAACTAAGCAATAATGATTAAGTAGAAGTTCCAATGAGATGAAATCCATCTTTTTGGAGCTTTTTTGTTTAAAAACGTGACCAGTGGTTCTTTACCGTTTTTTTATTTAAAGCGCTTACAAATATTTGTAAAATGAAGGGTAAGGTCGTATACTTAAGGGAAATAATCAAATAGCGCAAAGGCGCAGGAGGAAAAACATATGGCTACATTTTACGTTCCGGCAGTTAACCTTATTGGTAAAGGTGTTGTAAATGAGGTAGGTCCGTATATCAAGGAACTAGGGTATAAGAAGACTCTTTTGGTGACAGATAAGTTCATCGAAGGAAGTGATATTTTACCTAAGGTCCTAAAACCCTTAGATGCTGAAGGAATCGAATATGTGATCTTTAGCGATGTGGAGCCAAATCCGACTTGCAAGAACGTCACAGACGGAGTGGCTACCCTGATAGATCATGGATGTGACTTCATCATCAGTCTTGGTGGTGGGTCTCCACAGGATGCGGCTAGTTGTATCTCTATCATCGCTACAAATGGTGGAAAACCACAGGACTACGAAGGTCTCCACAAGTCTGCTAAAAAAGGCTTGCCAGTGGTTGCAATCAATACAACAGCTGGAACTTCTGCAGAAATTACCATTAACTATGTTATTACTGATGAAGAGCGCAAGGTCAAGATGGTAATGGTTGATAAGAACAGCCTCGCTCTCATCTCTGTCAATGATCCAGAACTCATGCTTTCAAAACCGAAAGGATTGACAGCGGCGACAGGCATGGATGCTCTTACTCACGCTGTCGAGGCCTTGGTAACACCAGGTGCTTATAATGTGACCAAGAAACTCTCTATCGGAGCGATTGAACTCATTAAGGAGTACCTCCCTCGTGCTGTGGCAAATGGCCAAGATATTGAAGCGCGTGAGGCGATGGTCAATGCCATCTTCCTCGGTGGTATGAGCTTTAACAATGCTGGTTTGGGTTATGTTCATTCTATGGCTCACCAACTTGGTGCAGTATATAACTTGCCACATGGTGTCTGCTGTGCCATGCTTCTCCCAGTTGTAGAACGTGAAAATGCCAAGCGTGTACCAGAAGCTTTTCGCAATGTAGCCAAGGCCTTGGGACTCCATGTGGAAGGGAAAACAGACCAAGAATGTGCTGACTATGCTATCGCTGAGATTGAGAAACTTTCTGAAACTGTTGGTATTCCGAAGAAACTCACTGAACTCGGTATCCAAGAAAAAGACTTTGACTTTGACTACCTTTCTAAGAATGCTTTGATCGATGCATGTGCGCCAGGCAATCCATTTATGCCAACTTTAGAAGAAACCATTGCTCTCTACAAAGAACTCTTCTAAAAATCAAGTAGAGTGGAAGCGACTTATTCTTCAAAATATAAATAATATTGGAAAGAACTATCATTTTGGTAGTTCTTTTTTTAAAAATTTGCTATCCTAGACATATGAGAAAAATCAAAATTGATGTGGTTGTAGTGCCCTTAAGTGGGCATCTCTTCCCAACACTGAATTTACTTGCACCCTTGTTGAAGGATCCCTTGTATGAGATTCGATTATTTACAGGACCACAACGAAAAACTGTAGCAGAGGAGATGGGATTCCGGGTGATTCCCATTTTAGAAAATTGTGTAGATGAGTTTGAGCGTGTAGCTAACAATGACGGGCAGTTAAACCTTTTTTCTGCTTATCGACAGTTGTCAGCTAGTCTTGATTTGATCAATGTGGTTTCAGATCAATTAGTGCAAGAGTGGCAGGAAAATAGACCGGATATTGTGATTGCGGACTTTATAACCCTCTCTGGAGGACTTGTAGCGGAACAGTTGAATATTCCCTGGATTACCACGATGGCGACACAGTTTGCCATTGAAACGACAGATGGACCGCCTTGTTTCTTTGGAGGAATGGGCAGTCCAAAAACATCTTTCCAATCTGCTCTGCAATGGCTAGGAAGAAAAGGGACTCGTTTAGGGAAACGAATCGTAAGCTTTTTATTGAGAGAACGATTGAAACGTTACGATTTTAAGCTTTACAATCAGAAAGGTCAGGAAACCATCTATTCACCCTATTCCATCTTGGGAATTGGGATGAAAGAGTTGGAGCTGAAAAGTGATTTTCCAGAGCACTACCTTTGGGTTGGACCTTTTGGCTCTTCGATTGAGAGGGCAGAAAATTATCCCCTCGATTTGTCTCCTTATGCAGGTTATAAGAAGGTCCTTGTCTCCTGTGGCACTCAGCTAGCATGGGCCAAAGACAATCTCCTCTATCAGACACAACAATTGGCTAAAGCGCATCCAGATTGCCACTTCTTTGTGACTCTGGGGTTTGGCGGACAAGACTTCCAATGTGAGGAGGTCATGGACAATGTTTCTGTGGTATCCTATCTTCCCTATAAGGAGTACATTCCTCAGATGGATTATGTGATTCATCATGGTGGTGCAGGTATTTTTTACCAGTGTATCATCTATGGTAAGCCTGCCTTGATTCTCCCCCATGACTATGATCAGTATGACTATGCAGTTCGTGGATTAGAGGCAGGGATTGCCTTGACTGCTAAACGAGAGGATACGGAAGCGATTGGACGCGCCTTTGATGAGTTGTTGGCTAGAGATGACTGGGCAGACTTGAACAAACTTAGTCGTGCAGCTCAAATCTATAAGCCAACAGAGATTCTGAAGAGCGAAATACATCGGCTCTTAGGGGACAAGGAGAAGTAAAAAATGAAGAAAGTATTGGTAACAGGTGCTACGGGCTTTCTAGGCAAGTATGTTGTTGAAGAGCTCAGTCAGCAGGGCTATCAGGTACGCGCTTTTGGACGCAATCGCAAGGTGGGTCAGTCTTTAGAAAACTCCTCTGTGGCATTTTTTCAGGGAGATTTGACCAAGCAAGAGGACTTGGCTCGGGCTTGTCAGGGGATGGACATGGTTGTGCATGCGGGTGCTCTTTCTACCGTTTGGGGGCCTTGGGAGGATTTCTACCAGACAAATGTCTTAGGGACTAAGTATGTTCTGGATGCTTGCCGAGAGGCTGGTATTCAGCGTTTGGTTTATGTGTCCTCGCCTAGCATCTATGCTACTCCTCGAGATCAGCTAGCTATCAAAGAAAGTGATGCGCCTCAGGAAAATAAGCTTAACAACTATATCCGTAGTAAACTGGCTTCGGAGAAGCTGTTTAAGGATTATCCCGATGTTCCGAGCATTATCTTACGACCTCGTGGGCTTTTTGGGATTGGGGATACCAGTATTTTGCCTCGGGTTCTCAAACTCAGTCAGAGAATTGGCATTCCCTTGATAGGAGATGGCCGTCAGCTCATGGATATGACCTGTGTGGAAAATGTCGCTCTGGCCATTCGCTTGGCTCTAGAGGCTCCTCAAGCTAGTGGCGAAGTTTATAATATTACCAACGGGGAACCAAGAGCCTTTAAGGATTTGATAGAAGAAACCCTGAGAGGACTGGGCTATCCGATAACATACAGAAAAGTGCCGGCTCCTATTCTTTCAGCTATTGCAAGTAGTTTAGAGTTTCTTTATAAGACCTTGAAACTTAAAGGCGAGCCGGCTCTGACACGCTATACCTATTATTTGCTGCGGTATAGCCAGACGCTGGACATCAGCAAGGCGGAGCGAGACTTGGGTTATCGCCCTCAAATCAGTATTTCAGAAGGGATTGAACAATATGTCCAAGATTATCGAAAGTATTGATTATTTCCCTGCCGGATATTGTACTAGTTATGCGGGTTTGCTATTTAAAGGAGTCAAGAATAAAAAGATGACCTTCCCAGCTGGCGTCTTTCTGATTAAGCACAGAGACAAGGGCTATCTACTATATGATACGGGTTATCACTATAACATTAAGACGAAGCTACGCTATGGTTTTTACCGTCTAGGAACTCCTGTTCAGATGACGGAAAAGGATCAGATTTCATACTTATTGAAGGCAAAAGGAATTAGACCAGAAGAGATTACTTATGTCATGTTGTCTCATCTCCATCCAGACCATTTAGGAGGGGCAAGTTTTTTCCCGAACGCTCAATTTATCCTGACTCAAGAGGTTTTTGAAGTTTACCAGAAACCCAAGCTCAAGGATTTGGTCTTTAAAGAGTTTTTACCAGTTGATTTTGAGAAAAGACTGACCGTTATCAAGGCAAATCAGCGCTATTCAAACTTTCCCTATGGTCCGATTTGTGACCTCTTTGGAGATAGCAGTATCCTAGTAGCTTCTGTTGATGGGCATGCTAGGGGGCAAGCCTGTCTGTATCTTCCAGACCTTAATCTCCTCATTGCAGCAGATCTTTGCTGGGGAATTGACCTCTTGCCTTACACCAAACAGATGCACCTGATTCCTTCCTTGGTTCAAGATAACAAGGTGGACTATATCAAGGGGACAGAGTTTCTGGAGGAAGTCTTGAAAGACGGAATTGAGGTGCTTGTTAGTCATGACCCTGTAGAAAGGATAGAGTCAATCTTACATGAAAAAAATAACCTTTCTTAAAACCTTTATTCAAACGCGTTGGCTTCATCATTTCAAATCTCGAGAAGCCTTAGAAAACTATCAGAAAAAGCAATTAGCTAACTATATGGACTTTTTAAAGCGAGAGTCACCCTACTTTAAAAATGGGGTGCCTAGCGACTTTGACCATATGGATAAGGCTTTTATGATGGAACATTTCAATGAGCTCAACACCCAAGGAGTGGATCGTGATGAAGCCTTATCCTTAGCTATTGAAAGTGAGAAAACCCGTGATTTCAGTGAACTTAAAGGCGAAGTAGCAGTCGGTCTGTCTTCAGGGACATCTGGACATCGGGGCCTCTTTATCACAACAGAGAAAGAGCGAAGTATGTGGGCAGCGGCTATCTTAGCCAAGATGTTGCCAAAGGGTCAGCTTTTTGGACATCGTATCGCCTTTTTCCTAAGAGCTGATAATGAACTCTATCAGACCATCAATACGGCCCTCATTCGTTTAGAGTATTTTGATATTTTCAAACATACAGATGAGCATATCGAGCGTCTCAATAGCTACCAACCGACGATTATTGTGGCGCCAGCCTCTATGTTGATTGAATTGAGCAAGCGTCTCAAGGCTGGACAGTTAGCCATCCATCCACAAAAAATCGTTTCGGTGGCAGAAATCTTAGAAGATAGTGATAGGGAACGGATCGCTGAAGCCTTTTCTCTATCCATTATTGACCAAGTTTATCAGGCGACTGAAGGTTTCTTAGCCTGCACTTGCCCAGCTGGTAATCTACATCTCAACGAAGACATTATCTTTGTGGAAAAGCGGTATCTGGATGACCGACGTTTCTATCCAGTGATTACGGACTTTAAACGAAGCAGTCAGCCTGTTTATCGCTACCAGCTCAATGATATCTTGGTTGAAAATCCGGAGCCTTGTCCCTGTGGCTCCTGCTATACACGGATTGACAAGGTCGAAGGACGCTCTGACGACATCTTCTATTTTGAAGGACTGGATGGGGGACAGGTAACTATCTATCCAGACTTTATCAGGCGCTGCATCCTTTTTGTGGAGAATGTAGGAGATTACCAAGTCAAGCAACATTCCGAGAAGTTAGTGGAAGTTTGCCTAAGCCAACGAGATGAGGACGTAGAGACAGCGATTTTAGCACAGTTCCAACTCTTGGCCCAGCAAAAAGAGTTCATAGTTCCTCAAATCCAATTTTCAGATTATCACTGGGATACTAGCCGTAAACTCAAACGAATCCAACGTTTATGAAAGGATAATAGACAATGACAGAAGTAAAAAGACATGTAGAAATCGCTGGTTATGGTGTTTGCCTTCCCAAACATACCGTCCAATTCAAAGACCAGACTCGTTATCGTGTAGTTGAAAATGAAGAAACGCAACTCGACTTGGCAGAGGTAGCGATTCAGCGTGCGCTTGAACATGCAAATTTAGATATTAAAGATATCGATTGCCTTGTATCAGCTAGTGCAGTTGGAGTTCAGCCTATTCCTTGTACTGCTGCCTTGATTCATGAGCGCGTGGCAAAAGGACTCTCTATTCCAGCTATGGATATCAATACGACCTGTACTAGCTTTATTTCTGCCCTATCGACCATGTCCCACTTGATTGAGGCGGGCGAATACAATCGTGTTCTGATCGTGTCTAGTGAGGTTGGTAGTTTAGGGCTCAATCCCAAGCAAAAAGAAAGTTTTGAACTCTTTAGTGATGGGGCGGCAGCCTTTATTTTCCAAAAAAGCCATCAGGAAAAAGGGGTCATTGCTAGTCTCCAACGTACTTGGTCAGAAGGAGCTCACGATACGGAAATTCGTGGAGGTCTGACTTCTTTTCAACCAAAAGAGTACTCTGAAGCGACTAAGACCAACTATATGTTTGATATGAAGGGAAAGAAAATCCTCCTCTTGTCAGCTCGTAAAATCCCAGTCATGTTTGAAGAGTTTCAAGAAAAGACCCAGCTAGCCTTGGCAGACGTGGACTATATCATTCCTCACCAAGCAAGTCGTGCTCTTCCTTTGGTTATGGAAAAGCTAGGTGTGGCTGAGAATCAATACCTCAATCTCGTCACGGACTATGGAAATATGGTGTCAGTCTCTGTGCCATTTGGCTTGGCCTATTCATTGGACCATGGATTGGTTAAAGAAGGAGATACCGTCTACCTTATGGGAACTGCAGCAGGTATGACAGTCAATATGTTGGCTCTCAAACTGTAATACACATCTGAAAATGGAAGGGCAAGAGTAAAAGGTTGCTATCTACCCCTGAACTGAGGTATACTAGTAGAAAGATTAGTTTATTAAGCAGTTAAGGAGAATGTTAGAAAAGGAAGGGGATCTATGACAGCTAGAAAAATGCAGCTACTCATGTCCAAGTATGGTTTTAGTATTACTATCATGTTGGCAGAGTTGTTTATCGTCTTTGGTTTATTTCTCTATCTGGGGCGGATGGCTCCGATTCTCTGGATTATCCTTGTCATTTTAGTAAGCTTAGCGACCATTGTATCGATTGTGAATAGATCTATGAATCCTGAGAGTAAGGTAACATGGTTGTTAGTAGCCTTTGTGCCAGTTTTTGGCCCTTTGCTCTATATCATGTTTGGAGAGCGCCGTTTATCTAAAAAAGAATTGAAGCAGCTAAAGCAGCTCCAATCAATGGTTTACCGAGAGGACAATAGCAGGGCTCTCCGTTTGGAGTTAAAAGAACAAGACAAGTCGGCTTACGGGGTTATCAAATCTCTCCTCAGTATGGACACGAATGCAGATGTCTATAATCGAACGGATACCCATTTTTTCCCTTCAGGGGAAAGCATGTGGCGTCAGATGCTAGAGGATCTCAAAAAAGCCGAGAAGTTTATCTTTCTTGAATACTATATCATCGAAGAAGGTTTGATGTGGAATAGTATTTTGGAGATTTTGGAAGAAAAGGCAGCTCAAGGAGTAGAAGTGAAACTCCTTTATGACGATATTGGATGCATGGCAACCTTACCTGGGGATTATACCATCCACCTTCGTAGCCGAGGGATTGAAGCCCATAAATTTAACAAGGTGATTCCACGCTTGACCGTTGCCTATAACAACCGTGACCACCGTAAAATCATGATTATCGATGGGCAGATTGCCTATACAGGTGGTGCCAATCTAGCAGATGAGTATATCAACCATATCGAACGCTTTGGTTACTGGAAGGATAGCGGTATTCGCCTAGATGGATCGGCAGTTAAGGCTTTTACTAGACTCTTTTTATCAACTTGGTATATTAACCGTGGGGAAATTAGTGACTTTGACCAATACCATCTCGAAAATCAACCCAAAGATGGGATGGGGCTTTGTATCCCTTACAGTAGCGGTCCCAAACCCATCTACCGAGCCCAGGTTGGAAAAACGGTCTATCAAAATCTTATCAATCAAGCTACAGACTACGTCTACATCACGACTCCCTATCTGATTGCTGACTACGATCTAACTGAAAGTATTAAAAATGCAGCATTGAGAGGGGTAGATGTGCGAATTGTGACGCCGTGTATCCCAGATAAAAAGGTTATTCAGTTAGTTACTCGAGGAGCCTACCCAGACTTGCTATCTGCGGGGGTTCGTATTTATGAGTATAGCCCGGGATTCCTTCATAGCAAGCAAATGCTTGTTGATGGAGAGGCGGCTACTGTGGGAACCATCAATTTTGACTATCGGAGTTTGCTTCATCACTATGAAAATGCCGTCTTACTTTATAGAACGCAGTCCATCATTGATATTGAAAGGGACTTTGAAGAGATTTTTAAAGTTTCTCAAGAAATTTATCCCCACACCATCAAAACAAGCTGGTATCAAAGCCTGATCAAGGAAATTGTCCAGTTGTTTGCACCTATGCTCTAACTATCCATCAAGATCTAGCCCAAGGCTGGATCTTTTTTGTCTTCTTACGAATAGATAGGTAAAGGAGAAAAACATGCTTAATCTAGAAGATGACGATTTTATTAGAGAGTATAGAGACAGTCGATTCCACCGTTTTCGTGAAATCGAACGCTTTGCGCTATTGAATAAGAAATTCAGCAAATATCAATCCCAAGCTGACATTCCTGTAAGATTTTGATATACTAAAACAGATAAACTTAGAGGAGAAATTGAATGAATGTATATGGGAAAATAGATGAGAAACAAGAAGAATCTCATTACCAAGACTGGTCCGTTCCAGAAAAGCGAGAAGGAGCTCCGATTCCCTTTTTTAGTATCTTGCTTTGGAGTTTAGTGGCTACAGCTATTTCTGTGGTTATCCCCCTTATTTTTGGTTTAGTAAGCCCGCGACAAACTCAGGATCTTTATACCGGTTGGGCTTTGCATCAAAATGGTCAAATGTATACCGATTATTTTGGGACGGAGGGATTGCTCTATTACCTGCTTACCTATCTTTCACAAGGCAGTATTCTGATTGCTTTGGTTGAGTGGTTGGCCTTGTTTGGAGCAGGCGTTTTTCTTTTTAAATCTGCGGATAGTCTTACAGACCGTGTAGAAGAAGCCAAGCAGCTTGTGTTTGTGTTTAATTTGTTGGTAGCAGGTCTCGCTTTTGGTGGTGGCTATGCTCTCTTGCTAGCCTTGCCTTTCCTATTTTATTCACTTAGCATTGTTACGAACTACCTAGCTTATCCAAACGGTGACAAAGGATTTTTACGTGTTGGTATGAGCCTTGCTCTCGCTTTCTTCCTTGCGCCAACCCCAACAGCCTTATTTGCAGCTACACTAGCCTTGGGAATTATCGGCTTTAACTTAGGCAAAGGTCACTTTGTTCATGGTTTATATCAATTTTTTGCGTCAGCCTTAGGGTTCTCACTCTTATTCTATCCTTTGGGCTACTATACAGTATTAACAGGTAGTTTTGGGGATGCCATTAGCCAGACCTTGTATCCGGTAAATACTCTTAGCTTCTTTTCAAATGCGCATTTGCTTGAAAATGCAGCCTTCTACGGCTTACTTGCTATTGGGCTAGGTTCCCTTAGTTTGCTCTTTTCTGGTTTGTTCCAGTCAAAATCAGCTAAGCAATATTCCCTATCGATTGCTGCTAGTTTGGGCTTATTGCTTTCTTTGGGGCTCTTGATTTTTTCCAAAGAACCCATCAACGGTACTCATCTTGTGGTACTAATTCCTTTCTTGGTCTTGCTCCTTCTGACAGGAATCAAGGAAGATGTTTCGGATGGAGGCAGTCGTCGTAGAAGAAGACGTGAGAAACAAACTTCTTTCCTTAAAGGAAATTTCTATCTACCACTGATTGCCCTTGCCTATCTTATTGTTCTTCCTATCGTGAGTCGCTACCTTTCGCATCCAGCGACTTATCAGGAGAGAGAACGTCTTGCTAGCATGGTAAAGCAGCAAACGAGTTCTGAGGATCGTGTCTATGCTTGGGATGATCGTCCTGATTTCTACCGTGCAAGTGAACGCTTGGCGCCGACTTCTCTATCAACTCCAACACTCTATACTGCAAGCGACGAAAATAAAACCAAACTGATGAATGATCTGAAAGAGAATCAACCGAAGATGATTGTGGTCAATCAAAAAGTTGCCTTGTGGTCAGATGTAGAGAGCTGGCTCAGTGAAAACTATGAGCTTGTTCAGACAGATACTAGCGAGTTTAAGCTTTATAAATTCAAATAACAAAAATCAATATCTTGTGGAATTTTAAAAATTTTAGGATTTTTAACACAAGATATTGATTTTTATTTTTAGAGTGGTATAATACTGAATATAAACTATTTAACAATATTTTAGAAAAGAGCATGGATATGATTGTATTAGAAGAAAAGCTTGCAACCGTTCCCACCTTGTTCGTTGAAAAACGAGATGGTAGACGTGTAGTATTTGATGTAGACAAGATTGACAAGGCTCTCCACAAGGCGGCGGAAAAGGTTATGGACGTTACGCCTCTAGTAGAAAAACGCCTAAATGGTCTAGTTGAAAGAATCGTTACCGAAATTCACAGTCGTTTCCCTAAAGGTGTGAAGATTTATGAGATTCAGAATATCGTAGAACATGAACTTCTTGAAGCCAAAGAATATGCCTTGGCTGAAGAGTATATCACTTATCGGACACAGAGGGATTTTGAGCGCTCAAAAGCGACAGATATCAACTTTAGCATTCATAAACTTCTCAATAAAGATCAAGCGGTTGTCAATGAAAATGCCAATAAAGACAGCGATGTCTTTAATACTCAACGTGATTTGACAGCAGGGATTGTGGGGAAATCAATCGGATTGCAAATGCTTCCTAAGCACGTAGCCAATGCTCACCAAAAAGGGGATATACACTATCATGACTTGGACTACAGCCCCTACACTCCTATGACTAACTGCTGTTTGATTGATTTTAAAGGCATGCTGGAAAATGGCTTTAAAATTGGTAACGCAGAGGTAGAGAGTCCCAAGTCTATCCAGACTGCGACAGCTCAGATTTCGCAAATCATTGCCAACGTTGCTTCTAGCCAGTACGGGGGCTGTTCAGCTGACCGTATTGATGAAGTCTTGGCACCTTATGCAGAGAAGAATTACCAAAAGCACCTCAAAGATGCGGAAGAGTGGGTCTTGCCTGAAAAACGGGATGATTATGCTTGGAAGAAAACCCAAAAAGACATCTATGATGCCATGCAATCTCTTGAGTATGAAATCAACACCCTCTTCACTTCAAATGGACAAACACCTTTTACTTCACTAGGTTTTGGTTTAGGAACTAGTCGTTTTGAACGGGAAATTCAAAAAGCTATCTTGACCATTCGTATCAAGGGTCTTGGCTCAGAACACCGCACAGCCATCTTCCCTAAACTCATCTTTACGCTTAAAAGAGGCCTTAACTTGGAAGAAGGGACTCCAAACTATGACATCAAACAGTTGGCCCTCGAGTGTGCAACCAAACGGATGTACCCGGATGTCTTATCCTATGATAAGATTATCGAGTTGACTGGTTCTTTCAAGGTACCTATGGGTTGCCGTTCTTTCCTTCAAGGATGGAAGGATGAGAATGGCGTAGAAGTCAATTCTGGTCGGATGAATCTAGGTGTTGTGACGGTCAACCTTCCTCGTATTGCCCTCGAGTCTGAGGGCGACATGAATAAGTTCTGGGAAATCTTCAACGAGCGGATGAACATCGCAGAAGATGCTCTAGTTTACCGTGTTGAACGGACCAAGGAAGCAACACCAGCAAACGCCCCTATTCTCTATCAGTACGGGGCCTTCGGACGCCGTCTTGGAAAAGACGAGAGCGTTGATCAGCTCTTTAAGAATCGTCGTGCGACAGTTTCATTGGGCTACATCGGTTTGTACGAGGTAGCGACAGTCTTCTTTGGAAATAGCTGGGAACACAATCCAGAAGCCAAGGAATTCACACTGGATATCATTCGCGATATGAAACGTCGGGTGGAAGAGTGGTCTGACCAATATGGCTACCATTTCTCTATCTACTCGACACCGTCTGAAAGTCTAACAGATCGCTTCTGTCGCTTGGATACAGAAAAGTTCGGTTCTATTCCTGATATTACAGACAAGGAATACTACACCAACTCGTTCCACTATGATGTGCGTAAAAATCCAACGCCGTTTGAAAAATTGGACTTTGAGAAGGCTTATCCAGAAGCAGGTGCAACAGGTGGTTTCATCCACTACTGTGAGTATCCAGTTCTCCAACAAAATCCAAAAGCCTTGGAAGCTGTCTGGGACTACGCCTATGATCGTGTAGGGTATCTAGGGACCAATACTCCGATTGATCATTGTTATAAGTGTGACTTTGAAGGGGATTTTGAACCGACAGAGAGGGGCTTTGCTTGTCCAAACTGTGGCAATAGCGACCCTAAAACAGTAGACGTGGTCAAACGTACGTGTGGTTATCTGGGGAATCCTCAAGCGCGTCCGATGGTTAATGGACGCCACAAGGAAATCGCTGCGCGTGTCAAACACATGAATGGTTCAACCATTAAAACAGCCGGACATGAAGTAACAAATTAGAAGGAAATGGAATGGGGAAATACCAATTAGACGATAAGGGACGTGCACAAGTGACCCGTTATCACGAGAAACATTCGAAAGGTGGAACAGGTAAAAAAGAACGCTTGCTCAATCTTAGAGAACAGTTTTTAAACAAGAACAAGAAAAAATAAAAGTGAGAGTCCGCTCTCGCTTTTCTCTTAGCAGGAGGTAAGGATGGAACTACGCAGACCAACATTGGCAGATAAAGAAACAGTTTTAGAGATGATGGCAGAGTTTGAACAGACTCAATCAGCCCACGATGGTGGGTTTTGGAACGCCAACAATTTTGTTTATGAAGAGTGGCTAGAAGAAAATCTTCAAGCGGAAGCGGGACTCAATATTCCTGAAAACGGGGTTCCTGCTATCCAGCTGGTTAGTTTTGACGTAGCAGGCCAAGCTCTTGGCTTTCTCAACCTTCGTCTCCGATTAAATGACTACTTACTAGAAAATGGGGGCCATATTGGCTATTCCATCCGACCGTCTGAAAGAGGCAAAGGTTATGCCAAAGAAGCTCTCCGACAAGGCTTGCAAGTAGCCAAGCAAAAGAATATCAAAAAAGCGCTTGTGACCTGCAGTGTGGAAAATCCTGCTAGCAGAGCGGTGATTGTGGCAAATGGTGGGGCGTTTGAGGATGTTCGCAATGGCGTAGAACGTTACTGGATAGATTTGGAGTAGAAGGATGACATGGAATACACCAAAACCGGGTGAATGGAAAAGCGAGGAGCTTAGTAAAGGGCGAATCATTGATTACAAGGCCTTTAACTTTGTCGATGGAGAAGGTGTGCGCAACTCTCTCTATGTATCAGGCTGCATGTTTCACTGCGAGGGGTGCTATAATGTTGCGACTTGGTCTTTCAACGCAGGCATTCCCTATACAGCAGAATTAGAAGAACAGATTATGGAAGATCTCGCTCAACCCTATGTTCAAGGCTTGACTTTGCTGGGGGGAGAGCCCTTTCTTAATACGGGCATTCTCTTGCCTCTCGTAAAACGCATTCGAAAGGAATTGCCAGACAAAGACATCTGGTCATGGACGGGCTACACGTGGGAAGAAATGATGCTGGAGACTCCAGATAAACTGGAACTCTTATCGCTGATTGATATCCTTGTCGATGGACGGTATGATAAAAGCAAGCGAAATCTCATGCTCCAGTTCCGAGGTTCTTCCAATCAACGAATTATCGATGTGCAAAAATCTCTCAAAAGTGGGCAAGTGGTGATTTGGGACAAGCTTAATGACGGAAAAGAAAGCTATGAACAGGTGAAGAGAGAATGAAGAAAAAAAGAGTTAGTAGACAAACTGGTTTCAGAGATTGAAACGGGAAGGGTTAGGACGCTGGGGATTTACGGTCATGGAGCTTCAGGCAAGTCAACATTCGCTCAGGAATTATATCAGGCCCTAGATTCTACTACAGTAAATTTACTAGAAACAGATCCCTATATCACCTCAGAACGTCACCTAGTAGTACCAAAGCAAGCACCTGATCAAAAGGTGACATCTTGTCTGCCAGTGGCGCATGAACTGGCAAGTTTAGAAAGAGATATTGTAGCTTTAAAGGCAGGTATGGACATCTTGACGATTGATGAACCTTAGAAGCCAAGTGAGATCTTATCTGGAGCCAAACCGATTCTGATTGTTGAAGGGATGTCTGTGGGCTTTCTACCCAAGGAACTCTTTGACAAAACCATCTGCTTCTACGCGGACGAAGAAACAGAATTAAAGAGGCGTCTAGCTCGAGATACTATTATGAGAAATCGAGATGCTTCCTTTGTGTTAGCTAGCCATCAGATGAGACGGGAGCAGTATCTGCGTTACTATAGAGAAACCGAGTCTAAAGCAGATATCTTAGTGGATCAATCGCAAGACAAATTCAAAGTCAAAATGACTCGTATTATATAGAAGAAAAGATTGGTTTTAATAGTCGTAAATTAGTAATTGTATGAAGATGAAATAGGAAAACAGTTTCATCCCAAAAAAACGAAAAAAAGCTCACAAATCCCTTGCAATCGCAGGGGCTTTGTGTTATTCTATTATGGTGCTGTAAAATACAGACTTAGCTTTGATGCAAGAGGTTGCGACACGCTCGGTTGCATTGCCACGCAACGCGCGTCGGTTTTCTTGTGGAGCTAGCCTATTATCTTAAATAGACGAAAAGGAGAAAAAGATGGCAAACAAAAAAATCCGTATCCGTTTGAAAGCTTACGAACACCGTACGCTTGACACAGCGGCTGCAAAAATCGTAGAATCAGCTACTCGTACAGGTGCACAAGTTGCGGGTCCAATCCCACTTCCGACTGAACGTAGCCTCTACACAATCATTCGTGCGACTCACAAATACAAAGACTCTCGCGAACAATTTGAAATGCGTACACACAAACGTTTGATCGATATCGTTAATCCAACTCAAAAAACAGTTGATGCGTTGATGAAATTGGATCTTCCAAGTGGTGTAAACGTAGAAATCAAACTTTAATCCGAAGTTTGAAACCTTGAGCATGAAAAACGCTCGTTAAAAACTTTTTGAATAAAAAATATAGAAAAGGAACTATTTTCTCATGACAAAAGGAATCTTAGGGAAAAAAGTGGGAATGACTCAAATCTTCACTGAAGCTGGCGAATTGATCCCTGTAACAGTTATTGAAGCAACTCCAAACGTTGTTCTTCAAGTTAAAACTGTAGAAACAGACGGATATAACGCTATCCAAGTTGGTTTCGATGACAAACGCGAAGTATTGAGCAACAAACCTGCTAAAGGACATGTAGCGAAAGCTAACACGGCTCCTAAGCGCTTCATTCGTGAATTCAAAAACGTTGAAGGCTTGGAAGTTGGTGCTGAAATCACAGTTGAAACATTCGCAGCTGGAGACGTTGTTGACGTAACTGGTACTTCTAAAGGTAAAGGTTTCCAAGGTGTTATCAAACGCCATGGACAATCACGTGGACCAATGGCTCACGGTTCTCGTTACCACCGTCGTCCAGGTTCTATGGGACCTGTTGCACCTAACCGCGTGTTCAAAGGTAAAAACCTTGCAGGACGTATGGGTGGCGACCGCGTGACAATTCAAAACCTTGAAGTTGTACAAGTTGTTCCAGAAAAGAACGTTATCCTTATCAAAGGTAACGTACCAGGTGCTAAGAAATCTCTTATCACTATCAAGTCAGCAGTTAAAGCTGGTAAATAATAAGGAAAGGGGAATACAGTCAAAATGGCAAATGTAACATTATTCGACCAAACTGGTAAACAAGCTGGCGAAGTTGTTCTTAACGATGCAATCTTTGGTATTGAACCAAACCAATCTGTTGTGTTTGATGTGATCATCAGCCAACGTGCTAGCCTTCGTCAAGGAACTCACGCAGTTAAAAATCGCTCAGCTGTTTCAGGTGGTGGACGCAAACCATGGCGTCAAAAAGGAACTGGACGTGCTCGTCAAGGTTCTATCCGCTCTCCACAATGGCGTGGTGGTGGAACTGTCTTCGGACCAACTCCACGTAGCTATGCGTACAAACTTCCTCAAAAAGTTCGTCGCCTTGCGCTTAAATCTGTTTACTCAGAAAAAGTTGCTGAAAACAAATTTGTAGCCGTTGATTCTCTTGAATTTACAGCTCCAAAAACTGCTGAATTTGCAAAAGTTCTTGCAGCTTTGAGCATCGATTCTAAAGTCCTTGTTATTCTTGAAGAAGGAAACGAATTCGCAGCTCTTTCAGCTCGTAACCTTCCAAACGTGAAAGTTGCGACTGCTACAACTGCAAGTGTTCTTGACATCGCAAATAGTGACAAACTTCTTGTTACTCAAGCAGCTATCTCTAAAATCGAGGAGGTTCTTGCATAATGAATTTGTATGATGTTATCAAAAAACCTGTTATTACTGAAAGCTCAATGGCTCAACTTGAAGCAGGAAAGTATGTATTTGAAGTTGACACTCGTGCACACAAACTTTTGATTAAGCAAGCTGTTGAAGCTGCTTTTGAAGGTGTTAAGGTTGCAAATGTCAACACAATCAACGTAAAACCTAAAGCTAAACGTGTTGGACGTTACACTGGTTTTACTAACAAAACTAAAAAAGCTATCATCACACTTACAGCTGATTCAAAAGCAATCGAGTTGTTTGCTGCTGAAGCTGAATAATCTAAGGAGGAAATATCGTGGGAATTCGTGTTTATAAACCAACAACAAACGGTCGCCGTAATATGACTTCTTTGGATTTCGCTGAAATCACAACAAGCGCTCCTGAAAAATCATTGCTTGTTGCTTTGAAGAACAAGGCTGGTCGTAACAACAACGGTCGTATCACTGTTCGTCACCAAGGTGGTGGGCACAAACGTTTCTACCGTTTGGTTGACTTCAAACGTAACAAAGACAACGTTGAAGCAGTTGTTAAAACTATCGAGTACGATCCAAACCGTTCTGCAAACATCGCTCTTGTACACTACACAGACGGTGTGAAAGCATACATCATCGCTCCAAAAGGTCTCGAAGTTGGTCAACGTATCGTTTCAGGCCCAGAAGCAGATATCAAAGTCGGAAATGCTCTTCCACTTGCTAACATTCCAGTTGGTACTTTGATCCACAACATCGAATTGAAACCAGGTCGTGGTGGAGAATTAGTGCGTGCAGCTGGAGCTTCTGCTCAAGTATTGGGTCAAGAAGGTAAATATGTTCTTGTTCGTCTTCAATCTGGCGAAGTACGTATGATTCTTGGAACTTGTCGTGCAACAGTTGGTGTTGTCGGAAACGAACAACATGGACTTGTAAACCTTGGTAAAGCAGGACGTAGCCGTTGGAAAGGTATCCGCCCAACAGTTCGTGGTTCTGTAATGAACCCTAACGATCACCCACACGGTGGTGGTGAAGGTAAAGCACCAGTTGGTCGTAAAGCGCCATCTACTCCATGGGGCAAACCTGCTCTTGGTCTTAAAACTCGTAACAAGAAAGCGAAATCTGACAAACTTATCGTTCGTCGTCGCAACGAGAAATAATTTAAAACTAGTCGCATAAGCGCTAGATAATCCGCCAGCTCGGTAGCGCTCCATGTGAGCGCAAGCCGCTGTGGTACAACATTTAAAGGAGAAAACATAAAAATGGGACGCAGTCTTAAAAAAGGACCTTTCGTCGATGAGCATTTGATGAAAAAAGTTGAAGCTCAAGCTAACGACGAAAAGAAAAAAGTTATCAAAACTTGGTCACGTCGTTCAACGATCTTCCCAAGTTTCATTGGTTACACTATTGCAGTTTATGACGGACGTAAACACGTACCTGTTTACATCCAAGAAGACATGGTAGGTCACAAACTTGGTGAATTCGCACCGACTCGTACTTACAAAGGTCACGCTGCAGACGACAAGAAAACACGTAGAAAATAAGGAGAACATAAATGGCAGAAATTACTTCAGCTAAAGCAATGGCTCGTACAGTACGTGTTTCACCTCGTAAATCACGTCTTGTTCTTGACAATATTCGTGGTAAAAGCGTAGCCGACGCTATTGCAATCTTGACATTCACACCAAACAAAGCTGCTGAAATCATCTTGAAAGTTTTGAACTCAGCTGTAGCTAACGCTGAAAACAACTTTGGTTTGGACAAAGCTAACTTGGTAGTATCTGAAGCATTCGCAAACGAAGGACCAACTATGAAACGTTTCCGTCCACGTGCGAAAGGTTCAGCTTCACCAATCAACAAACGTACAGCTCACATCACTGTGGCTGTTGCAGAAAAATAAGGAGGTAACATCGTGGGTCAAAAAGTACATCCAATTGGTATGCGTGTCGGCATCATCCGTGATTGGGATGCCAAATGGTATGCTGAAAAAGAATACGCGGATTACCTTCATGAAGATCTTGCAATCCGTAAATTCGTTCAAAAAGAACTAGCTGACGCAGCGGTTTCAACTATCGAAATCGAACGCGCAGTAAACAAAGTTAACGTTTCACTTCACACTGCTAAACCAGGTATGGTTATCGGTAAAGGTGGTGCTAACGTTGATGCACTCCGTGCAAAACTTAACAAATTGACTGGAAAACAAGTACACATCAACATCATCGAAATCAAACAACCTGATTTGGATGCTCACCTTGTAGGTGAAGGAATTGCTCGTCAATTGGAGCAACGTGTTGCTTTCCGTCGTGCACAAAAACAAGCAATCCAACGTGCAATGCGTGCTGGAGCTAAAGGAATCAAAACTCAAGTATCAGGTCGTTTGAACGGTGCAGATATCGCCCGTGCTGAAGGATACTCTGAAGGAACTGTTCCACTTCACACACTTCGTGCAGATATCGATTACGCTTGGGAAGAAGCAGACACAACATACGGTAAACTTGGTGTTAAAGTATGGATCTACCGTGGTGAAGTTCTTCCAGCTCGTAAAAACACTAAAGGAGGTAAATAACCAATGTTAGTACCTAAACGTGTTAAACACCGTCGTGAATTCCGTGGAAAAATGCGCGGTGAAGCAAAAGGTGGAAAAGAAGTAGCATTCGGTGAATACGGTCTTCAAGCTACAACTAGCCACTGGATTACTAACCGCCAAATCGAAGCTGCTCGTATCGCCATGACTCGTTATATGAAACGTGGTGGTAAAGTTTGGATTAAAATCTTCCCACACAAATCATACACTGCTAAAGCTATCGGTGTGCGTATGGGATCTGGTAAAGGGGCACCTGAAGGTTGGGTTGCACCAGTTAAACGCGGTAAAGTGATGTTCGAAATCGCTGGTGTATCTGAAGAGATTGCACGTGAAGCGCTTCGTCTTGCTAGCCACAAATTGCCAGTTAAAACTAAATTCGTAAAACGTGAAGCAGAATAAGGAGAAGGCATGAAACTTAATGAAGTAAAAGAATTTGTTAAAGAACTTCGTGGTCTTTCTCAAGAAGAACTCGCGAAGCGCGAAAACGAATTGAAAAAAGAATTGTTTGAACTTCGTTTCCAAGCTGCTACTGGTCAATTGGAACAAACAGCTCGCTTGAAAGAAGTTAAAAAACAAATTGCTCGTATCAAAACAGTTCAATCTGAAGCGAAATAATAGACTAGGGAAGGAGAAATTTCAATGGAACGCAATAATCGTAAAGTTCTTGTTGGACGTGTTGTATCTGACAAAATGGACAAGACAATCACAGTTGTAGTTGAAACAAAACGTAACCACCCAGTCTATGGTAAACGTATTAACTACTCTAAGAAATACAAAGCACATGATGAAAACAATGTTGCCAAAGAAGGCGATATCGTACGTATCATGGAAACTCGCCCGCTTTCAGCTACAAAACGTTTCCGTCTTGTAGAAGTTGTTGAAGAAGCGGTTATCATCTAATCAAGCCTGAAAGGAGAAAACTGAAATGATTCAAACAGAAACTCGTTTGAAAGTCGCAGACAACAGCGGTGCACGTGAAATCTTGACTATCAAAGTTCTTGGTGGTTCTAAACGTAAATTTGCGAACATCGGTGATGTCATTGTGGCATCTGTAAAACAAGCTACTCCTGGTGGTGCGGTTAAAAAAGGTGACGTTGTAAAAGCTGTTATCGTTCGTACTAAATCAGGTGCTCGTCGCGCTGATGGTTCATACATCAAGTTTGACGAAAATGCAGCTGTTATCATCCGTGATGACAAAACTCCTCGCGGAACACGTATCTTTGGCCCGGTTGCACGTGAATTACGTGAAGGTGGCTTCATGAAGATCGTGTCGCTTGCTCCAGAAGTACTTTAATTTTTAGAAACAAACTAGTCCCCTAGCTTCAAGCTAGGGTGCCCTTGTGGGCGTAAGAAAAATCAAGGAGAAACCTAATGTTTGTAAAAAAAGGCGACAAAGTTCGCGTAATCGCTGGTAAAGATAAGGGAACAGAAGCTGTTGTCCTTACTGCCCTTCCAAAAGTAAACAAAGTTATCGTTGAAGGTGTTAACATCGTTAAGAAACACCAACGTCCAACTAACGAGCTTCCTCAAGGTGGTATCATCGAGAAAGAAGCAGCTATCCACGTATCAAACGTTCAAGTATTGGACAAAAATGGTGTAGCTGGTCGTGTTGGTTACAAATTTGTAGACGGTAAAAAAGTTCGCTACAACAAAAAATCAGGCGAAGTGCTTGATTAATCACGAAGGAAAGGAGAAGTATAATGGCAAATCGTTTAAAAGAAAAATATCTTAATGAAGTAGTTCCTGCTTTGACAGAACAATTCAACTACTCATCAGTGATGGCTGTGCCTAAAGTAGATAAGATCGTTTTGAACATGGGTGTTGGTGAAGCTGTATCAAACGCTAAAAGCCTTGAAAAAGCTGCTGAAGAATTGGCACTTATCTCAGGTCAAAAACCACTTATCACTAAAGCTAAAAAATCAATCGCCGGCTTCCGTCTTCGTGAAGGTGTAGCGATCGGTGCAAAAGTTACCCTTCGTGGGGAACGTATGTACGAATTCTTGGATAAATTGGTTTCAGTTTCACTTCCACGTGTGCGTGACTTCCACGGTGTTCCAACAAAATCATTTGATGGACGCGGAAACTACACTCTTGGTGTGAAAGAACAATTGATCTTCCCAGAAATCAACTTTGATGACGTTGACAAAACTCGTGGTCTTGACATCGTTATCGTAACAACTGCTAACACTGACGAAGAGTCACGTGCATTGCTTACAGGCCTTGGAATGCCTTTTGCAAAATAATATAGGAGGTAAATCTAATGGCTAAAAAATCAATGATTGCTAAGAACAAACGTCCAGCGAAGTTCTCTACTCAAGCTTATACTCGTTGTGAAAAATGTGGTCGTCCACATTCAGTTTACCGCAAATTTAAACTTTGCCGTGTTTGCTTCCGTGAATTAGCTTATAAAGGACAAATTCCTGGTGTAACAAAAGCATCTTGGTAATTTAAGATATCAAGGGCGTCAAAACTCCAGGTGAAAATAGGAAACTTGACGAAGAAACTGAAGTTTCTAGGAAAGTTTATCTTTTTCACGCAGAGTTTAGCCCGGGTTCAGTTGGGCTTACCAATTTGAACACGAGCTACAGCTTTGGCAAAAAAGACCAATTTGCTTTGGAGCATCGCTCCTGCATCAAATTGCCTATTTTTGCTCTTGCTGTTACGCTCTTTGTATCATGTGTTAACTAGCAAGTGCAACTTGCAAACTACTAGTAAGAGGAGAAAAACTAAATGGTTATGACTGACCCAATCGCAGACTTCCTAACTCGTATTCGTAACGCTAACCAAGCGAAACACGAAGTACTTGAAGTACCTGCATCAAACATCAAAAAAGGGATTGCTGAAATCCTTAAACGCGAAGGTTTTGTAAAAAACGTTGAAATCATCGAAGATGACAAACAAGGCATCATCCGTGTATTCCTTAAATACGGACCAAACGGTGAAAAAGTTATCACTAACTTGAAACGCGTTTCTAAACCAGGACTTCGTGTCTACAAAAAACGTGAAGATCTTCCAAAAGTACTTAACGGACTTGGAATTGCTATCCTTTCAACTTCTGAAGGTTTGCTTACTGATAAAGAAGCGCGCCAAAAGAATGTTGGTGGGGAAGTTATCGCTTACGTTTGGTAATTGATGATGTGAGAGCGTTAAAAGAATGCTGTGAAAATAGAAAGTTTGTAGCAGGAGCGATGCTCTAAGACAAACTTATCTTTTTCACCAAATTCTCAGCTCGAACTCAAATCAGATACAAAGCTCGTAAAGAACAAAGCAAAATTAGGAAGTCGGAGAAGTTTGTTTACAAACAAGCCAACATATTTATTTTGCACAGTTCTTAGAGCGAGTTCAATTTAGCTATTGAACTCAATGAGTATCTTTAACCCCGTGAAAACTGGCCATTTAGGCCTGACAATTTAACAGGAGAAAATAAACATGTCACGTATTGGTAATAAAGTTATCGTGTTGCCTGCTGGTGTTGAAGTCACTAACAATGACAACGTAGTAACTGTAAAAGGACCTAAAGGAGAACTTACTCGTAAGTTCTCAAAAGATATTGAAATTCGCGTGGAAGGTACTGAAGTAACTCTTCACCGTCCAAACGATTCAAAAGAAATGAAAACTATCCACGGAACTACTCGTGCCCTTTTGAACAACATGGTAATTGGTGTATCAGAAGGATTCAAGAAAGAACTTGAAATGCGTGGGGTTGGTTACCGTGCACAACTTCAAGGATCAAAACTTGTTTTGGCTGTTGGTAAATCTCATCCAGATGAAGTTGAAGCTCCAGAAGGGATTACTTTTGAACTTCCAAACCCAACAACAATCGTTGTTAGCGGAATTTCAAAAGAAGTGGTTGGTCAAACAGCTGCTTACGTACGTAGCCTTCGTTCACCAGAACCTTACAAAGGTAAAGGTATTCGTTACGTTGGAGAGTACGTTCGTCTTAAAGAAGGTAAAACAGGTAAATAATGTTGAGTGGTTGATTTTCAACCACCAACCTATTTTCCAACTTTGTGCATAGCACGCGATTTAAAACTAAAGAGGTGAAAACTGTGATTTCTAAACCAGATAAAAACAAACTCCGTCAAAAACGCCACCGTCGCGTTCGCGGAAAACTCTCTGGAACTGCTGATCGCCCACGTTTGAACGTATTCCGTTCTAATACAGGCATCTACGCTCAAGTGATTGATGACGTAGCGGGTGTAACGCTCGCAAGTGCTTCAACTCTTGACAAAGAAGTTTCAAAAGGAACTAAAACTGAACAAGCCGTTGCTGTCGGTAAACTCGTTGCAGAACGTGCAAACGCTAAAGGTATTTCAGAAGTGGTGTTCGACCGCGGTGGATATCTATATCACGGACGTGTGAAAGCTTTGGCTGATGCAGCTCGTGAAAACGGATTGAAATTCTAATAGGAGGACACTAGAAAATGGCATTTAAAGACAATGCAGTTGAATTAGAAGAACGCGTAGTTGCTGTCAACCGTGTTACAAAAGTTGTTAAAGGAGGACGTCGTCTTCGTTTCGCAGCTCTTGTTGTTGTCGGTGACCACAACGGTCGTGTAGGATTTGGTACTGGTAAGGCTCAAGAAGTTCCAGAAGCAATCCGCAAAGCAGTAGAAGATGCTAAGAAAAACTTGATTGAAGTTCCTATGGTTGGAACAACAATCCCACACGAAGTTCTTTCAGAATTCGGTGGAGCTAAAGTATTGTTGAAACCTGCTGTAGAAGGTTCTGGAGTTGCCGCTGGTGGTGCGGTTCGTGCCGTTGTGGAATTGGCAGGTGTGGCAGATATTACATCTAAATCACTTGGTTCTAACACTCCAATCAACATTGTTCGCGCAACTGTTGAAGGTTTGAAACAATTGAAACGCGCTGAAGAAGTTGCTGCCCTTCGTGGTATTTCAGTTTCTGATTTGGCATAAGAAAGGGGATAAAATGGCTCAAATTAAAATTACTTTGACTAAGTCTCCAATCGGACGCATTCCATCACAACGTAAAACTGTTGTAGCACTTGGACTTGGCAAATTGAACAGCTCTGTTATTAAAGAAGATAATGCTGCTATCCGTGGTATGATCACTGCAGTATCTCACTTGGTAACAGTTGAAGAAGTAAACTAATGATTTTTAGGGGATGTGGCAATACTCATCCCCTAAAACTAGATATAGTCATCTAAGATGACGAATGTATAGGCGAGTTGATAAGGGAGACAACCTTTTCTCTCTTATCGGCGCTAGCATTTTACAAAAGAGGAGAAAACAATAATGAAACTTCATGAATTGAAACCTGCAGAAGGTTCTCGTAAAGTACGTAACCGTGTTGGTCGTGGTACTTCATCAGGTAACGGTAAAACATCTGGTCGCGGTCAAAAAGGTCAAAAAGCTCGTAGCGGTGGCGGAGTTCGCCTTGGTTTTGAAGGTGGACAAACTCCATTGTTCCGTCGTCTTCCAAAACGTGGATTCACCAACATCAACGCTAAAGAATACGCAATTGTAAACCTTGACCAATTGAACGTCTTTGAAGATGGTGCTGAAGTGACTCCAGTTGTGCTTATCGAAGCAGGAATTGTGAAAGCTGAAAAATCAGGTGTTAAAATTCTTGGTAACGGTGAATTGACTAAGAAATTGACTGTTAAAGCAGCTAAATTCTCTAAATCAGCTGAGGAAGCTATCACTGCTAAAGGTGGTTCTGTAGAAGTCATCTAAGAGAGGTGACCCATGTTTTTTAAATTATTAAAAGAAGCTCTCAAGGTTAAACAAGTTCGCTCAAAAATTCTCTTTACAATTTTTATCATTCTTGTTTTCCGTATTGGGACAAGTATTACTGTTCCAGGGGTGAATGCAAAAAGTTTAGAAGCTCTCAGTGGTTTATCTTTCTTAAACATGCTTAGTCTAGTTTCAGGGAATGCCATGAAGAACTTCTCTGTTTTTGCACTCGGAGTAAGTCCGTATATCACTGCTTCTATCGTTGTTCAATTGCTACAAATGGATATTTTACCGAAGTTTGTAGAATGGGGCAAACAAGGGGAAGTGGGACGGAGAAAACTAAATCAGGCTACTCGTTACATTGCACTTGTGCTTGCATTTGTTCAATCTATTGGGATTACAGCAGGGTTTAATACTCTATCTGGAGCGAAATTATTAACGACAGATTTAACTCCGCAAGTCTTTGTTACTATTGGTATCATCCTAACAGCAGGTAGTATGATTGTAACTTGGCTTGGGGAACAAATTACAGATAAAGGATATGGAAACGGTGTTTCTATGATCATCTTTGCAGGTATTGTCGCTTCAATTCCTGAGATGATTAAGGGTATCTATGTTGACTACTTTGTCAATATTCCAAGTAGCCGATTGACTTCATCTATTATCTTTGTTGTTATTTTGATTATCGCTGTCTTGTTGATTGTTTACTTTACAACATATGTTCAACAGGCAGAATATAAAATCCCAATCCAATATACAAAGGTTGCTCAAGGAGCTCCATCAAGCTCATACCTTCCTTTGAAGGTAAATCCAGCGGGGGTTATCCCAGTTATCTTTGCAAGTTCCATTACAGCAGCACCTGCAGCTATCCTTCAATTTTTGAGTGCTACAGGTCATGATTGGGCTTGGGTACGTACAGCACAGGAAATGTTATCTACAACATCTCCGACAGGTGTTGCTATGTATGCCTTGTTGATCATTCTCTTTACATTCTTCTATACATTTGTACAGATCAATCCAGAGAAAGCAGCAGAAAACTTGCAAAAGAGTGGAGCTTACATTCATGGAGTCCGTCCTGGTAAAGGGACAGAAGAATATATGTCGAAACTTCTTCGTCGCCTTGCGACGGTCGGATCAATCTTCCTTGGTGTCATTTCTATCTTACCTATCGTAGCTAAAGATGTATTTGGCCTTTCAGAAGTTGTTGCTTTTGGGGGAACAAGTCTACTAATCATTATCTCGACAGGTATTGAAGGAATTAAACAATTGGAAGGGTATCTATTGAAACGTAAGTATGTTGGTTTCTTAGACACAACAGAATAGTTGTAATAGGAAATAAAATTGACTATTGCTCAGAGAGTGGAGTGTAAAAATCGAAGACTTTGTCAGATTTTTATCTCCTCTCTTCTATTTTGTTTTTAAATAGGGGTTGAAATAGATTTCTGCTTCTATTTAAATATAAAATAAGGAGATCCTATCATGAATCTTTTGATTATGGGCTTACCTGGAGCAGGTAAGGGAACGCAAGCAGCTAAAATTGTGGAGAAATTCCATGTTGCACATATCTCAACAGGCGATATGTTCCGTGCTGCAATGGCTAATCAAACTGAAATGGGTGTACTTGCAAAGTCATACATTGACAAAGGTGAGTTGGTCCCAGACGAAGTTACAAATGGTATTGTTAAAGAACGCCTTTCACAGGACGATATCAAAGAAACAGGTTTCTTGTTAGATGGTTATCCACGTACGATTGAACAAGCTCATGCCTTGGATGAAACATTGGCTGAACTTGGTATTGAACTTGAAGGAGTAATCAACATCGAAGTGAATCCAGACTGTCTCTTGGAACGCTTGAGTGGCCGTATCATTCACCGCAAAACAGGTGAAACTTTCCACAAAGTTTTCAATCCACCAGTTGACTACAAAGAAGAGGATTACTACCAACGTGAAGATGATAAACCTGAGACAGTTAAACATCGTTTGGATGTGAATATTGCACAAGGTGAACCAATCATTGCTCACTATCGTGCTAAAGGTTTAGTTCATGATATCGAAGGAAATCAAGATATCAATGATGTGTTCAAAGACATCGAAAAAGTATTGACAAATTTGAAATAAAGCGTTTTTCATACTTGCAAAAAATCGCGACAAATGTTATACTGAGATAGTCTGACTTATAATTGTTGCCTCTGTGTCTTGAGGCATCGAATCGAAATTTATGGAGGTGCTTTTGCGTGGCAAAAGACGATGTGATTGAAGTTGAAGGCAAAGTAGTCGATACAATGCCGAACGCAATGTTTACGGTTGAACTTGAAAATGGACATCAGATTTTAGCAACAGTTTCTGGTAAAATTCGTAAAAACTATATTCGTATTTTAGCGGGAGATCGTGTTACTGTCGAGATGAGTCCATATGACTTGACACGTGGACGTATCACTTACCGCTTTAAATAATCGAAAAACTTGGAGGGATAAGAAATGAAAGTAAGACCATCGGTCAAACCAATTTGCGAATACTGTAAAGTAATTCGTCGTAATGGTCGTGTTATGGTAATTTGCCCAGCAAATCCAAAACACAAACAACGTCAAGGATAAGATAGAAAGGAGAAAACATGGCTCGTATTGCTGGAGTTGACATTCCAAATGACAAACGCGTAGTAATCTCATTGACTTACGTTTATGGTATCGGACTTTCAACATCTAAGAAAATTTTGGCTGCTGCTGGAATCTCAGAAGATGTTCGTGTACGTGACCTTACATCAGATCAAGAAGATGCTATCCGTCGTGAAGTGGATGCAATCAAAGTTGAAGGTGACCTTCGTCGTGAAGTAAACTTGAACATTAAACGTTTGATGGAAATCGGTTCATACCGTGGTATTCGTCACCGTCGTGGACTTCCTGTCCGTGGACAAAACACTAAAAACAATGCTCGCACTCGTAAAGGTAAAGCTGTTGCGATTGCTGGTAAGAAAAAATAATATAGGAGGTAAAAGTCTTGGCTAAACCAACACGTAAACGTCGTGTGAAAAAGAATATCGAATCTGGTATTGCTCATATTCACGCTACATTTAATAACACTATTGTTATGATTACTGATGTGCATGGTAATGCAATTGCTTGGTCATCAGCTGGTGCTCTTGGTTTCAAAGGTTCTCGTAAATCTACACCATTCGCTGCTCAAATGGCTTCTGAAGCTGCTGCTAAATCTGCACAAGAACACGGTCTTAAATCAGTTGAAGTTACTGTAAAAGGTCCAGGTTCTGGTCGTGAGTCAGCTATTCGTGCGCTTGCTGCCGCTGGTCTTGAAGTAACAGCAATTCGTGATGTGACTCCAGTGCCACACAATGGTGCTCGTCCTCCAAAACGTCGCCGTGTATAATCATCGCATTACACTGCTTTTCGTTTAAGAGGGAGTAACTAAATGATTGAGTTTGAAAAACCAAATATAACAAAAATTGATGAAAATAAAGATTATGGCAAGTTTGTAATCGAACCACTTGAACGTGGCTACGGTACAACTCTTGGTAACTCTCTTCGTCGTGTACTACTAGCTTCTCTACCAGGAGCAGCTGTGACATCTATCAACATTGATGGTGTGTTACATGAGTTTGACACAGTTCCAGGTGTTCGTGAAGACGTGATGCAAATCATTCTGAACATTAAAGGAATTGCAGTGAAATCATACGTTGAAGACGAAAAAATCATTGAGCTTGACGTTGAAGGTCCTGCTGAAATTACAGCTGGAGATATTTTGACTGACAGTGATATTGAGATTGTAAATCCAGATCATTATCTCTTTACAATCGGTGAAGGTTCTTCTCTAAAGGCGACAATGACTGTTAACAGTGGTCGTGGATATGTACCTGCTGATGAAAACAAAAAAGATAATGCGCCAGTTGGAACACTTGCTGTAGATTCTATTTATACACCAGTTACAAAAGTCAACTATCAAGTTGAACCTGCTCGTGTAGGTAGTAACGATGGTTTTGACAAATTAACCCTTGAAATCTTGACAAATGGAACAATTATTCCAGAAGATGCTTTAGGGCTTTCAGCACGTATCTTGACAGAACATCTTGATTTGTTTACAAATCTTACAGAGATTGCTAAATCTGCAGAAGTGATGAAAGAAGCTGATACTGAATCGGACGACCGTATTTTGGACCGTACGATTGAGGAACTGGACTTGTCTGTGCGTTCATATAACTGTTTGAAACGTGCCGGTATCAATACGGTGCATGATTTGACAGAAAAATCTGAAGCAGAGATGATGAAAGTACGAAATCTTGGACGTAAGAGTTTGGAAGAAGTGAAACTCAAACTCATTGACTTGGGTCTTGGATTAAAAGATAAATAAAGGAGGAATACATGGCTTACCGTAAACTAGGACGCACTAGCTCACAACGTAAAGCAATGCTTCGCGATTTGACAACTGACCTTTTGATCAACGAATCAATCGTGACAACTGAAGCTCGTGCTAAAGAAATCCGTAAAACTGTTGAAAAAATGATTACTCTAGGTAAACGTGGTGATTTGCATGCACGTCGTCAAGCAGCTGCTTTCGTACGTAATGAAATCGCATCTGAAAACTATGATGAAGCAACTGATAAGTACACTTCTACTACAGCACTTCAAAAATTGTTCTCAGAAATCGCACCTCGTTATGCTGAACGTAACGGTGGATACACTCGTATCCTTAAAACTGAACCACGCCGTGGGGATGCTGCGCCAATGGCGATCATCGAATTAGTATAAAATCATCAATTTTGTTGAGTGTTATGATGATGGAGCCTTGTGCTCTTAGTCTAGCTCTGGTCTACCGCTGGGACTTCGGTCCTAGCGGGAACACTCATCATCATTTGATAGGGTAGACGCTTGTTTACGAAATTGTTTTTTTGTTTAAGAACAATTTCGTAAGCAGGCGTTTTTTAGTATTTTTTACGGAAATATGCTATACTAGGAAAAAAGAAAATCAAAAACGTTCAGGTTTTCTAAAAATCGTAGAAATGGGGTATAAGAATGAAGGCTATTATTACAGTGGTTGGTAAGGACAAGGCTGGGATCGTTGCAGGCGTGTCTACTAAGATTGCAGAGTTGGGTTTGAATATTGACGATATTTCTCAGACGGTGTTGGATGAATACTTTACCATGATGGCGGTCGTTTCTAGTGACGAAAAACAGGATTTTACCTCTCTCAGAAATGAGTTTGAAACTTTCGGTCAGACCTTGAATGTTAAAATCAATATTCAAAGTGCAGCGATTTTTGACGCCATGTATAATATCTAGGAGGGCATCATGGATATTAGACAAGTTACGGAAACCATTGCCATGATCGAGGAGCAGAACTTCGATATCAGAACCATCACCATGGGGATTTCCCTTTTGGATTGTATTGATCCAGATATCAATCGTGCTGCTGAAAAGATTTACCAAAAAATCACCACTAAAGCTGCGAATCTAGTGGCTGTGGGAGATGAAATTGCTGCAGAACTTGGGATTCCTATTGTTAATAAACGGGTATCGGTGACTCCGATTTCCTTGATTGGAGCAGCGACAGATGCGACTGACTATGTCGTTTTGGCAAAGGCACTTGACAAGGCTGCCAAGGAGATTGGTGTTGACTTTATCGGAGGTTTTTCGGCCTTGATACAAAAAGGCTACCAAAAAGGAGATGAGATTCTTATCAATTCTATCCCCCGTGCTCTAGCTGAGACAGAAAAGGTCTGTTCGTCCGTCAATATCGGCTCAACCAAGTCAGGCATCAATATGACAGCAGTTGCAGATATGGGACGTATCATCAAGGAAACAGCGAACTTATCAGATATGGGAGCTGCCAAATTAGTCGTATTTGCTAACGCCGTTGAGGACAATCCTTTTATGGCAGGGGCTTTCCATGGTGTTGGCGAAGCAGATGTTATCATCAATGTCGGAGTTTCTGGTCCTGGAGTTGTCAAGCGTGCCTTGGAAAAAGTTCGTGGACGGAGCTTTGATGTAGTAGCGGAAACAGTCAAGAAAACTGCCTTCAAGATTACTCGTATTGGTCAATTGGTTGGTCAGATGGCCAGCGAGAGACTGGGTGTCGACTTTGGGATAGTAGACCTAAGCTTGGCGCCTACTCCTGCGGTTGGTGATTCTGTGGCACGTGTTCTTGAAGAAATGGGCCTAGAAACAGTTGGTACGCATGGGACGACGGCTGCCCTCGCTCTTTTGAATGACCAAGTTAAGAAGGGCGGAGTGATGGCTTGTAACCAAGTCGGTGGCTTGTCAGGTGCTTTTATCCCCGTTTCTGAAGATGAGGGGATGATTGCTGCAGTGCAAAATGGCTCTCTGAATTTAGAGAAACTAGAAGCTATGACGGCTATCTGTTCTGTTGGGTTGGATATGATTGCCATTCCGGAAGATACGCCTGCTGAAACCATTGCGGCTATGATTGCGGATGAGGCGGCAATCGGTGTTATTAATATGAAAACAACGGCTGTCCGTATTATTCCAAAGGGCAAAGAAGGCGATATGATTGAGTTTGGAGGTTTGCTAGGGACAGCTCCAGTTATGAAGGTCAACGGGACTTCGTCTGTCGATTTCATCTCTCGCGGTGGGCAAATCCCAGCTCCAATCCATAGTTTTAAAAATTAATAAAAAAGGAGAGGATTTAAGATGAGTTTAAGGATGACTGTGTATACTATAATCATTAAATAAAGACCTCCTAACTTTATTTAATAGAAATCCTAAACTTTTTCATAATAATCTCCTAGGGAAGCTACCATGAGGGTAGCTTTTCTTTTGGATAATTTACAAATGTTGGCTTCACTTTTGAAAACCGAATATTTCTTTGATCCATGATATAATAGAAGAAAATGGAGGATAGAAAATGTCTAAAGTAAGATTGTATTTGGTTCGTCATGGGAAAACAATGTTTAACACCATTGGACGTGCTCAAGGATGGAGTGATACACCTCTGACTGCAGAAGGTGAGTTGGGAATCCATGAACTAGGAATTGGCTTGAGAGAGTCTGGTTTACAATTTGACCGCGCTTATTCCAGCGATTCAGGGCGGACTATTCAAACCATGGGAATTATCCTGGAGGAACTTGGCTTGCAGGGGAAAATCCCTTATCGCATGGACAAGCGCATCAGAGAGTGGTGTTTTGGTAGTTTTGATGGGGCCTATGATGGGGACCTCTTTATGGGCTTGATTCCGAGAATTTTCAATGTAGACCATGTTCATCAGTTGTCCTATGCAGAGCTAGCAGAAGGTCTAGTTGAGGTTGATACTGCAGGCTGGGCTGAAGGTTGGGAAAAACTCAGTAGTCGAATCAAAGAAGGCTTTGAAGCGATTGCCAAAGAAATGGAAGAACAAGGTGGGGGCAATGCTCTCGTCGTAAGCCATGGAATGACCATTGGGACCATTGTTTATCTGATTAATGGCATGCATCCGCATGGTCTCGATAATGGTAGCGTGACGATTCTTGAATATGAGAACGGCCAGTTTACAGTCCAAGTCGTTGGAGACCGTAGCTATCGAGAGCTCGGACGTGAGAAGATGGAAGAGACAAATAATCAATAGAAGTTAGCTCCGATTAGGAGCTAATTTTGAGTTAAAGGATATGATTTAAATCAATAGTTCCGAAAAAGTAAAAATTTTTGGGAGATGTTATGAAAGGAAGGCTAGAATTATTTTGGAGAAATAATACCCTAAAGTCCAACATAGTGGCATCCGATATAAACAGAGTGAAATCAAACTAAAAGGATTGAATTTTGCATAACGCAAAACTCAATCCTTCATTAAAGAAATATTTATCATGTTTAGTAATCAGTCAAATCTAGTTGAAAGGTATGTTATATTTGAATGAAATTACCAAATATAAGGGAAAATTCGATAGTGAACCTTTTGACAGTATGTTTCAAATGCTTTTCCAAAATGATTGTGTAAGGCTTTTTCTTCTACCTTTAATCGAATACTGTAACCAACTACCAATAGAATGAGACAAATAATAATTGTGAGAGGATTTAATGAAACAATTGACAAGCCAAGTATGGATACGATGCTACCAGTATAGGCAGGATTTCTTACTATAGAGTAGGGACCTGCTTCTACCAACTGTTGACTATCTGTTGTTTGAACAGCAAGTGTAAAATTCTTCCCAAGATAATTAACTGCATAGATACGTAATATAAAGCCGGCTAGAGAAAGGAGAATTCCAATATAGATCAAAAAATGTGGCAGTTGAGCTATAGAAGGTAGAAGTTGTTCATTCATTAATAGAAGACAACAAACAACACTACCAATAATGATGTAACGACTTCCTTTGTCTTCAGAGTTATTTTCATTGTTTGATTTTGTTTTCCTTTTAATCCATGTTTCTGTGATGATGAAAAGGAGAATGAACCCATATGCAAAAATCGTTTGTAAATCCATGATTATTTCCTCCAGCTAGCATTATACAACTTTCAATTTTGGTGGTCAATTAAAAGGAAATAGTTAGAGTATGTTTTGTAATAGGTATCAATGGAAACTTCATGATTTCATCTGTAAAAATCTCTTGAAAATGGTATAATAGTAACATCATAAAATTGGAGAAATAGCATGAGTTTTTACAATCATAAAGAAATTGAGCCTAAGTGGCAGGGCTACTGGGCAGAACATCATACATTTAAGACAGGAACAGACGCATCAAAACCGAAGTTTTATGCTCTCGATATGTTCCCATATCCATCAGGAGCTGGATTGCACGTAGGACACCCAGAAGGTTATACAGCAACCGATATCCTCAGCCGTTACAAACGTGCGCAAGGATACAATGTCCTTCACCCAATGGGATGGGATGCCTTTGGTTTGCCTGCAGAGCAATACGCTATGGATACGGGGAATGACCCGGCAGAATTTACAGCGGAAAATATTGCCAACTTCAAACGTCAAATCAATGCACTTGGCTTCTCTTACGACTGGGATCGTGAAGTCAATACAACAGATCCAAACTACTACAAATGGACTCAGTGGATTTTCACCAAGCTTTACGAAAAAGGCTTGGCCTATGAAGCGGAAGTACCAGTAAACTGGGTGGAAGAATTGGGAACGGCCATTGCCAACGAAGAAGTGCTTCCTGATGGAACTTCTGAGCGTGGTGGCTATCCAGTAGTCCGCAAACCAATGCGCCAATGGATGCTCAAAATTACGGCCTATGCAGAGCGCTTGCTTAACGACTTGGATGAGTTGGATTGGCCAGAGTCTATCAAGGATATGCAACGCAACTGGATTGGTAAATCAACTGGTGCTAATGTAACTTTCAAAGTGAAAGGGACTGACAAGGAATTTACCGTCTTTACCACTCGTCCTGATACTCTTTTCGGTGCGACCTTCACAGTCTTGGCGCCTGAGCATGATTTGGTAGATGCTATCGTCAGTCCAGAACAAGCTGAAGCCGTAGCAGACTACAAACACCAAGCTAGTCTCAAGTCTGACTTGGCTCGTACCGACCTTGCCAAGGAAAAAACAGGGGTTTGGACGGGTGCTTATGCCATCAACCCTGTCAATGGTAAAAAAATCCCAATCTGGATTGCTGACTACGTTCTTGCTAGCTATGGAACAGGTGCGGTTATGGCTGTGCCAGCCCACGACCAACGTGACTGGGAATTTGCCAAACAATTTGACCTTCCAATCGTCGAAGTGCTTGAAGGTGGAAACGTTGAAGAGGCTGCTTACACAGAAGACGGTCTTCATGTCAATTCAGACTTCCTAGATGGACTGAACAAAGAAGACGCTATTGCCAAGATTGTCGCTTGGTTGGAAGAAAAAGGCTGTGGTCAAGAGAAAATCACCTACCGTCTCCGCGACTGGCTCTTTAGCCGTCAACGTTACTGGGGTGAGCCAATCCCAATTATTCATTGGAAAGATGGGACTTCAACAGCTGTTCCAGAAAGTGAATTGCCACTTGTTTTGCCTGTAACTAAGGACATCCGCCCTTCAGGTACTGGGGAAAGCCCATTGGCTAACTTGACCGACTGGCTAGAAGTGACTCGTGAAGATGGTGTCAAGGGTCGTCGTGAAACAAACACTATGCCACAATGGGCTGGTTCAAGCTGGTACTACCTCCGTTATATTGACCCACACAATACTGAGAAATTGGCTGATGAGGATCTCCTCAAACAATGGTTGCCAGTCGATATCTATGTGGGTGGTGCAGAACACGCTGTGCTTCACTTGCTTTACGCTCGTTTCTGGCATAAATTCCTCTATGACCTCGGTGTTGTTCCGACTAAGGAACCATTCCAAAAACTCTTTAACCAAGGGATGATTTTGGGAACAAGCTACCGTGACCACCGTGGAGCTCTTGTAGCGACTGATAAGGTTGAAAAACGTGATGGTTCCTTCTTCCATGTGGAAACAGGAGAAGAGTTGGAGCAAGCGCCAGCCAAGATGTCTAAATCGCTCAAAAACGTTGTCAACCCAGACGACGTAGTGGAACAATACGGTGCTGATACCCTTCGTGTTTATGAAATGTTCATGGGACCGCTTGATGCTTCAATTGCGTGGTCTGAAGAAGGTTTGGAAGGAAGCCGTAAATTCCTCGACCGTGTTTACCGTTTGATTACAAGTAAAGAAATCGCTGCGGAAAATAATGGTGCTCTTGACAAGGTCTACAATGAAACAGTCAAAGCTGTCACTGAGCAAATCGAGTCCATGAAATTCAACACAGCCATTGCCCAACTTATGGTCTTTGTCAACGCGGCTAACAAGGAAGACAAGCTCTATGTTGACTATGCAAAAAGCTTTATCCAATTGATTGCACCATTTGCGCCTCACTTGGCAGAAGAACTCTGGCAAACAGTTGCAGCAACAGGTGAGTCCATCTCTTATGTAGCTTGGCCAACATGGGACGAAAGCAAATTGGTTGAAGACGAAATCGAAATCGTCGTCCAAATCAAAGGAAAAGTCCGTGCCAAACTCATGGTCGCTAAAGACCTCTCACGCGAAGAATTGCAAGAAATTGCTCTCGCTGACGAAAAAGTTAAAGCGGAGATTGACGGTAAGGAAATCGTGAAAGTGATTGCGGTACCGAACAAGCTGGTAAATATCGTTGTGAAATAAGATAGGAATCCTTCAGAGTAGAATCTGGAGGATTTTTAAATTGGATTATGCTATAATAGTCCCAACTAAGATAAAAACACAGTTCTGGTTGGTAGTCCAGACGTAGGCAAGCCTATCAGTAACCTTCCTCCTTGGTTGTCCATTCTTAGGGATAGATTTAAGGAGGTGCTGTCGTGGAAATCGTTTCAATTGGCTTGACAGTTTATTTTGAAGATGGATTTTGGCATGGATTGTTTGAACAAGAGTACGAGGGAACTTATCAAGTTTGTCGAGTGACATTTGGTCAGGAACCAAAAGAGGATGAAATTTTGAAACTTTTACAGACTCAGTTTGTTCGGTTATCTTTTAGTCCAGAGGCAACAGTCAAACAGCATGTGAAGATTAAGAATCCGAAGCGTCTGCAGCGAGCTGTAAAGAAACAGGTGAAGCAGAAAGTTTCTTCTAAGTCACAAGAGCTTTTACAGTTGCAGCACGAGGAACAAAAAAAGCATTCAAAACAACAGTCTAGTCTCCAAAAGCAATTGCTCAAGCAAGAGAAATTTGAACGCAAACAGCAAAAACGTAGAGAGAAGCACAAGGGGCACTAGTGACTCTCTCTTTCATAAAATAGAACAGCTCTTCTTGGATAACAAGAGCTGTTTTTGCTTGTATTGAAGATTTCTTTCCTAATAGATAGACTTATCGTTAATGGCAGTTTCAAATTCAGGACCATACTTGCTTACTTCAAATTCAATCCTGCCCCATTCAGCATTTTCATTTTACTAGAAGGGAGTGTGTGTCATGATTTCTGATTCATTTTTTATTGTTTGCTTTGGTGAGAACAATACTACCGACTTTTGGCTTTTTCTGCTAGATGTGGTAAAACACCTCTTTTATAGCGCATGTTTTAAAAAATAATGTTTGGTTGTAAGTGATTTTAAACTTCCTCTAGTGATTCGATAGGAGAAAAACGGTTGCAGCCTGAACCACTTTAACTTAGCCCCCATTATTTTACCACTTGGCCTTTCATTTTAACTGCTTATCTCAAAAGTCGATTTTTCTTTCATTCTTTTTGTTAAACTAGTGAGGTAAAGAGGAGGGAAAAATATGATTTTACAAGCTAAACATTTGACTAAACGGTACGGCAATCATATGGCTGTCGATGATATTCAGTTAGAGTTTGAAAAAGGAAGTTTCAATGCTATTTTGGGACCCAATGGTGCAGGGAAATCAACCACTATTTCCATGTTAATCGGTTTGAAAAAGCCGACACAAGGTCAAATTCGATATGCGCCAAATACGAAAATCGGAGTTGTTTTTCAAGCTAGTGTACTGGATGAGATGTTGACGGTTAGGGAAAATCTCACGATTCGTGCTCAACAGTATAAGGAGATTGCAGCAAGTCGTGTGGATGATTTGATTCATCAACTGGGTTTGACTGCTTTCCAGAAACAACTCTATGGAACCTTGTCAGGTGGGCAAAAACGTCGGGTTGATATTGCGCGTGCTCTTCTTTCGCGACCAGATATTCTTTTCTTGGATGAACCAACGACAGGTCTTGATATTCAGACTCGCAAATCCATATGGGATCTGCTGTATCGACTACAAAAGGATGAAGGGATGACTATTATCTTAACGACTCATTATCTGGATGAAGCAGATGAAGCGGATCAGATCTATATCGTTGATCATGGAAAAGTGATCGCGCAAGGTTCTGCGACTGCTATCAAAAGTCAGTATGCATCTAATATCCTAAAAATTCGTTTTAAGGAAATGAAGGATTTAGAAAAGTTGCTACAGACTGGAATGACAGTAGAGGAAGAAAACGAGTTGAAATATCTTTTTTATCCAAGGACGTCACAGGAAGCCATTGAATATTTGGCAAAAGTTCGAGAAGAAATTGATTCTTTTGAGTTTCGCCCAGGTACTATGGATGATGCCTTTATTGCACTTACAGGAAGAGAGGTTCGCTAATGCTAGCTTTATTGAAACGGAATTTTATCTTATATTTTCGTAATCGTTCGGGAGTATTTTTCTCATTATTGGGGGCATTGATTTCCTTCCTCCTTTATATCATTTTTTTGCAGAAGAACTTGACGGATGCTTGGTCCCAACTCCCTGATAATACGAACCTTTTAAATAACTGGCTGATGGGTGGGACCTTGGCTGTGACTGGGATGACAACCAGTTTTACGGCTCTTACACAAATGGTACAGGATCGTGAAAATCAAGTGGATCAAGATCTCTTCTTGACAGATTTAGGTAACTGGGGCTTACAGACGTCCTATCTAATCAGTAGTATTGTCATTTCTTTTGTCATGCAGGTGTTTATGTATGCTGTTATGAGTTTTTATTTTAAAGAGAGCCCAGTTATCAGTCATTTACCGGAAATCGCTTTGATTATGTTGTTAAGCAGTCTGCTTTCAAGTTTGGTAAATGTTCTCTTGGTTTACCGTTTTCAATCTGTAGATAGCCTTGGGAAACTGGCAACGATAGTGGGAACTGCCTCTGGATTTTTAGTAGGAACTTATATCCCTATTGGAGTACTACCTGATTCTGCACAGCTTTTCATGAAATGTACCCCTGCAACTTATATTGCTTCTCTTTATCGACAAGTCTTGATGAAAGATCGGTTAGAGACTGCATTTTCAGGAAACAACAGTCTGTTACAGGAATTTCAAGAAAAAATGGGAATCCAAATCAACTGGCAAGAACTATTGACAAAGGAAGAAACATACTTTATAGTGGTTATTATCAGTCTCGTCGCTATTCTTCTTTGGATTTTATTTGTTAAAGTGTTTAGCAAGAGAAAATAAAGATGTATTGGAGAGAAAATGAAGATTCGTTTTGAAATGAAGACAGAGTTTTCAGAAAAAGACCCACACATTTTAATTCAGGCAGCTCAGTTAACTGACCAAGCAAGAGAAGTCATGGAGTATTTAGAACAATTTTCAACGACTAATCAGGTGGTCATTCCTATTCGAACGGATGATCATCTGGTTATGGTGAAAATTGAGGATCTTATTCTAGCAGATATCGATAAGAATTTGTTGACCATTTATACGGTAGACGGGATTTATAAAACTAAGGAAACATTGACAAACTTTCAGAATCGGATTAACCGGCGTAACTTTATACAGATATCACGTCATTCAATTATAAACATTGACCATCTAGAGTCATTATCGGATAGTTTTTCAGGAAACATGATGGCTAAGATGACTCGGGGTATCAAATCTAGTGTGAGTCGGAAATACGTTAAGTCCTTAATGGATTATTTAGGTTTATAGGAGAAAATCATGAAGCGATTGATTGCTTATTTTGTATCGGGAATGCGGACGGCCTCCTTTGTTTATTTGAGTTTGGTGTTATTGGCTCAGTTTTATTCAGGTATCACCTATCCCGCACCAACGACAAAAAATATTCTAGCTTTGTTTTTGATGAGTGGAATTATGGGGGTATTGACCTTAATCCTTGAAAGGCTAGAGTTTCTTGCTTATAGTATGCGTGTAGGAGTTCATTTGTTAGCGACAGCTACTATTTTAGTATTGACCTACCTATTTTTTGGCTGGGGTTCAGCATTGTTGAGTCCCTTGCTGTGGTTCTTTTTCTTGTTAATTTATGGACTGATATGGTTGTACCAGATCTGGCAAACTCACAAACTCACCCAACGAATTAATCAAGCCTTAGAAGAGAAAAGAAAGAAAACGGATCACTAATGTAGTGTTGAGGATGAAGTTTGGGGAGAGTGCTAGTTTCCATATAGAGAAAATTATGATATAGTATTTTCAGCGTAAAACAAGGAGAAAGCTATGCCAGTAAATGAATATGGTCAGATAATTGGTGAGTCAATGAAAGGTTATACACCAGGTGAATTGCCTTCCATTGATTCCTTAGAAGGGCGCTACGCTCGGATAGAGGCTCTTTCGGTGGAGAAGCATGCAGAGGATTTGCTAGCTGTTTATGGTCCAGATACTCCTCGGGAGATGTGGACCTACCTCTTTCAGGAACCAGTGGCAGATATGGAGGAACTAGTTACCGTCTTAAATCAGATGTTAAATCGTAAGGATCGTTTTTACTACGTGATTATAGACAAGGCAACTGGTAAGGCCTTGGGAACATTTTCTCTCATGCGCATTGACCAGAATAACCGAGTAATAGAAGTTGGTGCCGTCACCTTTTCGCCTGCTCTTAAGGGTACGAGGATAGGGACAGAGGCTCAATATCTCCTAGCTCGCTATGTTTTTGAGGAGCTTAACTATCGTCGCTATGAATGGAAATGTGATTCTCTAAATCTGCCATCCAGACGAGCAGCGGAACGTTTGGGCTTTGTCTATGAAGGAACCTTCCGCCAGGCAGTCGTTTATAAGGGGCGTACGAGGGATACGGATTGGCTCTCTATGATTGATAAGGACTGGCCTCAAGTTAAAGCTCGTTTGGAAGCATGGCTGGCTCCTGAAAACTTTGATAAAGATGGACGGCAGTACAAGAGCTTGAGAGAGCTCTAAGAGGTGATGACATGATTAGCGTGAGAAAGCAAGAAGTTGTCAAGTTAGAAGATGTTTTACATCTCTATCAGGCAGTAGGTTGGACAAACTATACACATCAACCCCAAATGTTGGAGCAGGCTTTGTCTCACTCATTAGCGATTTACCTGGCACTTGATGGCGATGCCGTGGTGGGCTTGGTCCGTTTGGTCGGAGATGGTTTTACATCGATTTTTGTCCAGGATTTGATTGTTTTGCCTTGCCATCAGCGCCAAGGGATTGGTAGCGACTTGATGAAAGAGGTTTTAGGTGATTACAAAGATGCCTATCAAGTCCAACTAGTGACCGAACAGACAGAAAAAACCTTGGGATTCTATCGTTCTCTGGGATTTGAAACTTTATCTACTTATGATTGCACAGGAATGATTTGGGTGGATCGAAAAAGATAAAAAAAATTATTTTTTCTTAAGTAAAGTTTAAGTCTCCTCGTGTATCATATAGTTATTAGATAAAGACCTCCTAATACTCTTCGAAAATCTCACCAACCTTCGTTAGAGTCGACTTAGCTAACTATCGTTATGCTTACGTCTATCTGCCTAGTCTGATTTCGATTTTCATTGAGTACCCTTTATTTAATGAAATCCCAAACTTTTCTTTTTCATCATAATCTCCTAAAGAAGCCACCCAATCAGGTGGCTTTTTTATGGCTTGGAGAGGAAAATTCCATTCGAAAAAAATTTTTAAAAAAATGATAAATCAGAGAAAAAATTAAGTTAGCTTTAAGATTCATCTTGTATTATATAATCATTAAATAAAGACCTCCTAACTTTATTTAATGAAATCCTAAACTTTTCTTTTTCATAATAATCTCCCTAAAGAAGCCACCCAATCAGGTGGCTTTTTTGTTTGAAAAAACTCCTTAGAAAAGACTAAGGAGAAAGAATCATGTTTTCTTTTTAAGTTGTTGATTTCGATACTGTCTAGGTGTTAAGTGATAGTGCTGCTTAAATTGACGGTTGAAGTTTGAAAGGTTGGTGAAACCGACTTGGCTTGCAATTTCTTGAATGCTGAGGTTGGTTTGGACGAGTTTCTCACAGGATTTTTCAAGACGTAACTGGAGCAGGTAGTCCATACAACTGGCTCCAGTATGTTGCTTGAAAATACTCATAAAGTGATTTTTACTATATCCAAATATTGCAGCTAGTTGTTCGATATGAATGGGTTCTGCATAGTGCTGTTCAAGGTAGCAAATCACTTCTTTTAGTTTTTGGTATTTTTGATAGGTATCATCTGTATAGTGTCGATTGACATATCGATACTTAAAGAGAAGATGAAGCAATTCGTATAGTTTAGACTTTATGAGTAGATCGTAGTATATGCCTTTTTCTTCAAGGATAGAAAAGAGGGAAAGAAGGCAGGATTGAATTTGATCATAGGCTTTATCGCCTGGTGATATTTGAGGAGTGAGGCAAAAGTGGCCAGAGTGGAGGGGTTGAATATAGCGTTGGCTAAAACTGTCAATTTGACTTCTACCAAGATAATCTAGATGAATCCGAAAGCTGGTAGAAAATAGTTCTTGATCTTTGTGAGAATAGATAGCATGGAGAGAGGTCGGTTGGATAAGAAAAATATCTCCTTCACGACTTTCAAAGCGTTCTGAGTTGATATGAACGATGGCAGAACCCTTTGTAACGTAAATAATCTCTAGTTCAGGATGACAATGATAGATTGTGTCAGGAGACGTTTTGGATAGGATTTGTTTTTCAAAATCATATGGGAAGTCAGATGGGTTATCTCGTAAGAAACGTGAACGGTCTGCCATGGTAAATCCTCCCAATATACTATTACTACTTTTATTATACCAAAAAAACTTCCTTATCTAGGAAGTTTTCTAGATTTAAGCTTTCTTTTTCATATAAAAAATAGTAAGCATAAGTCCAATGAAGGCCAAAGCGATAGCCACATAAAAAGCTACACTATAATTTCCATTATTAGCCATTGCCATTTGAACAGCGACTTTGGGAGCGAAAAATGCTGCTAAAGAATATCCAGTGAAGACGATACCGTAGTTGACTCCCTGATTTGCAGGACCGTAATTTTCCATGACGATAGATGGGAAGACCCCCATAACACCACCAAAGCAGATACCAAGTCCTATAATTCCTAAGGTGAAGCCGAATTGACCAGGGACGATAGTTAGAGAGAATAAAGCTAGGACAATGACAGAATAGATAATCAATAAGGTCTTTGAACGGCCAATTTTATCAGAGAGTGATCCCCAGATAAAACGACCACTAGAGTTTGCAATGGAATAGAGAGAAACATAGAGAGCTGCAGTTCCTGCAGAGAGTCCAAACATTGATTGACCGATTGGCGATGCCTGAGAGGCAATCATCAAACCAGAAAAGGCGCCGACAAAGAACATGCTAATGATAATGTAAAACAGAGGGCTTCGTAGCATTTGTTTCCAGGTTTTATTAGTAGGTCCTTGCTTAGTTTGTACTGGAGCTTTCCAGCCTGATGGTTGGTAGCCGCTTGGAGCTGCCTTGATAAAGAAAATGGCACAGATGATAACAACAATATAGACTAGCCCAATGGTACGAAAAGCAAAGAAGGCATCTTGTTGTTGAATGAGATTGCTTGCGACTGGAGAAGCGATGACTGCGGCAAATCCCATTCCGCCTGTCAGAATTCCAGAGGCTAAGCCACGTTTATCAGGGAAGAGGCGAAGTGAATTGGAGAGGGCACCCGAATAGGCAAAACCTTGACCAAGTCCAGCCATTAATCCATAGGTCAAATAAAGCATGGCTGGTGAATTGGCATAGCCGGTTAAGTAAAATCCGCTAGCAAATAGGAGAGCGCCGAGGGCGATGGTCCATTTTACATAACCTTTGTCAACTAAATAACCTCCTAGAATCATGGGGATAGGGCCGATTGCAGAGTTGATAGCAAATGCTAACATAATATCTGACATGGACCAGCCTGTTGAACTGCTAAGTGGTCCGGCAAAAACAGAAAAGGAATAGACGGCACCTGTGCAAAGAAGAATGGCTGTAGACGCGACTAGAATCCGCCAACGATTGAATGTCTCTTTCATAAAAACATCCTCCTTAAATGTATATTTTTTCACCAAGACTATATCATAGTTAAGGAAGCCGTTCAATAGTTTATGAAGATATTTTGTTAATTTTTTCACGAACTTATACTAAAGTACGATAATCTGATAGAATAACACGGTCTTTATTATCAAGGATTTACAAGATTTTCTAAAGTAGTATAATGAAAGTAGATTAAATAAATGAAAGGGGTACCAAGATGAAACTAGTTGCTATCGTTGGAACCAATTCGGATCGCTCAACCAATCGGAAACTCTTGAAATTTATGCAAAAGCACTTCTCGGATAAGGCCGACATTGAGGTATTGGAAATCAAACAATTGCCAGCATTTAACGAACCTGAGGACAAGCAAGCACCAGTTGAGGTTCAAGCTTTTTCAGAAAAAATTCTTGCTGCAGATGGTGTGATTATTTCAACACCTGAGTACGATCACACAATACCAGCACCTTTGGCCTCTGCTTTGGAGTGGATTGCCTATACCAGTCGTGCCTTAATCAATAAACCAACTATGATTGTAGGTGCTTCTCTCGGTTTGCTAGGAACATCTAGAGCGCAGGCACATTTACGTCAAATTTTAGATGCGCCGGAGCTTAAAGCGAGAGTTATGCCTGGTACAGAGTTCTTTCTAGGTCATTCTGAGCAAGTACTAGATGATGAGTGTCATTTGAACAATCCTGAAAAGGTTGCAGAACTAGAAGAACATTTTTCAGAGTTTCAAAATTTTGTTGAACTAACAAAAGCTTTAGTAAAACCTGAAGATACAAATCGTAAAAAATCATTCATCTGGGAAGAATGGTTAAAAGCCTAGGGAATTAATGAAAGGAGAAGAGTCAATGAAATTAGTAGCTATTGTTGGGACTAATGCAAAAAAATCCTATAATCGCAACCTGTTGCAATTTATGAAAAGACATTTTGCTCAGAAAGCGGATATTGAGATTTTAGAAATAACAGATGTACCGATGTTCAATGAAACAGATGATCAAACAGATACACCTATTATTCAGAAGTTTAATCAAGCTATTTCAGAAGCTGATGGTGTCATTATCTCGACACCCGAGCACAATCATACGATTCCATCAAGTTTGAATAGCTTGCTCGAGTGGTTGTCTTTTAACATTCATCCACTAGACGGAAAGCCGACAATGATTGTAGGAGCTTCCTATGATATTCAAGGTTCTTCACGTGCCCAACTTCATCTTCGTCAGATTCTTGATGCTCCTGGAGTAAATGCAACAGTTATGCCAGGCAGTGAGTTTTTACTTGGTCGAGCTCATCGAGCATTTGATGATAATGGAAATTTAATTGATGAACGAACTGTAGATTTCCTAGATAGTTGTTTTTATCGCTTCCTTCGCTTTGTATCCGTTGCAAACCAACTAAATCTCCCTGAAGAAGTTCGATTTGAACCGGGGACTTATCATGTTACAACTGAAGGCCATAATGGTAAATTGCCGATGGATGTCACGGTTTCTGAGGACCGTATTGAAAAAATTGAAATCGATTCTTCTGGAGAATCTTCAGGAATCGCAGATGTTGTCTTTACTCGTATCCCAGCAGAAATCATTGAGGGACAAACCTTAAACGTTGATGCGGTGTCAGGAGCTTCTGTGACTTCAAATGGTGTCTTGGACGGAGTTGCGCGTGCGGTCAAACAAGCTGGTGCAAATCCAGATGTTTTACGCAAGCGTTCAAAAGCGCCATCTGCTCTAGATAAAGAAGATAAAACCTATCAGGCAGACGTTGTCATCGTTGGAGGTGGAGGAGCTGGTTTAGCTGCGGCTGCTGCAGTCTTACAAGCTGGTAAGAAGCCGATTATTGTTGAGAAATTCCCAGCAATTGGAGGAAATACTGTTCGTGCAGGTGGTCCAATGAATGCACCAGATCCAGCATGGCAAGGAACCTTCGCAGCTCATCCAGGTGAGGCACATACGCTTCAAGAATTGATTGCGATAGATGAATCAACGATTGACCCAGAATATCTAGAGGACTTTAGAGCCTTGAAAGTTGAGGTTGAGCAGTATTTACAGGACCCAAGCTATTTGTTTGACTCTACCTTACTTTACCGTATCCAAACCTATATCGGTGGGAAACGAAAAGATTTACAAGGAAATGAAATTCATGGCCAATACGATTTAGTATCTGTTTTAACCGAACGGGCCCTAGAGTCTGTTCGTTGGTTGGAAGACATTGGTGTTGAATTTGTTCGTAGCGAAGTGACAATGCCAGTTGGAGCCCTTTGGCGTCGTGGTCATAAGCCGGTTCAACCAATGGGGTATGCCTTTATATCTGTCCTACAAAAATATGTTCTAGAAAATGGAGGTAAGATCTTGACTGACTCTCCAGTTAAAGAATTGCTTGTAAAAGACGGGGCTGTCAAGGGTGTCAGAGCAGAAGGCCGAAACGGTCAAACCATCATTGTCAATGCAGATGCTGTTGTTCTAGCTTCTGGAGGATTTGGTGCCAATACCAAGATGCTACAAAAATACAATACCTACTGGACTGAAATAGCAGATGATATTGCCACATCTAATACACCAGCTGTAACAGGAGATGGTATTCTTTTAGGTCAAAGTGTAGGTGCAGATTTGGTGGGTATGGGCTTTAGTCAAATGATGCCAGTATCCGATCCAGTGACAGGAGCTCTCTTCTCAGGACTTCAAGTTCCTCCAGCTAACTTCATCATGGTAAATACTCAAGGGAAGCGATTTGTAGATGAGTACGGTAGCCGAGACAAGCTATCTCAAGCGGCGATTGATAATGGTGGTTTGTTCTACTTGATTGCGGATGACCGCATCAAGGAAACTGCTTACAACACTAGCCAAGAAAAAATCGATGCCCAAGTCAAGGCAGGAACTCTCTATCGTGCAGATACGATAGAAGAGTTGGCGGTTCAGATTGGTATGGATCCACAAGTTCTAGTGGAAACGATTAAGAATTACAATTCCTATGTAGATGCAGGTTTTGATCCTGAATTTAATAAAGGTAGTTTTGATCTCAAGTGTGAGGTTGCGCCATTTTACGCAACACCGAGAAAACCGGCCGTTCACCATACAATGGGTGGACTCAAGATTGATACTTCAACACACGTTTTGAACGAAAAAGGTCAGATTATTCCTGGTTTGTATGCTGCCGGAGAAGTCGCAGGTGGACTCCATGCAGGTAACCGTCTAGGAGGAAATTCGCTTACGGATATCTTTACTTTTGGACGTATTGCAGGTCAAACAGCTGTTCAAGAAAATTGTTAGTAATGGATTTAAAAATTAAGGGAATTTTAAGTCTCCTTGTGTATTATATAATCATTAAATAAAGACCTCCTAATACTCTTCGAAAATCTCATCAACCTTCGTTAGAGTCGACTTAGCTAACCATAGTTATGCTTGCGTCTATCTGCCTAGTCTGATTTCGATTTTCATTGAGTACCCTTTATTTAATGAAATCCTAAACTTTTCTTTTTCATAATAATCTCCCTAAAGAAGTCACCCAATCAGGTGGCTTTTTTGTTTGTAGGCTGGATTTTTGCTATAATAGGAGCATGAGTAGAATTTTAGATTATGAAATCATGGGTGATGAGGAGTTGGTAGAACGTACCCTACGTCCCCAATATTTACGTGAATATATTGGGCAGGATAAGGTCAAGGACCAGCTCCAAATCTTTATCGAAGCCGCCAAAATGCGGGATGAAGCACTGGATCATGTACTCTTATTTGGGCCTCCAGGTTTGGGGAAAACGACCATGGCCTTTGTTATTGCCAACGAACTGGGAGTCAATCTCAAGCAGACCTCTGGGCCTGTCATTGAAAAAGCGGGTGACTTGGTAGCGATTTTGAATGATTTGGAACCTGGAGACGTCCTCTTTATTGACGAGATTCATCGCCTGCCCATGTCGGTGGAAGAGGTACTTTATAGTGCCATGGAGGACTTTTACATCGACATCATGATTGGGGCTGGTGAAGGCAGTCGCAGTGTCCATTTGGATTTGCCACCTTTTACCTTGATTGGTGCGACGACCCGTGCTGGTATGCTTTCTAATCCTCTACGAGCGCGTTTCGGGATTACAGGTCATATGGAATACTATGCCCATGCTGACTTGACAGAAATTGTCGAACGAACAGCAGATATTTTTGAGATGAAAATCACTCATGAGGCAGCTGCTGAGCTGGCCTTACGCAGTCGAGGAACTCCTCGTATCGCCAATCGTCTCCTTAAGCGCGTGCGCGACTTTGCCCAGATTATGGGGAATGGTTTAATTGATGATGTCATTACTGATAAGGCTTTGACCATGCTAGATGTAGACCATGAAGGGTTAGACTATGTGGACCAGAAAATCCTTCGGACCATGATTGAGATGTACGGTGGTGGTCCTATCGGATTAGGAACTCTCTCTGTCAATATTGCCGAGGAGCGCGAAACGGTGGAAGATATGTATGAGCCTTACTTAATCCAAAAAGGTTTTATCATGCGGACACGATCTGGACGGGTTGCGACGGCTAAGGCATATGAACATTTAGGTTATGAATACAATGAAAAATGAACAAGAAATTCTAGATGCTTTCAGAGAAAATCCAGATATAATGACCATTCTGACCATTATTCGTGACCTTGCTCTGAAAGACTCTTGGTTGGCAGCAGGTTCTGTCCGAAATTTTATCTGGAATCTCTTGTCAGACAAATCGCCTTTTGACAGTGAGACGGATGTGGATGTGATTTTCTTTGATCTAGATGTTTCTTATGAGGAAACAGTATCCCTAGAGAAAAAGCTGAGAGAAGATTTTCCTCAGTATCAGTGGGAGTTGAAAAATCAGGTCTATATGCACCAGCACAGTCCCCACACTGCGCCTTACACGAGTTCTCGTGATGCTATGAGTAAATATCCCGAACGCTGTACGGCGATAGGGCTTCGCTTGCATGCCGACGCAACTTTAGAGCTCTTTGCGCCCTATGGTTTAGAGGATATTTTAAAGTTTCAAGTTTCCCCAACTCCTCATTTCTTAGAGAATGAGGACCGAATGAAGCTCTATCAAGAGCGCTTGTCCAAGAAAAATTGGCAAGAAAAATGGGAAAATCTGACTTTTTCGAAAAACTTAAGAAAAATTTAAGTTAGGGGCGGTATACTAGACTCATAAGTTAAGAGAAACTTAACTTAAACTCCTAAAACTTTTTCATAATAATCTCCCTATAAAATAAAGTCGCCCAATCAGGCGGCTTATTTTTTGTTTGTCTGCAAGCAGGGGCAGTAACTTAGCAATAGAAGAATAGAGGGAAATATGGTATAATGAAACGATAGATTTTTGAATAGGAATAAGATCATGTTTGGATTTTTTAAGAAAGATAAAGCTGTAGAAGTTGAGGTTCCAACACAGGTTCCTGCTCACATTGGGATTATCATGGATGGGAATGGTCGCTGGGCTAAAAAACGCATGCAACCACGGGTTTTGGGTCATAAGGCGGGGATGGAAGCCCTCCAAAAGGTGACCAAGGCAGCCAACAAACTGGGCGTTAAGGTTATTACGGTCTATGCTTTTTCTACGGAAAATTGGACACGCCCAGATCAGGAAGTCAAGTTTATCATGAACCTACCAGTCGAGTTTTATGATAACTACGTTCCTGAATTACATGCAAATAATGTTAAGATTCAGATGATTGGGGAGACAGACCGTCTGCCTAAGCCGACGTTTGAAGCTTTGACAAAAGCAGAGGAATTGACCAAGAACAATACGGGTTTGATTCTTAATTTTGCTCTTAACTATGGTGGACGTGCAGAGATTACACAGGCTGTTAAGCTGATTTCTCAGGATGTTTTAGATGCGAAAATCAATCCAGGTGATATCACAGAGGAATTGATTGGCAACTATCTCTTCACCCAACATTTGCCTAAGGATGTGCGAGATCCAGATTTGATTATTCGTACCAGTGGAGAATTACGCTTGAGCAATTTCCTTCCATGGCAGGGGGCGTATAGTGAGCTCTATTTTACGGATACCTTGTGGCCTGATTTTGACGAGGAAGCTTTACAGGAAGCAATTCTTGCCTATAATCGTCGTCATCGCCGATTTGGAGGAGTTTAGGAGATAATATGACCAAGGATTTACAAGAGAGAACACTATTTGCTGGACTGGCTCTGGTTATCTTCCTTCCCGTCTTGTTTGTTGGCGGGCTCTTGTTGCAGATAGGAATTGGATTGATAGCTATGCTGGCTGTTCATGAACTTCTGCACATGAAGGGACTAAAGACTATGACCATTGAGGGTACCTTGACCCTCCTTGCAACCTTTGCCCTCACAATCCCCTTAGAAAATTACCTAACTTTTTTGCCGGTTGATGGCAATGTAGTTGCCTACAGTGTTTTGATTACAATAATGTTAGGGACAACCGTTTTCAGTAAAAACTATACGATTGAAGATGCTGCCTTTCCGATTGCTGTGAGTTTCTATGTTGGTTTTGGCTTCAATGCCTTACTAGATGCTCGTATAGCTGGATTTGATAAGGTTCTCCTGGCTCTCTTTATCGTTTGGGCGACAGATAGTGCAGCTTATCTGACGGGGGTGAATTTTGGCAAGCATAAGTTAGCCCCGAGAGTTTCTCCTAATAAGAGTATTGAGGGCTTTGTTGGGGGTATTCTAGGTGCGGTACTGATAACAGTACTCTTCATGCTAGTGGACAGTACAGTTGCTCTTCCCTATGGAATTTATAGGATGAGTCTCTTTGCAGCCTTCTTCAGTGTGGCAGGTCAGTTTGGTGACTTGATTGAGAGTGCCATGAAACGCCATTTCGGTGTCAAGGATTCTGGAAAATTTATCCCTGGACATGGCGGTGTGTTGGATCGCTTTGACAGCATGCTGATTGTGTTTCCAATGATGCACTTATTTGGCCTGTTTTAAAGAAAGGAATATTGAATGATTGGATTGCTAACCTTTATCCTCGTTTTTGGGATTATTGTGGTGGTGCATGAGTTTGGACATTTTTATTTTGCCAAGAAATCAGGCATTCTAGTTCGTGAATTTGCCATTGGTATGGGGCCCAAGATTTTTTCCCATATCGGTAAGGATGGCACTGCTTATACAATTCGTATCCTTCCTCTAGGAGGCTATGTTCGTATGGCAGGCTGGGGTGATGATGCGACAGAGATCAAGACAGGAACTCCAGTCAGTTTAACACTTGCCGAAGATGGTAAGGTCAAACGAATCAATCTATCTGGGAAGAAACTTGATCAAACAGCTCTCCCTATGCAGGTAACTCAGTTTGACTTTGAAGACAAGCTCTTTATCAAGGGCTTGGTCTTGGAAGAAGAAAAGACCTTTGCGGTGGATCACGATGCAACAGTTGTTGAGGCAGATGGAACCGAAGTACGCATTGCCCCTCTGGATGTACAGTATCAAAATGCTTCTATCTGGGGTAAGCTCATCACCAACTTTGCAGGTCCTATGAATAACTTTATCTTAGGTGTTGTTGTTTTTTGGATTCTGATCTTTTTGCAGGGTGGTGTTAGAGACACTCAGACCAATCTCTTTCATGTCATGCCAGAGGGATCTTTGGCTAAGGTGGGCGTAGCTGAGACAGCTCAAATCACCAAGGTCGGCTCGCATGAGGTTAAGAATTGGCAAGATTTGACCCAGGCTGTGGAAGCAGATACCAAGGACAAGACCGCTCCGATCTTGGATGTGACTATTTCTGAAAATGGTAGCGAAAAACAAGTTACTGTGACTCCAGAAGAGAATCAAGGACGCTATATTCTCGGAGTTCAACCGGGGGTCAAGTCAGACTTTCTATCCATGTTTGTTGGTGGGTTTACAACCGCTGCTGACTCAGGGCTCCGTATCCTTTCAGCTCTGAAAAACTTGATTTTCCATCCAGATTTGAACAAACTCGGTGGTCCCGTTGCCATTTTTAAGGCAAGTAGCGATGCTGCTAAAAATGGAATTGAGAATGTCCTCTACTTCCTAGCTATGATTTCCATCAATATCGGGATTTTTAATTTGATTCCTATCCCGGCTTTGGATGGTGGAAAGATTGTGCTCAATATCCTAGAGGCTATCCGCCGGAAACCCCTTAAACAAGAAATTGAAACCTATGTCACCATGGCTGGTGTAGTTATCATGGTTGTCTTGATGCTAGCTGTGACCTGGAATGACATTATGCGACTCTTCTTTTAGATAATCGAGGAATATTATGAAACAAAGTAAAATGCTAATCCCTACGCTTCGCGAAATGCCAAGCGATGCTCAAGTTATCAGTCACGCCCTTATGTTGCGTGCTGGTTATGTTCGTCAAGTTTCTGCTGGTGTTTATTCTTACCTACCACTTGCTAACCGTGTGATTGAAAAGGCTAAAAACATTATGCGCCAAGAGTTTGATAAGATTGGTGCGGTGGAAATGCTAGCCCCTGCCCTTCTCAGTGCCGATCTTTGGCGTGAATCAGGTCGTTATGAAACCTATGGTGAAGACCTTTATAAACTGAAAAATCGTGAAAAGTCAGACTTTATCCTAGGTCCGACACACGAAGAAACTTTTACAGCTATTGTTCGTGACTCTGTCAAGTCTTACAAGCAATTGCCACTCAACCTTTACCAAATTCAACCTAAGTACCGTGATGAAAAACGTCCACGTAACGGCCTTCTCCGTACGCGTGAGTTTATCATGAAAGACGGATATAGTTTCCATGCTAATTACGATAGTTTGGATGTGACTTATGACGAGTACAAGGCGGCCTACGAACGTATTTTCACTCGTAGTGGCTTGGACTTCAAGGCCATCATCGGTGACGGTGGCGCTATGGGTGGTAAGGATAGCCAAGAATTTATGGCCATTACACCAGCCCGTACAGACCTCGACCGCTGGGTTGTCTTAGACAAGTCAGTTGCCTCATTTGATGAAATTCCTGCAGAAGTGCAAGAAGAAATCAAGGCAGAATTGCTCAAATGGATGGTTTCTGGTGAAGATACCATTGCCTACTCAAGTGAGTCTAGCTATGCAGCTAACTTAGAAATGGCAACAAACGAGTACAAACCAAGCAACCGTGTCGTTTCGGAAGAAGAAGTGACTCGAGTAGAAACTCCAGGTGTTAAATCCATCGATGAAGTGGCAGCCTTCCTCAACGTGCCAGAAGAACAAACGATCAAAACCCTTTTCTACATGGCAGATGGTGAACTTATCGCAGCCCTTCTAGTTGGAAATGACCAACTCAACGAAGTCAAGTTGAAGAACCATTTGGGAGCAGATTTCTTTGATGTGGCTAGCGAGGAAGAAGTCGCAAGTGCCGTCCCAGCAGGCTTTGGTTCGCTTGGACCAGTTGGTTTACCAGAAAATGTGAAAATCATTGCAGACCGTAAGGTGCAAGATGTTCGCAACGCTGTTGTAGGGGCTAACGAAGATGGCTACCACTTGACGGGTGTGAACCCAGGTCGTGACTTCACTGCAGAATATGTGGACATTCGCGAAGTTCGTGAGGGTGAAATTTCACCAGACGGACAAGGTGTTCTAAACTTTGCCCGTGGTATTGAGATCGGTCACATCTTTAAACTCGGAACTCGTTATTCAGCAAGTATGGGTGCAGATGTTTTGGATGAAAATGGTCGTGCTGTGCCAATCATCATGGGCTGTTACGGTATCGGTGTTAGCCGCCTCCTTTCAGCCGTTATAGAGCAACACGCTCGCCTCTTTGTTAACAAAACGCCTAAAGGTGAATACCGTTATGCTTGGGGAGTTAACTTCCCTAAAGAATTGGCACCATTTGATGTGCACTTGATCACTGTCAATGTCAAAGACGAAGAAGCACAAGCCTTAACAGAAAAACTTGAAGCAAGCTTGATGGGAGCTGGTTACGAAGTCTTGACAGATGACCGTAACGAACGTGTCGGAGTGAAGTTTAGCGATAGCGATTTGATTGGGTTGCCAATCCGTATCACTGTTGGGAAAAAAGCAGCCGATGGTATTGTAGAAGTTAAGATCAAGGCAACTGGTGACACAATTGAAGTTCACGCAGACAACTTGCTCGAAACCCTTGAAATCCTAAGCAAGAAATAAAAACTATAATCAGAAGAAAAACAAGGCAAAAATGTAACTAGTTTTTACCTTGTTTTTTCTATATAATGAGAGTGAAGAAATACATAATCAAGTTAAGAGGTATAATAATGCTAAAATTTCCAAAGGATTTTGTCTGGGGTTCCTCTACTTCTGGACCACAGACAGAAGGAAGAGTGCTTGGTGATGGTAAAGGAGATAATCTCTGGGATTATTGGTATCAGGTGGAGCCCAATCGCTACTACAATGGGATTGGACCTGACAAAACATCGACCTTTTACGAAAACTGGGAAAAGGATATTGAGCTTTTGGTAGAGACTGGGCATACAGCCTTCCGAACTTCTATCCAGTGGTCTCGTATTTTCCCACAAGGCCGTGGAGAAGTCAATCCACAAGGGGTGGCTTTCTACCGTCAGGTTTTTGAAGCCATTAAGGCCAAGGGCATTCGTCTCTTAGTCAATCTCTATCACTTTGACCTGCCTTTTGCCCTGCAAGAAGATGGGGATGGTTGGGAAAATAAGGCAACCGTCTCAGCTTATGAAGACTATGCTCGTTTTTGTTTTGAGACTTACGGTGACTTGGTGGATCAATGGATTACCTTTAACGAGCCCATCGTACCTGTAGAGTTTGGCTATTTCTATGATGCCCACTATCCTCACAAGGTGGATGCCAAAGCAGCGGTTAAGGTTGCCTATCATACGCAACTGGCTAGTAGTCTTGCGGTTAAGGCCTGTCATGAGATTTTGCCTGGCTCTAAGATTGGGATTGTCCTTAATTTGACACCAGCCTACCCACGTAGTCAGCATCCCGCAGATGTCAAGGCTGCTCGCATTGCCGATTTCTTTCAAGCCCAATCTTTCCTAGATCCGTCTGTCTTGGGAGCTTATCCAGAAGAGTTAGTAGAGACTTTAGCAGAGCATGATTTGCTGCCGGATTCTACAGCTGAAGAGTTGGAGCTCATTCGTGAGCATACTGTGGACTTCCTTGGGGTTAACTACTACCAACCCTTGCGCGTCATGGCTCCACGCTTTGCTAAACATCCTGATAGCCCGCTTTTGCCAGAGCATTTCTATGAGCCTTACGTCATGCCGGGCCGTAAAATCAATCCTCACCGCGGTTGGGAAATCTACGAGCAGGGGATTTATGATATCGCTCAAAATATCAAGGAAAATTATGGTAATATTGAGTGGATGCTGACAGAGAATGGCATGGGTGTTGAAGGGGAAGAAAAATTCCGTCAAGATGGGATGATTCAGGACGACTATCGTATTGACTTTGTCAAAGGGCATCTGCGTGAACTTCACCGTGCCATTGAAGACGGGGCCAACTGTAAGGGCTACTTGATTTGGACCTTTATCGACTGCTGGTCATGGCTCAACAGCTATAAAAATCGTTATGGTTTGATTGAACTTGACTTGGAAACACAGGAACGTCGCCTGAAGAAATCAGGCCATTGGTTCAAAGAACTCAGCGACCATAATGGATTTTAAGAATGAAAAGAGTGAGATGGTGTTCATCTCACTCTTTATTACAATATCATCACCAAGGTTCCGATCGTAATCAGGATACAGCCAATAATTGTTTTAAACGTCAGGATATCCTGTAGAAAGAAAAAGGCTAGAACAAGGGTAATGACGAGACTGAATTTATCGACAGCAGATACCTCAGTCGCATTGCCCATCTGTAGTGCCTTGTAGTAGCAGAGCCAAGAAGCGCCAGTGGCTAAACCAGATAAGATGAGAAAGAGCCAACTTTTTCTACTGATGTTGAAAATTTCGGTCTGACTATTGGTCAAGAAAACCATGGCCCAGGCCATAAGAATGACGACGACCGTACGAATAGCAGTTGCTAGATTGGATGGAACTCCCTCAATCCCAATCTTGGCTAAAATTGACGTTAAGGCTGCAAAGACAGCTGATAAAAGTGCGAAGAAAAACCACATGGCAAATACCTCCTCTTTTTATTATAAGTAATTGATGCTGACTTGTCAGGTATCAAGTGAAATCTTGATAAAATACCAGATAGAAAAACTATACCAATTTTTATCCTTGACAAGTGAGAAAAACAAGTATATACTGTTTTTGCTGATTCTGTAAAAGGGAAATCAGACTATACCAATTTAAGGAGAAAGCACAGCTGGTCTGTGTCGTATATACTATGTGTGGAATTGTTGGTGTTGTTGGAAACACAAATGCAACTGATATTTTGATTCAGGGGCTTGAAAAGCTCGAATACCGTGGTTATGATTCTGCGGGGATTTTTGTCCTAGGTGGTGCTGAAAATCATTTAGTCAAGGCTGTCGGTCGTATCGCAGAATTATCTGCAAAGACAGCTGGTGTTGAGGGTACAACTGGTATCGGACATACGCGTTGGGCGACTCACGGAAAACCAACGGAGGACAATGCTCACCCACACCGCTCTGAGACTGGACGTTTTGTCTTGGTGCACAATGGGGTGATTGAGAACTACCTTGAAATCAAGGAAGAATACCTTGCAGGTCACCACTTCAAGGGGCAAACAGATACGGAAATTGCTGTTCACTTGATTGGGAAATTTGTTGAAGAAGATGGCTTGTCAGTTCTTGAAGCCTTCAAAAAAGCTCTTCACATCATCCGTGGTTCTTATGCCTTTGCCTTGATTGACTCTGAAAATCCAGATGTTATCTACGTGGCTAAGAATAAATCACCACTTTTGATTGGTCTTGGAGATGGCTATAACATGGTCTGCTCAGATGCCATGGCTATGATTCGTGAAACCAACCAATACATGGAAATCCATGACCAAGAGTTGGTAATCGTCAAGGCTAATAGCGTTGAAGTGCAAGACTATGATGGCAATCGCCGTGAGCGTGCTAGCTATACTGCTGAGCTTGACTTGTCTGATATCGGTAAGGGAACTTATCCTTACTACATGCTCAAGGAAATCGATGAGCAACCGACAGTTATGCGTAAGTTGATCCAAGCTTACACAGATGAGGCTGGTCAAGTAGTCGTAGACCCGTCTATCATCAAGGCTGTTCAAGAGGCAGACCGTATCTACATCCTTGCAGCTGGGACATCTTACCACGCAGGATTTGCTTCTAAAAAGATGCTAGAAGAATTGACAGATACACCAGTTGAACTTGGAATCTCATCTGAGTGGGGCTATGGTATGCCACTTCTCAGCAAGAAACCACTCTTCATCTTTATCAGCCAGTCTGGTGAAACAGCTGACAGCCGTCAGGTTTTGGTCAAGGCCAATGAAATGGGCATTCCAAGCTTGACAGTGACAAACGTGCCAGGTTCAACTCTTTCTCGTGAAGCCAACCATACTATGCTTCTTCACGCGGGTCCTGAAATTGCCGTGGCTTCAACCAAGGCCTATACCGCACAAATCGCAGCTCTTGCCTTCTTGGCAAAAGCTGTCGGAGAAGCAAATGGGAATGAAAAAGCCAAAGCTTTTGACCTGGTTCATGAGTTGTCAATCGTAGCTCAGTCTATCGAATCAACTCTTTCAGAAAAAGAATTAATTGATAGTAAGGTTCGTGAGCTTCTTGAAACAACTCGCAATGCCTTTTACATCGGACGTGGTCAAGATTACTACGTAGCTATGGAAGCCAGTCTCAAACTCAAAGAGATTTCTTATATCCAGTGTGAAGGCTTTGCGGCAGGAGAACTCAAGCATGGAACCATTGCCTTGATTGAAGAGGGAACTCCTGTTTTGGCCCTCTTATCAGATCCAGTCCTTGCCAACCATACTCGTGGAAATATCCAAGAGGTCGCAGCACGTGGTGCCAAAGTGCTTACAATCGCAGAAGAAAATGTTGCTAAAGAGACAGACGATATCGTCCTTACGACCGTACACCCTTACCTCTCACCAATCTCAATGGTGGTACCAACGCAATTGGTCGCTTACTTTGCAACACTTCACCGTGGCCTTGATGTGGACAAACCACGCAACCTTGCTAAGTCAGTAACAGTAGAATAAGCTAAGAAAGTCTAGTTGATCTAGGCTTTTTTACTCTGTCTTGACATCCTTGAGTAAGGAGCCACTGTATTAATGACTAAGTTATTTATCCTGAAAAGAAATAAAGTATTATTGCCGTGCTAGGTTGGTTCAGTCTCAAACTTAGAGGGAATCAAAAGAACAGAAAGAACGATTTTTGATAGTGCAGATAAAACTTCCATTCAACTGAAAGACTATGCCAGCCACACACTGATCAACGACAACTACAGTTTTGGTACAAGGGACAGAGCATACTTTCTAGGGAATATATACCAGCTTATACCAACTACAAGATAAAATAGCAAAAAAGGCGATTATCCAAGCGGAAATCGTCTTTTTGATATTTAGAATAAGTCCAGCCTAATATTTCCACCAAAATGTGGTTTTTCAAGAGCTACCTGTGCTAATTGATTGAGTGTTTGCTTACTATTTTCTTGATTATAGAATTTAAGTCCTTTGATGATAACTCCATCAACTTCATCCTCGAAAATCAAATCTTCTTGATGGTCGTTGATGTATGAAAGGAGTTCCTCCTTCCATCTATCTTTTTCTGCCAATTGTTCACCTTTGGGTTCAATGAAGATTTGAAGATAGTAATCCTTATTTTGAAGAAGTAGGATAAAGTCTGGTTGAAATCCTGAAAAATTGATTTCCCGTGGATTCTCTTCAAATTGGTGCAATTTCAATCGTTCAACTTTATCTGTCCCCTTTAGCATGTTTTCGTCCATTCGAATGAGGAAAACATCACCGTATTGTTCTCTTAGTTCATCAATATGGTTGGCAATAGCATTAACTAGATTTTCTTCATTTCTATTGATTATAGCTGATTGATAAGCAAAAAAGTCAAATTTTTCAAAACTAATATTAGCTACTTTTTGTTCGATGAAGGAGCCACTATGTTTAGCTGTATCATAATTAGGTATTCGTTTGCGATAATCAACGAGATATTCTGTAATTGGATATCCGATAAAGCGGTTCGTACCTCTTGCTTTGCGATAACCTGCCTTTATTTTGGCAGCCAGTAGGTTAAAAAAGTTATCAACAATTTTCAGCTTTTCCATAGCGGAAAAATCTTCTACAATGGTTTCTTTTTCTGTTGTGACAGAGAGTGTAAGATTTTGCAAATCTAGCCAATTTTCGCCCCAAAAATCTTCAATGGACTTGAGATTTGGAAGATATCTTTTCAGATTTTCAAATCGGAAAAAGTTAGAGCGGCTAATTGATTTTTTAAAATAACGAATATCAACTCCCCTCAATTGGGACGTTTTTAACTCTATTGCTTCAGCTGAAAGGTAAGTTGTCTCATAGGTGGATTTAAAATAGGTTATATTGGCTAGCTTAGAAATTTCAATACCATATGCACGTAAATTCACATAGTGACTGTCAGGAATTTCCTCAGTTTCATTATAGTAAAGTTTACCTGCTTTAAAGATTTGGGTTTTCTTGAAAGAGGGTTTCAGTTTGATTTCAATTGGAGGATTTTTTTCATCAGTCCCAGTCGCAAGATTCATCTTGTCAAGTGATGCCATCAAATTCTTAATGTATTGTGGCTCATTAAGGGTATGGTAGTGTAGTGTTTCCAACAAAAGACTTGCTGTTTCATCTGATTCATCAAATCGTCTTTGGTAAGAAATCTTTTGATTTAAGGAGAAAGGATTGTATCGCGCCCCACGTCCGATCAACTGAGCCTCGGAATTGGTTGATTTAGCATCTCTTTTATCATTCATTTTTCCCAAGTTGCTAATACGAACGATATCGTAAAGATTGAGGACATCCCAACCTTCTGTTAATTTTGCTACGGCAAAGACTACACGGTACAGATTATTGGGCGATTCAAGCGAATTGAGGGCTTGATACTGTCCTGTTTCTAGCAACCCTTTTGAGCCACTATCTGAATCATTTGCATTTAGAATTCTAGCTGGTGAAAAACCACGCTTAATTTCTCGAACAACAGTTGAAAGATCATCCTTTTCGAGATAATACTGATAAGCTAGCTGTAGAGTATGGCTTTGCTCTTCTGATACACTTCTCAATTGTGAAATAAGGAACGACCTTAAACTTTCCACAGTCAGACTATCAATCATCTCATTGAATAGCTTATTTGCTTCATAGGAAGCATCAATTTTATGTGATTTGAAAAGAATGACTGGTTTTATCTCAATCCCAAATTTTTCTAGAGCAAATTTGCGACGATATTCACTCAGAAGAACGGTACTAAGCATGTTATCTTCGTTGGAATTCCCCGTCTGAATGCGTCTTACATTTTTTGAATATCGCTCTTTGATGTATGAATCCAAGGTATAACGGTAAATAATCTTATCTCGATATTTTTGATAAATGGTCTCATCGTCAAAATCAAGTGTTGCGGTAAATTCTAGCAAGAGATTATCAGCATGTGCGTGAAGAAGAGAAAGTAGGCTTTTTTCCCATGAGATTTTTTCCAATTCTGCTTTATTTTTCTTTTTCGTAGAAGCAGAATAGTGATGGGCTTCATCCGCCAGAATAACCATTTTTGTCTTCTGGTAATCTTTTAATGACATGATATTTTCTGCCTGTGTGAAGAGGTCATTTGTCAATGTTTGAATTGAAACAAACTTAATATTAATTACATTTTTATTAGGAAAATCTGGAAATCTTCCTGAAATCTGGTTGATAAAGATATGTTCCCCATCAATTTCTAAGTTAGAATTGAAAAGAAACTTAGTAGATTGAGCACTCGTTAGATTATCAATGGTTTTACTCAGAACACCATTTGTATTCACTGTAAACAGAAAATTTTGATACCCTTTTTCTTTATAAAGATAGAGGATTAAACCAGCCATCAAATCAGTCTTTCCCGAACCAGTTGCCATATTGAACATCAGCTGTCTTGGTTTTCGAAACTTGAAAGTATCTGATGCTTGAGTGTAATGAAAATAGCGAATAGCTTCACTTTGATAAGAACGTGGTTCATGCTTGAGATTTTCTACAATATACTGTGGTAATTCCCAACCATGCTGTTCGTTCAAAATATCCATATCCAGCTGTTTCAATTCATCGAAGAGTTCAAAGATCAGTTCTTTTTTCTTTGCTTTTCTAACCATCAGTTCTCTCCATAAAAACTCTTATTGAAATCATAATCTGATTGGGATAATTGCGATTTAATGGTTTCATCGTCAATTTCAGAGTAGTTGTGATAGAGCTGGTTTTTGTCAATAATCTTCACAAGAATTTTTTTCTGCATTTCAAAATCTTCATCCCAGATAGATTGGTCAACTTCTTGTAAATCCACTCTGAAATCAAAATCAAGTGTGGCTTTCATGTCGTCAAAGATAGCCTTTAATTCATCAGAATGTTTAGAGTTAAGAACAGCATCAACAAAGGTTGCATTTTTATCCATTAACTCAGCATAAATGAATGAACCACCGCCAGACCAAGCAACATCTTGAGAAATGCCACCTTGTTCTCCATCAATAACTTTCTTTAATCTCTCTACCGCTACGGTTTCAATATAATCCATTTGTTCAATACCGATGTACTGACGATTCATCTTGTGAGCAACTGCTGCAGTAGTTCCCGAACCCATAAAGAAGTCAAGGACAATATCGTTTTCAGAAGTTACCGCTCTAATAAAAAATGCTAATAAACTTTCTGGTTTAGAGTATGAAAAGTCAAAACCTAATTCTTTCAAATGAGTTTTAGCATCCTCATTTGTGCCCACTCCAAAAATTTTTGATAGATAGCGTTCATCAATAAATTTTTCTGGGGCAACATTGCCTGCTTCTGCTTTTTGATATCGAATAGAAAACTTATCTGATTTAATAACAAAGTCTCCTCCTTTTGAAACTTCGTTATCAAGATAGTCTTGTCCCCATTTAAACTTACCAGTCAACCGAATGGCATTTTTATTTTTACCATTTTCAATTATTAAATCGTCCTCAAGAACTACTGACGATTTTTGCCCAGCAAAATAATGTCCATCTGGAATACTAAATCGAATAACTCCTGCTTTGAAGTTAAGTGTTCCAATAGAATTACTTGAATTTAATAATGGTGCGTCTCCATTTTCTGCATCCTTACCAATCCAACGAACACTGGGGTTTTTCTTCTTTTCATAAGCATGGATATATTCTACACCGCTACGACTTTTTTTCCCAAGTGAGTCAGCGTTATCAGTATTCCGCCAAATAAAAGTTTCAACAAAATCATTCTTCGCAAAAACATCATCCATCAACACTTTTAAATAGGCTTGACCATCCTCTGCCATAGAAACAAGCAACACTCCACCGTCGTCCAATAAGTCTCTTGCAACTTCTAGTCTATTCTTCATAAACGTTAACCAAGTGGATAACTTAAAATTCGAATTATAAGAAAAGGTATCGGCGTCTTTTGTCCCCTCAAAATAATACGGTGGATCGATATAAATCAATTTCACCTTCTCTGCAAATCGTTTTTTCAAACTGTGGAGGGCTAATAGATTATTTCCCTTGATAATCAGGTTATCCGTATCCTTGATTTCTGATACAGGGGAAGAACCGTTTTTGTCATATTTCTTAGCATTTTTAAAAATCTTTTCATCAAGGAGGACATCAATCTCCTCTCTAGCAACTATCTCATTTAAAAAGGATTCTTCAGCATCTTCCCTCGATACATCATCTTTAGTCATACCAGCTTTTAAGATACCATCTTTGTAGGGGAAATTTAGGACAACATCTGTTGTTTCATCTAGATAGCGATTATCTGCTGCTAATCCGATTTTGTTGGTGTAACGCGTGTAAGAGTTTGACCAATATTCATCAACTTCAAGTATTTGAATGATATCATTGATTTTCAAAATTGTCGCACCAGCAATATCCTCGGTAAATGCTTCATTTAGAATTGCATTTGTCAAAATCTTTTCAACCAACTCAGGTTTATAATTATCTAAATCTACTATAATAGCATCTTTTTTTAATAGTCCCTCAGCTACATACTGTTCATCAAAGCTTTCTACCACCTCTCGTAGGGCTTGTTGAATCGCTGTTTCGAATGCCTGATTCATACAAGTCCCTCACTTTCACACAGAACAGAAAAGACCTTCTCACAAAAATGTGAAAAAGTCTGTTTTAGGGCTTGACAAAAAATACGCTTGATTACATAATCAGCGTGAGCTGTGAGCTGTGAGCTGTGAGCTGTGAGCTGTGAGCTGTGAGCTGTGAGCTGTGAGCTGTGAGCTGTGAGCTGTGAGCTGTGATTGCTTTCATACCAATCGTTCCTTTACTTTTTGATAGTTCTATTATATCAAAATTTCTAAATTTTGCATATTTGCTTTTCCTGACGGACAGTCATGTATAAACCACTTAGAAAATATGGTTTATGGCTACACATATACTAAATGAAGTACATTTTGAATTGGAGAAGTCTGTTCTATTAAAAGACGATTTCCGCTTGGAAATCGTCTTTTTTTGATATTCTTGCAAATACGATATCTTGTGGTTGGTGTAAACTGGTATATAGCTCCCTTATTTTATTTATCAAAACCTTGTAAGTTTTTTTGGCGCTCTTCAGTTTGACCCTTAGCATCCAATTTATTACCATTGTAGACAGTGCTTTCCCATGATCCGTACATTGGGTTAGGGAAAATGATGAATTTCTCACCAAACTCTTTTTGTAATTCCTCTAATTTTTGGTCGCGCTCAGTTTCAGAGGTCTTTGAAAACTCTGCAAAGTCCACAAGATTGTCTCCTAGTAGCATGACTAAGTTGGTTTTTTCTTGGACTGCTTGTCTACGACCTTCTTTAGATTTGACGCCTTTTTCTAAGAACATGAGATGATCGCGGCTTTGTACAGGAATTCCTTCATTTTCTAGGTTTTTGATCGTATCATCTACCTGATCTATCGTGCGGTCAGATACATAGTAAATTTGGACACCGTTTTGGTCTGCAAATTGGAGAAAGTCTTTAGCACCTGGTACAGCCTTGGCTGCGGCTTTTTTTACCCAGACATCCCAGTTTTCTGGGGTAAATGCTGTTCCATCTTTGACATTTTGCGCTTGATAAGGGCTATTGTCTAATACGGTTTCGTCCAAGTCCAAAACGATAGAGTAGGGTTTATCTGTCTGTGTTTTTAGTAGTTCTTTCAAACGATCAGTAGCGACATTGTAACCTTGTAGATAGAGTGCCTTGGTCTCAGCTGCTTTTTGATACCAAAGAGTTGACATAGTATTTTCTCTTGAACGCAACTGATCATAGGTCATTGTAACCTGATTGTCAGATGTACTACTTTGTGTTGTCTGTGAATTTGCCGAATTTGTGCCACAGCCAGTCAGTAAAATGACGGAAGCAAGTGTAGAAGCAATTGTAATGGTAACTTTGGATATTTTCATAATCCTATCCTCCTAATAATAGTCTATTAACATTGTAGCGTTTTCATGGGATTTGTGCAAGGGAATATCGGGAGAAAATAAATTTTTCAGTAGTAATTTGGTATTAGGATAAAATTATGTACTTAATTTGGGAATGAAGATGGTTATAAAAAAATCCAATCGACTTGATAGAAAATCTATATCAACTCCTTTTTGAAAAATAGATGAAAATAAAGTGAATCTTTGAAAGGCTAGTAACATCAAGCTTTTCAGAGATTTTTTCTTTATAGATATAAAAATTTCCAATCGGGTTGATAGTCAATATATATTGGGAAAAGGGAAAAAGGAGTGGTAAGATGGTTTCAATCCAAATGGAAGGAGAAAGGTATGGCAAGTAAAAGAGATCTAGTCTTTAGAGCGATTCGAGGCGATGAAGTGGAAAGAGTGCCTGTGGGATTTTGGTTTCATTTTGTAACACTCGAAGAAAAGGGGCAGGGATTAAATAATCCACGTATCTTTCAAAAAAGTGTTGATGGGCATCGCAACTATGTGGAAAAGATTCGTCCTGATTTTGTCAAAATTATGAGCGACGGTTTTTTCCTTTATCCAAGTAATGTCTATAGTCCTAAGATTGCAAGCATTCAGGAGCTGACTTCTATTGAGTCGATTGGTGAGGAACACCCATGGATTCAGCAACAGGTGGAAGTGGTACAAGCGATTCGAGAGACCTTTACCGAAGAGATTGCTTCTTTCTACAATATCTTTTCACCGATCTCCTACCTCAAGCGCTGGTTCCGTACAGAAACTTCTCGAGGAGATAGGGAAGTAGCTGATCTATTGCTTGAAAATCCTGAGCAATTCAGAGCGATTCTAGATGTGATTGCAGGAGATATTGCTATCCTAACTCAAAAAATCATCCAGCAAGGCGGTGTTGACGGGATTTATCTCAGCACCCAGGAAATTCAAGATGAGCGCATCACACCAGCACTCTACAAAACCTATATCGAACCGAGCAATATAGCGATTTTGGAGGCGGCCAATCAGGTTGATGGGACCAATATCCTTCATATCTGTGGTTTTGAAGGTGCGAGTAATGATGTGACGATATTTAAGGATTATCCAGCGCAAGTTGTCAACTGGGCGACCCACCATGAGGATGTTAGTTTGACACAGGGTCAAGAGTTGTTTCCAGGCAAGGCCGTTTTAGGTGGATTTGAAAATGGCAAGAAAAGCTTGCTTTATCAAGGTTCCAAGGCGGAATTGCAAAATGAAACAAGACGGTTACTGGCTGAAGCAGGTAGTAAAGGCGTTCTTCTGGGAGCTGACTGTACTGTTCCAGATGACTTTGACTTAGAGAGGTTGGACTGGATTCGGCAGGCAGCGGTTCTCTAAAAGGAGGAGCTATGAAAAGTAAAAGATGGGGCATCTTCATTGTAGTTGTCGGTTTGCTGGCTTTGGTTGCCATAAGTGTCGTAAAAAATGGGCACTGCAAAAATGGAGAGAGATGTCGTGGAGTTCAGGATTTTTCCAAGTCCAGTCTCCCCTTTCTACGCTCGAATGATATCGCAAACAGTTTATTAGTTGAAAAAGTAAGAAATGGAGAATAAGAATGTCAGAAAAAAAAGAATGGGTTTTAAAAGCATTTAAAGGTGAAAAGGTTGATCGTGTGCCAGTTGGTTTTTGGCACCATTTCACATCCGAAGGCGAATGGCTAGACGGTTTCTCAAATCCAGCCATTATCGAGAAGAATATTGAGGGGCATAAGCGCTTTATCCGAGAAGTTCAGCCAGACTTTATCAAACTCATGAGTGATGGCTACTTTGCTTATCCAAATCCAGCGATTGCCAAAGGAAAATCACTTCAAGAATTGGCGACCATTCAACCACTCGGACCAGATCACGATTGGATAAAAGAGCAGGTGGACTTGGTTAAGAAAATCAAGCAAGAGTTTACAGAAGATATCGTTGCGATTTACAATATTTTTGCTCCTGTGACCTATCTCAAGTGGCTACTAGGGGAAGTGTCTGGCGGAGATGACCTCATTGCAGATTTTTTGGTGGAAGATCCTGAAGCCCTTAAGAAGGTGTTGGATGTGATTGCAGAAGATATTGCTAGCCTCAGCCAAGCCGTCATCGAAGAGGCTGGTGCTGACGGAATCTACCTCAGCGTGCAAAGTATCCAAGATCAACGAGTATCAGCAGCAGATTATCAAGCCGTCATTGCACCTAGTGGGATAACTGTTCTGGAAGCGGCTAGTGCTGTTGGTGGTGTCACTGTTCTTCATATCTGTGGCTACGAGGGAGCGCGAAATGATATTCACCTTTTTGCAGACTATCCAGCCCAAGTCTTTAACTGGGCTGTAGGGCCAGAGGGAATCACTCTCAAGGAAGGTCGTGAGATTTTCAAGGGACGTACGGTTCTTGGAGGATTCGAAAATGGTAAGACGGGCTTGCTGTATACTGGTAGCAAGGACGCCATTCAGGCTGAGGCAAAGAAACTAGTTGCAGAAGCTGGGGAACAGGGATTGGTACTTGGGGCAGATTGTACCATTCCAAGTGATATCGCAGTTGAACGTATCCAGTGGGTGAGAGAAGCGCTTGAAAACTAAAGGAGAAAAAGATGAGTAAAAAAGCATGGATTATCGGTGGTGTAGCAGTTGTTGCAGTAATTGGGGCAACGATTATCGGGAGAAGTTTAGCTGGCGCTCCAGCCAAGGAGGGAGAAACGGCTTCGTCTGCTGAAGTCATAACCTTGAAGGTTGCCCATACACAAAACTACGTCCCTTATGACTTTGTCAATGAAAAAGGGGAATCAGATGGTTATGAAGTAGCTGTTTTGAAGGCTGTTGATGAGAAGTTGGAAAACTATCAATTTGAATATACGGGTACCAGTGATGATGACCTCTTGATTGGTCTGGAATCAGGCAAGTATGACATCGGAACCAAGGGAGCTTGGTACACAGAAGAACGAGCTAAAAAGTTTGTCATTCCATCTGAACCAGTCGGAGCGAGCATCATCGGATTTACTGTCAGAAAAGAAGATGAACAGAAATACAAAACCATTGATGACTTTGCTAAGAATAAAGGGAAATTGGTTCCCATCTCTCCACAGAATGCTCAATGGAATGTTATCACCAGCTACAATGAAAAACATCAGGATGCACCAATTGAGCTAACTGCAGCGGAATCCTTTAAGGTGGCAGATGCCTATGCCTGGGTCTTAGAAGGACGTTATGATGCCTTCTTTGATATCAAACTGTCCTTTGAAAAAGCAGTTACCGCAGAAGATGGCCCTTACCACCAATATGCGGACGAACTCAGCTGGTTCCCATATAAGGGCATTCCAACTTATCCCTTGATTCACCGTGATGAAAAGGGTGAGAAATTTGCTAAAGAATACGAAAAAGTAATTAAAGAGTTGAAAGAAGATGGCACGCTTGCTAAGCTATCTCAGCAATACTTTAAAGAAGATGTCTTTAGTTATGTAGACAAAGACTAGACCAGAAATTCCAAAACTAGAAAGGGTTTTGCATGGTTTCTTATGATTTTTCCAAGGTCTTTCAGTTTTTGCCAACCTTATGGCAGGCACTTCCTATGACCTTGTCCATTCTCTTTTTTACCACTCTTCTTGGTTCCCTTTTTGGAGGTCTCTTGGCCTGGGCGCAAGTAGGAGAAGATAAGAGTTTTGCAGCGATTTCCAAAGGCTATATCTTTACCCTTCGTTGTACACCGCCGATTGTCTTACTTTTTCTAGTCTTTTATGGCTTGCCAGAATTTCTGAAATGGTGGCTGGGTTTGGATATCAACAACTGGTCTAAAACTATTTTTGTCCTCCTGACGATGATTCTCTTGTTTGCGGCTATTGTTGCTGAGGTTTTCAAGGCAGCCTATCAAGCTATTCCAAAGGGACAGACAGAGGCCGGGCTTAGTATTGGTTTGACTCCAAGTCAGACTTTTTGGAGAATCATTTTTCCCCAAGCTTTTCAAGTTGCTCTTCCTAATATAACGACCGCTATTCTCAATCTTATGCGGGATGCTGCCTTGGCCTATACGATTGGTTTCGTTGATGTTATGGGTGCAGGCAATCTCTTGATCAGTCGCAATTTAGGGAACTACTCGCTGGAAACCTATACGGCAGTTGCGCTTCTTTATTGGGGGATTGCCTTAGTTATTTCTAGCTTGAGTCGTTTGCTTGAGAAGTCTTTGGAAACAAAAGGGAGGTAAGAAATGGATATAGACTATATTGTAAAGACCTTTCTTGAGACCTTGAAGGGTGTGCCAATCACCTTGATTATCATGATTGTGGCTATGGTCTTAAGCTTTTTACCGGCTCTATTTTTGGCCTTGGGGCAGATTTACAAGGTTCGAGGGGTGAGGAGTTTTTCTCTGGTCTATCTGGCGTTTATCCGAGCGACTCCTCCGATTTTATTGATTCTCTTCTTTTATAGTTTGTTTCCAAGTCTGCTGAATCAACTTCTCAAAAGCATA